>CAYMAR010000292.1:0-4803 GCA_964388465.1 uncultured Desulfobacteraceae bacterium
GCCGAAGAGAAACCCAGATCAACCTTGATAAGGTTGGTCTGGGTTTTCTGCCGTTTAGGCGATGCGAACTGTTTTTGAAAATTCGCTAGGCGGTGGGATCAATAGGGCTTTTTGATTCATTTTTCCAATCATCCCATCTGATTAAAGCGATCCTGATTATATTCTAACCAAAAGCTATTGCGCAGGTAATAAAATCCGGATGGAACCTACAAGCCAACAATGGCACCGGGTAGAGTCGGTTAGCGCGTCTCTGCGGTAGAAAAAGACCCACGTGGCCGAAGAGGGCGCGATCTTCCCGACCTAACGGCGATTGTTCTCCAGGCGGTTTGCTGACGGCGCCGTCGTCTATTTTTCGCGCGCATAGAACCGAGGCCCGTTTGCGCTTTGCAAACCCTTGGCGGGAATGTTGGGCCGACTTCGGCGCCGGGCCCATCGTAAAACGCCTACCACACGGGTGCCAGGCCCGCAGGCACGGCATACGGGCGCCGTATCGCGGACGATCGTGGCGAACTCATGAGGGCGCCTTTTCTTTCACGGTGTTCTGCTTGCGCTCGATTTTCTCACCGGCCAGTTTGTAGGCGATGTAATACTTGAAGATGTTGCTGACGTACTGCACGGTTTCCCGACCGACTTTGCGGGCGACGACGTTTTCCACGTTGTGAAACCAGCGGTTGGCATCCAGCCCGCGGCGGGCCGCCTCCGCGCGAAGTTCCCTGATCCGGCTGGGGCCGGCGTTGTAGGCCGCAAAGGCGAACAGCGTGCGGTTGAGCGGGTCAAGGGCATCGTCGGCCAGATAGACCTCTTGAATGTGGCGCAGGTATTTAACCCCGGCATGGATGTTGTTTTCCAGGCGCTTGATATTCTTGATGCCCACCGGATCGGCGGCCGCCGTCGAGGGCAGCAGTTGCATGATCCCGACGGCACCGGCCGGACTGACCTTGGCGTGGTCAAGGCCGGACTCCTGGTAGGCCTGGGCCATGATCATCAGATGGTCGAAATCGTAGCGCGCGGCGTATTTCTTGAAAAGCGCGACCAGGTCACGGAAGCGGGCCAGGCTCTCCTCCGAGAGGGCGTTGCGGACCCAGCGCGTGTTCTGCAGGTAGCGCTTGAAAAGGATGTTGCCCATCATCGTGCCCTTCTTGTGCGTCCGGGCGAATTCGTCGACCAGTTTTTTCAACCGGGGACTGCCAGGGCGGAAGGCCCAGGCGATCTCGCCGCCGGTGCGCAGCGGGAAATCTTCGTGCAGCCGGATGTCCGGGAAGATCTGCTTCCAGAAGCGGGCCTTGTGGCTGTCCATCACGATGGCGGGCAGCAGGTCGGCGTTGACCATCTCGAGCAGGTCCTCGTCTTCCAGAATTTCGTCGGCCGGTTCGATCCGCACGGGGGCGAGCCCCCCGGATTCGAGCTGCCGGTTGAGGGCCTCCAGGCTTTCGTAATAGCTACTGGATGGGCGCACCTCGATGGTCAGGCCGGCGAAGTCCTCCAGCCGGGTCAGGGGCGTGAACGCGGGCCCCGAAACCACGAGTTCCTTGACGTCGGTGATGAACGGCGCCGAAAAGTCGACCTGCCGGCGTCGCTGGGCCGTGATGGTCAGATTGGCGACGGCGATGTCACCGCGTCCTTTGATCAAGGCCGGCAGAAGCTCGTCACGCGCCACCGGAATGATGATCACATTGGTTTTGAGGGTGCCGGTGTTGAATTGGCGGTTGACGAAAGTCTCGAACTGCGTGAGCTGTTCATATGATATCCCCCGCTGCCGCGGGCCGTCCAGGAAGTAGAAGGTCTTGCTGTAGGTCACCAGGGCCCGGATCGCGCGGCGTTCCAACATGCCGTCCAGATCCCCCTTCCATGTTCTGGCGCCCTGCACGATGGGAGGCGCCGCGGGGCTGTCGCCGGTAGACGTCGCGGGGCGCCCGTTGAAGGCCAGCACCGCTGTCAGGACCAGAATCAGGATTGAGGGCCGCACGCATCTCGTCTTTCGTTGATGGGGGTCGATGGAAATGTGAGCCTTCGGGTAAGACACAAGTATAGACAATTGCACGCCGAGGGTCAAGACGGTCGGTCCCGGACGGCCGTCAGCGGCCATCCCGAAGCGAGGTTGGCCTGGACGGTAAGCGGCGAATGGTTCACCAAATGCTCGCTCGGGTTGTTTCGCACGGGTGGCGATGGCGGTTGAAGCCAACAGGCGCTGATCGTGTGGATGGCTCGGTGGGCCATCGTGAGGTGCCCCGGGATGCTTGATCGGGTGGTCATCGCCAGCGACCGCCGGGGCCCAGGGATATAGCGGCGTTCCCTATGGCTGACCGGCGGTTGGCCGTGTTTGCGGGTCGATGGACGAAGCGTGCGGCCGCGAGGGCGGTGGGGGGAACGCTTCGCTGCTCAGCAGAACGATCTTGGCCTTTTTGAGCAGGTTGAAATCGGACGCCGAAGCGGCCGTGTAGGCGCCCATCATGTGGCCGACCACCAGATCGCCGATCTGCATTTCAGGCAGATCGACCGTCTCGGCGATGATATCGATGCTGTCGCAGGTGGGGCCGGCCAGAACGCTGGGCCATTTTCCAGCGGCATCAGAGAAGACTTCCAGGGGATAGCGCGTGCGGTCATAGATCTGACCGCTGAAGGCGCCGTAGACCCCGTCGTCCAGATAATACCAGTTTAGACTCTCACGGCGCGCCTTGCCGATCACGGTGGTAATGCTGGTCATGGCCGGCCCGGAGATGAACCGGCCCGGCTCGGCGATGACCTTTACGTGGGCGGGCAAACGTGCCAGCGCATCGCGGATGGGGGCGCAGTAAGCGTTTATGTCGATATCCCCGCCGCCGTATGCGATGGGGAATCCGCCGCCGATATCCAGCGTGCTGATCGGTGCGGCGCCGGTCGTGTGGTGCTGGCGGATCAGCGTGTGGCAGGCGTCGATCGCCTCGACCTGCCGGAGGGCATCACGGCACTGCGACCCCACGTGGAAACAGAGTCCTTTGACATGGATGCCCAGACCGGCGGCCAGGGACAGCAACTCCCCGGCTTCGGCGACACGGCAGCCGAATTTCCTGGACAAATCGACCGCCGCCGCGGGACTGCTGAAACGCAGCCGCAGCAAAAGCCCGACACGCCGGCGGTAGGGCCGGAATTTCAGCAGTTCGTCGGTATTGTCCACCACGAAAGTCGTACAGCCGTAGCGCAGGGCGGTGCGGATGTCGTCGTCGCGTTTGATCGGATGGGTATGGATGGTGCGCCGGGCCGCAATCCGCAGTTCTTGCATCATCCGCACTTCACCCGAGGACGCCAGGTCGAAGTGGCTTCCCATGTCGGCCAGGCAGCGCAGAATCCCCGGGAAGGGCAGTGATTTGACGGCATAGTGGAACACCACCCCCGGCAGGGCCCGCTGCAGATCCCGGTACTGCGCCCCCACCGTGAACGCATCCAGGACCAGCAGGGGCGAGCCGTGCACCGCCACCAGGTCGCGGTAGGGGCGCGCTTGGTGGGATGCGGACTTACGAACGGGATTCATTGTGCGGCTTTCCGATCGTCTGGAGCACGTGCCGGGGAAGGGCAAACGCCGCCCGGTGGACCTCCGGATTGTAATAGCGCGTCTCGATGCCGCAGGCGGCAAAGCGCTCGTTCAGCCGGGCCAGGCCGGCGTGCCGCCGATCGGCGTCGTCGCTGGCCCAGCCGAAGGTCATGATGCCGCCGACGTAGGTGGGGATGGCGGCGGCATAAAAATGCCAGTCCTCGAATACGGCGGCCAAACGCCCGGCGGCCGTGGCAAGTTCTTCCGGCTGCATGAAGGCCACGCCGTTTTGCGTGACCAGGATGCCTCCCGGATTCAAGCGCTCCTGGCAGGCGGCATAGAATTCACGGCTGAAAAGCGCCTCGCCGGGCCCGATCGGGTCGGTGCTGTCGCTGATGATCACATCGAATCGCCGCGCGGTCGTCTGCAGGAAATGCAGGCCGTCATCGATAACGACATTCACCCGTGGATCGTCAAAAGCACCACGGCTGTGATGCGGCAGGAACCGCCGGCACAGGTCGATCACCCGCCTGTCGATCTCGACCTGGGTGATTCGCTCGACCGAGCGGTGGCGGGTCACTTCCCGGAGCGTACCGCCGTCGCCCCCACCGACGATCAGAATCTCGCGGGCGTTCCCGTGGGCCAGGATGGGCACATGGGAAAGCATTTCATGGTAGATGAATTCGTCCCTTTCGGTGGTCTGGACGATGCCGTCCAGCACCAGCACCCGCCCGAAAGCGGCATTGTGGAAGATCAACAGATGCTGATGAGCGGTCTTGTCCTCAAAGAGCGTCTCGTCGACCCGGAACAACTGGCCATAGCTGTCGTAGAGGGTTTCAACGAACTCGCGCATGCCCCGACATTCCTCGCAGGTTCTCGGTGATCTGGACATTTTGGGGTGCAAAGGACCGCATGAGAACGGAGACGGCCTCTTCGGCCCGGGCCTTGCCGCACATAAAAACGTCGAAAGCCGCGAAGCGGCGCTCGGGCCAGGTGTGCACGCTGATGTGCGACTCCGCCAGGACGGCGACACCGGAGATACCGCCATTGGGCGCAAAATGATGCAGGTGGATGTGGAGAAGCGTGGCCCGGCATTGCGTGACACATTCACGCAGGGCGGCCTCCACGCGGTCCAGATCATCCAGATGCCGCCCCCCCCAAAAATCCAGAATCAGATGGACGCCCGCAAAGCAGACGCCCTCCCTTTCGACAAAATGGTCCCGGGGTTCGTTGGTGGAGGAAATGGGGTGGTGCGCGGGCCAGCGTCTTCGGCCGACAGCGTCCGCTGACGGCTC
>CAYMAR010000293.1:0-4791 GCA_964388465.1 uncultured Desulfobacteraceae bacterium
GGGGCCACCCGGATGCGCACGGGCACCCGATGGCCGTTGCGGTGGAGCAAAAAGACATCGGCCTCGCGCGCCTGGCCGTCCTCGAGCGTGCGGGCCGCGGGGCAGTCCTCCTGGCAGAGGCTGGTGCCCTCCTGGTCGACATGGCAGAGGATGTCGTCGGCGCAGGGGCGCCCCATCACTTCCGGGGCCACGTAGCCGGTGATGCGCTCGGCCCCCTGGTTCCAGAAGGAGATGGTGCGGTCGGTATCCAGGAAGTAGACCCCCTCGTAGAGATTGTTGAGCACTTCCTGGTAGATGGCGGTGTTTTCGAACATGCTAATGGGTGCCGTACCTCGCCGGATTTGATGCCGGCGGCTAAAGGTCGTAGGGCGTCATGCTTTCGTAACCCGCGTCGGTGACAAGAACGGTCTGTTCGAACTGCGCCGAGAGCGAGCCGTCGGCCGTTACGGCGGTCCACTTGTCGGGCAGGATGCGCAGGGCGTGCCCGCCCAGGTTGATCATGGGCTCGATGGTGAAGACCATCCCGGGCACCAGGGGGATGCCCGTGTGGCGTTCGCCGAAATGCGGCACCTGGGGGGCTTCGTGAAACGCCAGACCGACACCGTGGCCGACGAATTCACGCACCACGGAGCAGCCCTGCCCCTCGGCATAGGCCTGGATGGCCCAGCCGATATCACCCACCGTGTGCCCCGGTTTGACCATGGCCAGCCCCGCCTTGAGGCTGTTGCGGGCCACATCGACGATCTTGCGGGCCTCCGGACCGGGCGTGCCGATGAAGTAGGTCTGGTTGGCATCGGCATAATAGCCGTCCAGGATGGAAGTGATATCCACGTTGACGATATCGCCCGCGTTGAGCACCCGCTCGCCGGGAATGCCGTGGCAAATGACCTCGTTGACGGACACGCAGACGCTCTTGGGAAAGCCGCGGTAGTTCAGCGGGGCCGGTTGGGCCTTGTGCTGCAGCGTGAATTCGTGCACCACGGTGTTGATGGCCCCGGTGGTGAGGCCGGGTTCGAGGATGGCTTCGACTTCCCGGAAAGTGGCCATCACCAGGTCGCCGGCCTTCCGGATTTTGGCGATTTCCTCCGCAGTTTTAAGGCGGATGTTGTACTTCCGACGATAGACGCTCTCGACGGGCTCCGGTTTCGCGCCCGGCCGGTCCATACAGCAATTCTTGTACTTGCGATTGCTGCCGCAGGGACAGAGCTGGTTGCGCCCGATCTTGCCGGTTTTCTTTTTCTGTTTCATCGAATGATTTCTGATGCCGGCGCGGCCGGAATTGGGCGGGCCGGGTTGACTGCTGCAATGATAACGCCTCGACGGCCTAAATCAATCAGAAAGGGACGCAATTGTCCAGTGCGAAGCGCGGTGTGCCGGCATCCTCGCGGTATCAGGCCGGCTGTTCGGCCGGTATCAGGGGGAGTTCAATCCAGCACGCGGCGGGCCGTCCAGAAGCTGCGGCGCCAGTAGTGCGCGTCCAGCCGTGAGATCATCACACCGCGGTTGGCGGAGGCATGCACGCATTCGTTGCGCCCTAGATAGATGCCGACGTGTTGTTTGCGCCCCGGTGGGCGGAAACGCACCAGGTCGCCCGGGGCGAGGCGGCGGCGGTCGGCCGGCCGTCCCAAGCGGGCCAGCGCATGGGTGGTGCCGCAGGCCGTTGTCAGCATCAGAACGGCGATGGCTGGCATGAGCGCCGCTATCCAGCGCCATCGATGGTATTTCAGGAAGATGTGCATGGCCGCTAACCGCCTTTCCCACGGTGCCCGCTGGTTTTATGTAATCGGCCGTTTCCGGGGTGGGTTGGCCCAGTCCAGGATCAAGCGGACCCAGTCCGCCGGGTGGACGTCCTCTTCGGACAGGGCGATACCCCGCACCGACACGCCGGCCTGATGGACCGTCGCGCGTCGACCTGAAACCAGCGGATGCCACCAGGCGAGCGGCGCCCCCGCCAGGCGCCGGCGGTAGGCACAGGTGTCCGGCAGCCAGTCGGCCTGTGCAACCGTTTCCGCCGAGAGCACCAGGCAGGCGGGCACCTTTTCGGTCCGACGGCGATAGTCCCGGCAGCGGCAGGTCTGCCGGTCCAGCAGGCGGCAGGCCACCATGGTGAGATAGACCTGCCCGCTTTCCTGGTCCTGGAGCTTGTGCAGGCAGCAGCGGGCGCACCCGTCGCAGAGGGCTTCCCACTGGTCCGGGGTCATATCCGCCAGGGCGGTCGTTTCCCAGTATGGGCGTTCGGCGGCCATGGGCGTCTCAGGGGGCGACCTCCACCGCCCTTTCGATCACGACGGCCCTGCGGGGCACGTCCTGGTAGTTGCCCACCGTCATGGTCGCAACCGCCTCGATTCGCTCCACGACCTCCATGCCCTTGATGACACGGCCGAATACGCAGTAACCGTACCCCGCCCGGGAGCGGCTTTGGAAATCGAGATTGGGATTGTCCTTCGTATTGATAAAGAACTGCGAGGTGGCCGAATGGGGATTGTTGGTGCGCGCCATGGCAATCGTGCCTTTGGTGTTCAGCATTTTCCGCGAAGCCTCGTTGCGGATCGGTTCATGGCCGGTCTTTTGGATCATACCGGGCATCATGCCACCGCCCTGGATCATGAAGTCCTTGATCACGCGGTGGAACATGGTGCCGTCGTAGAAGCCCTCGCGGACATAGCGGAGAAAATTGGCGACGGTCTTCGGCGCCGCCTGGGGCTGCAGTTCCACGACGATCAGGCCCTTGGTCGTCTCCAGGCGAACCTGCGGGTTGCCTCCGGCCAGGGCCGGTGCGGCCATGAGTACGAGAACAAGGGCGACGAGGACCAAACGGGTCATTTTCACGGGGTTACCTCCATGGCATGGGTTGATCATCCAGGCGCGGCTGCGGGCTTCCCGATTGTCGGTCGGCCGCCCGGCGGCGCCACCGGTCAAAACCGGTCTAAGTTTTCGTGAAATCCTCTAGTGGATTTTGAACCAATCGTCAACTCATCCCGTGGCTTTGGGTCTCAAAGACGCCGTCGGTCGGGTTTTGGTCGACACGGCGCCCGCGACGCACGCCCTCGGCCGCCCGGGCGACGAACGGCGTCGGCGGACTCCCGTCCATCCCAAACGCATTGACACTTCGGGGGGTTTCGGCTAAACTTCGGAGTGCCTAAAATTTTTAACCTTGATGAGGAAACGGCATGCCAGCATCGGAAACGCTCACGGCGAGCATGGAAGACTACCTCGAGGCGATTTACCATATCGTCCGCAAAAAACAGGCCGCCCGGGCCAAAGACATCGCCCGGCGCCTGGCAGTGAACAATTCATCGGTGACCGGCGCCCTGCGGACCCTGTCCGAAAAAGGGTTCATCAACTACGCGCCCTATGACGTCATCACCCTGACCCCCAAGGGGCACAAGCACGCCGAAGACGTGGTCCGTCGCCACGAGGCCCTGATGGATTTCTTTACCAAGGTCCTCTGCGTCGAGGCGGAGGAGGCGTCGGACGCGGCCTGCAAGATGGAACACGCCGTGTCGCGGACGATTCTGGACCGCCTGATCCGCTTCGTCGAGTTTCTGGAAATATGCCCCCGCGGCGGTGAATCCCTCATCCAGGGTTTCAGGAACCACTGCGGCCGGGATGACAATTTCATCACCTGCAGCGATTCGCTGGCCGAATGCCTCGCGGTGCTCAAAAAGCGACAAATCGAAATCCAAGGCGAGCGTCTGGACACGGTGTCCCTCAAGGACCTCGGTCTCAACCAGCGCGGCAAGATCATCCGCATCAAGGGCAAGGGCGGGGCCAGCCGGAAACTGGCGGAACTCGAAATCACCCCGGGGAGCATGGTGGAGGTGATCCGCACCCTGCCGGAAACGGCCGCCATCGAAATCAAGGCCCGGGGGTACCGCCTGACCCTCAGCCATGATGATGCGGCCCGGGTCGAGGTCGAGCGCTATCCGGCCTGAATCCGGCGGCGCCAGCGCAGACGACCGTTGGACGCCCTTCCGCAACGCTCCGGGGAGCCGACCAGCCATGCAGCCATTCCGGCATTTTCCGCCCGCACTCCGATCCCGCATCCGTTTCGTTCTGACCGATATCGACGACACCCTCACCGTGGACGGCCGTCTGCCCTCGGCGGCGCTGGCGGCCATGGAGGCCCTGCGGGCCGGGGGTATCCGGGTGGTTCCCATCACCGGCCGGCCGGCCGGGTGGTGCGATCACATGGCGCGCATGTGGCCCATCGAGGCCCTGGTGGGCGAAAACGGCGCCTTTTATTTTGCCTATGACGACCGCCGACGCCGAATGCGGCGCTGTTACTGGAAGACGGAAGACGAGCGCCGGGCGGACCGCCGGCGCCTGGCCGCCCTGGAGGCGACGATCCTCGCGCGCGTGCCCGGGTGCCGGGTCTCGGCCGACCAGGCCTATCGGGAGGCCGATCTGGCCATCGACTTCGGCGAGGATGTCACCCCGCTGCCCATATCGGCGGTGAACACGATCAAACGTTGTTTCGAGCAGGCCGGCGCCCAGGCCAAGATCAGTTCGATCCACGTCAACGGCTGGTTCGGAGACTACGACAAACTGGCCATGACCCGCCGCCTCTTCCGTGATCTGTTTGCCACGGATGTGGATAGCGCGCAGGAGGAGATGATCTTCGTGGGCGATTCCCCCAACGACGTCCCCATGTTTGCCCATTTCACCCACTCGGTGGGCGTGGCCAATGTCCGGCGCTTCCTGGAGCGGATGGATCACCTGCCGGCCTGGGTGACGCAGAATGGCGGTGGGCGGGGGTTTGCCGAAATGGTCGGGGTGCTGCTCGATCGC
>CAYMAR010000294.1:0-4773 GCA_964388465.1 uncultured Desulfobacteraceae bacterium
GCTCTACGACGTGTGGACCTTGTGGAACCGCGACAGCGGCAAGTCCGTGAGCACCCGCCTCGTCTTCGAGGCGCCACCACCGTCATGTGTCGACGTGCTGACTGGACAGCCGGTCGATCCGGACGCCGGCATCACGCTGCCGCCCCTGGAAACCCGTATTTACCTGACGCCGCGCCGGCGCATTACCGACGCGCCTCTGTATTGGTTCAAGCTCCAACGCAATTGGTGGCGGGGCGGGGAGGATGCAGAAGGCAGAATTCACAAGACAGATTTGCCACTGCCGGCGACGCCGTACGATCTCGACCTCGGCACGGGGTGGGTCGGGAAGGGCCTCGAGGAGGGCAACGAGGCACCGGCAGCCTGGGCCGACCCGGCATTCGACGACTCGGATTGGCCTGCGCGCTCGCCGATGTGCTGGGCTGTCGACGAAGAGTTCCCAACGCGGCACGCGTTCTTCCGTCGCCGGTTCACCGTTCCCGAGCACTGGACAAACGGCGAGCTCCGGCTGTGGCTGCGCAGCTATTTTTCAAGGACAGTCATCGGCACCGCGCGCTACTGGCTCGACGGCGAACGCCTCGACGCGGGCGACGGCCGATACGGCCTTATCCACACGCTCGCTGCGGTGCCGGGCTCAACGCACCTGCTGGCCGTCGAAATCCGCGGTGAAGGGCAGGTCTGCGGGGTGCGCGGCAACATCTGGCTCAGTTTTACGCCAGAACCCGAAGCGCGCCTGAATCTTGCCGGGGATTGGACGCCGAGTAGCGACCTGCTGCGCTGGGAAGAGCCCATTCCCGTGCCTGGGCCGACTGCTGGGGCCAAGGCCCTGCGTCGCCACGTGTTGCTCCCGAAAGACTGGCATGACGGCCAGGTCTATCTGCACCTGAAAGCCGGCTACCGAGTGACCGGGGTACTGGTGAACGGGCATTACATCCGCCGCCATCACCACGCGCTGGGCGACGTCACGCGCCTGAACATCAGCAATCTGCTCATGTCCGATGCCGACAACGAGCTCGAAATCGTTCTCGGCGGCGGAAAAGACGACCGCATCGACGACATTCACCTGAGATTCTACGACCAACATTAAATAAAGGGAGCCCCCATGAAAACCACACTGATGACGCTTGCGCTCGCCGCCGCCGGCCTGGCCGTCGGCATGCAGCATGCCGACGCCGCCGACAAATGGAGCGAATCCGGCTACACCGTGCCAGCAGCGCAAACCCTGCGCGGCTACGGCCGAGTCGGCCTCGAAAACCATATGCTCACCTCGCCGGACGGGAAGACCGTATCCCGCGTCGTCTTCTCCTGTGCGGATTCCGCAAAAGCCAAAGCGCTGATCGGCAAATTCCTGGCCGACCTCGAACTGTCAGCCAGTGTCGACGCGATCACTGTCGAGGCGGCCGGCCAGACGCTGCCGGCAAAAAAGACGGCGTCCGGTGCGGTGTTCGCCGGCGCCGTGGTCGGCGCCAGCGGGCGTGTCTTTGCCACGCCGGATGCCGCCACCCTCATCGCCTACCTGGCTGCCCATCCCGAAGACACCCGAGGCATGGTCGGCAGTGCCGATTACCCGGCCTACCTTGACCGCTTCGACCGCTATGGCTGGGGCTGTTACGGCGTGGGCGGGTTCAACAATTACCATGACTGGATGACGCGGGTCGACGGCGAACGCACCTTCAAAGATCCGACCGAGGATGTCGAGTTCATGATCGAGCACAGGTTCCGGGTTGAGCCCTGGCTGGACCCGGTCTACCTGGACACCAGCGACGGCATCGCCAAGAACACCGAAGCCGAGTGGATGATCAAGCTACACGAAGACGCTGGCATGCCGTTCTCGTTCCGCGTCTACGGCGCCGCCGGCGGCGCGGACTGGACCGCGCGGCGTTTCGGCGAGTACATGGAGCAACCCGCCCCGTTCATGATGAGCGGTTGGCACGGTCCCGACCTGTATTACACGAGTCAACCGCATCTGACCTGGTTCGACAAAGACATCCACCGCTACATGGCCGTCAAGACCATGGATCTGATCGAGCCGTATGCGGACCACCCGCTGAACATGGGCTGGATGCACCCGCACGGCGAGCTTGAGCATGATTCGTGGTACGACCGCCATGACGACTACTCCCCTGCCGCACACCGGAGCTGGCGTGCCTACCTGCAGAAGCGCGGCGTGAGCCTGGCGGAAGCATCCATCATGTTCACCGGCAGCCCGGACAGCTATGGCGACTGGGAGCAGGTGCAGATCCCCGAGTTCGCTACCTTTGCCGGGCTCAACGAGCAGGTGCTCGACCTGGCCGGCACCTGGTACTGGCGCCGCGGCCGCGGCACCACCAAGAAGGAAGACGACAACTTCCCGGGCCTGACCGGAAAATGGTATGCCCAGCCGCTCGACACCGAACAATGGCAAGCCACGAACATCCCCGCCGGCGACCGGATCTTCGACGTTCTGCCCAAGAACCTCGGCTGGTTCGCCAC
This sequence comes from uncultured Desulfobacteraceae bacterium, assembly GCA_964388465.1. Classification (GTDB taxonomy): domain Bacteria; phylum Desulfobacterota; class Desulfobacteria; order Desulfobacterales; family UBA5852; genus JABZFP01. The sequence continues at coordinate 2,470 of CAYMAR010000294.1, forward strand.
CACCTGGTTCCGCCGCACCTTCACCCTCCCCAAATCCGCAATCCCAAATCCCAACTCCAAAATCTACCTCTATTTCTTCCCCGTAAACCACAGCGTTGTCCACACCGGCGAGCACGGCCGCTACCACGGCGTGTTTATCAACGGCAAACCGGCCGGCGAGATTGGCGTGTGGGGCGCGGTCGACGTCACCGAGCACTTGCGCGCGGGCGATAACGAGATCGCGTTGCAGCTCTTCGGCCACGTCTGGAACGGACGCATCTTCCTGTCCACCGAAGCGCCGGCCGCCTACCCGTACCTGGGCCGTGACCGCAACCGGCTCTTTGTCCTCTGGCAGGACTGGCATATCGACAGCAAGTATGACGCCTGGGTGGAGATCCTCGACGGCATGCGCCAAGTCGACCCCAACCGCCCCATCAAGTACATGGCGCCGCTGAAATTCCGCGCCGATCGCTGGACGAAGCTGGCGCGCGACTGGGGCGGGTTCGGCCACTTCACCGGCGAGGGCGTCTGGTACTTCCCCTGGTACAAGCGCTATGGATTCCTCTACGACGTGCCCGGCTCCAGCGAGCCCGGCAGCCCGTACGGAAGTATTCCGGAAATGTTCAACGGGTTCCGCCGCACCTTCCTGGCCGGGCTTAACGCCCACGACCCGGTATTCCTGGCCCAGACCTACACGCGCCCGCCGGCAATGCGCAAGTGGTGGGAAGAGCACAACCCGGTGCTCAAGCGCATGGGCAAATACGACATCAGCCCCGACACCGCCCCGCAGGTGCTCATCTACCGCTCCACGCACGGCACCATCCGTCTCTTCTCGCCCGCGCCATACCCCGAAGTGGGCGGCTCTGCCCGCAAGATCCAGAATGGCTGGGACTGGGACATCGGGCGCGGCTCGCTGCAGACGCTGGGACATTCCTGCCTCTACCTGGACGACGGCGGCCTGGCCGACGGCAAGATGGGCGGCTACCCGCTGATCGTCGACGGAGGCAATGAAGTCATCCCCGAAGAATCAGTCAAGTTGCTGCGCCAATGGGTCGAGGCTGGCGGCACGTATGTGACCTTCCCGTTCAGCGGTCGCAGCACGGTTCTCGAGCCGGACACCTGGCCCATTGCCCAACTTACCGGTTGCGAGGTTCGCAAACTGCGCACGCCGGGCAACGGCACGGTGACGATCAAGAAGGACCAGAGCGTCTTCAAGGCGCTGGCCGGCAAGAGCTTCCCGGATCAGGGCGTGAGTATGAACTACATCGGCACAAACGAAGACAATCTGGCCATTGAGCTGGGCCCCGGACCGGATTGCGAGGTGCTCGCCACCTTCGAGAACGGCACCCCGGCCATCGTGCGCCGCAAGCTCGGCAACGGCCAGGTGATCGCGCTCGGCACCGCGTTCTGGCGCCAGTGCGAAGACCGCATGGGCCTCTGGTGGCCGGAAGCGCTCGAAACCGAGTTCCTGGCCGACCTGTTTGCCGGCCTTGGATTCGCCCCCGCAGTCTGCACCACCGACGACCGCCTGGTCTGGCCTCAGCCTTACCGCAGCAACAACGGGCTCGACGCCGTCACCTGCCTGGTGAGCTGGCATGAAGACAAAGATGTGGATGTCACGGTACGCTTGCGCCTGCCGCGGAAGCCGGCGACCCTCGTATCCTACGGTGTCGACGGGCAGAAGGCGTTGCCCTTCGACTGGACCGACGGCATCGCTACCGCCAAGGTCCACATGCCCGCCAAAGAAGTAAAGGTGATTGATGCTGCCGTTCATTCACCGCAGGATGCCATCACCCACTGGTGGAACTATCAGCAGAAGATGTGGCACGAGATCAAGCAGCCAACCATTGACTTTTCACCCTATCGCCAGGGCAAATGGGCCGACCCGACCCTAAACCTGCGCCGGGACGGCGCCGAACTGTCGCTTACTGACCCCGCAACCGGCAACGCCAAGTGGAAACCGTGCACGGTCAGCATCCTCAACTTCTGGGGTGCCGAGCCCAACCAGCCGGTGTGGCTGCGCAAGACCTTCCGCGTCCCGCGCGAGTGGCTGGACGCGGGCGGGCGCATCTTCCTGGTCAGCGGTGCCTGGAGCGGCGCGCACTACGAAGGCAGTGCGCGTTTGAGCCTGAACGGCGAGCAGCTTCATGACTGGAGTCGGAAGGACTATACGTACAGGGAATTCGATGTCACCCGACTCTTGAAGGATGCGGATAACGAACTGATGCTCGCGTTCAAAGGCGACCAGAAATACCAGGGCATCAAGGGAGAGATGTATCTCTATCACTGGGCTCCGCCCGCCCGCCGGGTCAGCCTGGCAGGTAC
>CAYMAR010000295.1:0-4760 GCA_964388465.1 uncultured Desulfobacteraceae bacterium
TTAGCAATTGGCTGATAATATCGAGGCAACGCTTGTATTCCCATTGCTCATCACCAACCCTCAACCGCGCGATCGTACGCATCTTGTCGTTTTCGTCGATATCATCGATAAGGCCGTTGGACCTTTCTCCGATGGCTTCCAGTGCAATGCGCTTCAGCAAGGGGTCCTCGATATAATCCACGACCCTCTTTTCCCGAATGACCGGAAGGATCTCGGGAAACTCCAACATCATGGCAACAATCTTGTTTTCAATACGGCTCCCGTGACGTGCGTCCAGCGTCACCTGCCGGCGCGCAGGTGTAAAGCCCTTATCCCGCTGGTAACGGCCGGTCGTTGACCCACGCTTGTCGGCGGCGGCATCGGCGATTTTCTCCCGAACCGCCGCTTCGTCGATATCGACCGTCTCGGCCAAATACTTGATGTAGACCGAACGGCCACCGGGATCGGCCAGGGCGGCCAGCGGGGCCGCCATCTCATCCAACACCCGAATGCGCCCCTCCATACTCTTTCCATGCCGGCTGACAGCTGAATCGATGAGATACGTCATGAGGCCCTTGGCGGTTGCCGCCAGCTCCCGCAGCTTTTCCGCGCCGTATCGAAAAACGAAACTGTCGGGGTCGTGGCCGGGCGGAAGCACCAAAACATGAGCGTCCACGAAGCCTTTCTCGAACAAGGCGACACTGCGGCGGGCCGCCTTGATACCGGCTTCGTCCGAGTCAAAAACCAAATACGCCCGTCCGTCGGCCCCGATCAGTCCCTGCACCGCATGCACATGCTCGCGTGTAAGTGATGTGCCCAGTGTCGCCACGGATTCGCGAATACCGTGCTGGTGCAGGGCAATGACATCAAAATAACCTTCAACAATATAAACCTCTTCACTGCGTCTGCAATGGTGCCGGGCCACATCCAGGCCGTAGAGGGACCGGCTCTTGCTGTAGATTTCCGACTCCGGTGAATTGAGGTATTTCGGCAGGTCGTCGTTCAGGACCCTGCCGCCGAAGGCGATGACCCGTCCCCCGGAATCGCAGATGGGGAATACGATGCGCCCCCGAAAACGATCGTAGTGGCCGCTTCCGCTCTGGCGGCGCACAACCAGCCCCACCCGCTCTGCCAGCGTCAGGGGCACGCGCTTGTGTTTCAGATAGCCCAGAAGGTGATCCCACCCGGGCGGTGCATGGCCCAACTGGTACGTCCTGGCCGTATCGGCCGAAAACCCTCTTTTTTTCAAATAGTCCCTGGCGATCTCGCCGATTTCATCCTGCCACAGCACGTGGCCAAAAAAATCGAGGGCCAGGCGATTCAGCTGGAACATCTGGTCCCGTTCACTCAGGCGTTTCTTCTGCTCGGGCGACATTTCACGGCGGGGCAGCTGGATTCCGTACCGCTCGGCAAGCTGTTTGACCGCCTCCGGAAAACTCAACCCCTGGTGCTTCATCAAAAAGCTGAACACGTTGCCGCCCTCGCCGCAGCCAAAGCAATAAAACATTTGCTTGTTGGGGCTGACCGTGAACGAGGGTGTTTTTTCGGCGTGGAAAGGGCAGAGGCCCACGAAATTCTGACCCGCTTTTTTGAGCACCACGGATTCCCCGATAATATCCACCATGTTGCAGGTGTTGCGAATTTCGGTAATTTTTTCTTCGGGGATAAAGAGTGCCAAATAGCGGATCCTCCCTCCGGTTGGCGTCAATCGACGGGAAAGGGGCCGTGGGATTTTAGATGGGATGAAGCTTGAGTACGTATCCTGTCACCGGCAAACGAATCACGATGCTTCCCCGAGGAGGATTAAGCCCGTTGTTAAACCGCTTTCGATATTACAACCGTTGTTAGAGGTCAAGCAAAATGTCAAACAGGATTCGAATCGTTTTGATCGCCGGCCACCGCCAGCGCCGCCCTTAAATCAAGCGTTCCGCTGTAGAGGGCCCTGCCGGTAATGACACCCGCAACGCCATCGGCCGCGAGGGGCTTGAGGTTGCGAATATCGTCCAGGGTGGACACCCCGCCCGATGCCACCACCGGGATCGAGACGGCCCGGGCAAGCTGGCCTGTGGCCGCCAGGTTGGGGCCGGTCTGCATGCCGTCGCGATGAATATCGGTAAAGTTAATGGCCGCCAGGCCACAGTCTTCGAAACGCCGGGCCAAATCGATGGCCGTGATTTGGGTGGTTTCGGTCCAGCCCTCGATGGCTACCCGGCCGTCGCGGGCATCGATGCCGAGCACCATACGGCCGGGAAATCGGCGGCCGGCGTCTTTGAGCAGCGCCGGATTCCGGATGGCTTCCGTACCGATTACGATGCGCGCGACCCCGAGGGCAAAATACATCTCGATCGTGTCCAGATCCCGTATGCCCCCCCCCAGTTGCAGGGGAACATCCACTGCCGCGACGATATCGGCGATCGTTTCCTTATTGCGGGGCGTCTTGGCCACCGCGCCGTCCAGGTCGACGAGATGAATCAGTGCGGCCCCCTGGGCGGCCCATTGGCGGGCCATGGCCGCCGGATCATCGGAAAAGACCGTCTCGCGATCCATGCGCCCCTGCTCGAGGCGCACGCAGTGTCCATTTTTGATATCGATCGCCGGGATGACAAGCATGATGCGTTTTCTCCTAAACGATTCAGCTAGCTGAAGGATGGGCTGCGCGACTCGCGCGCAAAGGCACGCGGGCGCTCTGTCGGCAAGGCGGCATGACCAGGCGTCTGCCGAGGCCAAGGTGTGCGGGCCTAAATCGTGCCCTTGGTGGAACGCACCCCCTCGATGCGCGCGTCGAGCGTCGCGGCCTGCGCCAGGGCGCGCCCCATCGCTTTGAACACCGCCTCGAGGATATGGTGGGGATCCTCGCCGTAACTGACGTTGATATGCAGGTTGAGCCCGCCTCGCGTGGCCAATGCACGGCAGAATTCTTTGGCCAACTGGGGGTCGAAGGTTCCGGCCGGCCCGGTCGCCGGCGGCAGGTTGAATACCAAATAAGGGCGCTTGGACAGGTCGACGGTCACGGCGGCCAGGGCGTCGTCCATCGGTGTCACGGCATGCCCGAAACGTCGTATCCCCTGGCGCGAACCCAATGCCTTGTCGAGCATGGCGCCCATGACGAGTCCGACATCCTCGACCGTGTGGTGATAGTCCACCTCGATGTCGCCCTGGGCCGCCAGTCCGATGTCCATGAAGCCGTGCGCGCCCATGAGCGTCAGCATATGATCGAAGAAACCGATACCCGTGCGGATATCGGTATGCCCCCGACCGTCGAGATCCAGGCGGGCGGTTATCCGCGTTTCCTGCGTGTTGCGTTGAACTTCGGCGGTACGTTTCATTCCCCTGTCCTTAGGCCTAAAAAACCGATGCGATTATGGCTGTTTATGATAAAAGGAGCAACTAATACAATGGATGAAAACAACAAGTCAAGCAAACGAACCCTCATCTGAAAACACCATACGGAGGCCGGCATGACGTTGCTGTCAACCTGCGACCCTGAAATCGACGCCCTGATCCGTAAAGAAGAACGGCGTCTGTCCGACACGATCGACCTGATCGCGGCGGAAAACCACCCCTCGCCGGCGATCCTCGAAGCCCTGGGATCGGTCTTTGCCGTCAAAGCGGCCGAAGGCTATCCGGCGGCCCGCTACCATGCCGGCTGCGCCCATGCGGATGCCCTTGAAGCGCTCGCCATCAGGCGTTGCCGTCGTCTCTTCGGGGCCGCGCATGCCAACGTTCAGCCCCACAGCGGCGTGGCCGCCAACTGGGCCGTCTATTTTGCCGTGCTCAACCCCGGGGACCGCATTCTGGCCATGCGACTCTCGCACGGCGGGCACCTGTCCCACGGCGCCACGGCATCGGTGACGAGCCGCTGTTTTACGGCCACGCACTACGGGGTGGATCCCGAATCCGAGTTGATCGATTACGCGGCGGTCGAAAAGATGGCGGATCGTATCCGCCCCCAGATGCTGGTGGCCGGCGCCAGTTCCTACCCTCGTCTGATCGACTATAGGCGACTGGCCGACATCGCCGCCGGGGTATCCGCTGTGTTCATGGTGGACATGGCTCACATCGCCGGGCTGGTGGCCGCAAAGGTTATTCCCAGTCCAGTACAACACGCCGACTTTGTAACGTTTACGACGTATAAAACCCTTGGCGGCAGTCGCGGCGGCGTGATTCTCTGCCGGGAAAAATTCAGGCCGGCCATCGACCGCAGCGTTTTTCCCGGCTGTCAGGGGACACCGGCCCTCAACATGATCGCCGCCAAGGCCGTGTGCTTCAAGTTCGCCGCGCAACCGGCGTTCCGCCGGCGTCAACAACAAACGCTCGCCAACGCCCGCCGGTTGGGCCGGGCCCTGAAAAAACGCGGGTATCGCCTCGTCTCCGGGGGCACCGACAACCATCTGGTCCTCATCGATCTGCGCTCCCGCGGCATCAACGGCGATCAGGCCGAGAAAGTGCTGGCGGACGCCGGCCTGTTCACCAACCGCAACCCGGTACCTTTTGATGACGCTCCTGCAGGGCGTCCGGGCGGCCTGCGGTTGGGCGTCCCGGCCATCACGGCCCGCGGCATGGGGCCGGAGGAGGTCGAACAAATTGCCGAATGGATCGACCGGTTGCTTCAGCACCCGAAGGATCCCGCCCTGCGCCAGTCCATCCGGGAAGAAGTATCCACCTTGTGTCGGCGTTTTGCGCTGCCCTCATGATATCTCCGGTCACCATGGCTGCAGATCGGCGGGGGAGCCCTGACGATCACGGTACGGCGTCGACGGATCGGTACTGCCAGCGGTAGA
>CAYMAR010000296.1:0-4744 GCA_964388465.1 uncultured Desulfobacteraceae bacterium
ACACCGACGCCCTCGCGCCCGCAACCCAGGCCGCGCCCGCAGACCGGGCAACCCCCACAACCCAGCCGGCGCCCGCAACCCAGCAGCTCCGCCGCTTCGCCGCCGTATTCGTCGAGGACGTACGGCTCATAGATACCATGGCATTATCCGAGGTAAAGCATGAAAGTTAAAGCCAGCAGCAAAGCCCGTGACAGCCTGACCCTCTGCCTGGACGTAGGTAACACGCAAATCTACGCCGGACTATTCGATTCCCAGGGCCAGATCGCTCTGCGCTTTCGCCAATCATCCGGAAAAAGCATCAGCGCCGACGAGTACGGAGTCTCCTTAAAGGCCACGCTGCGCGAAAACGGCTTCGACCCCGAGCGGGTGACCCGCATGGCCATGTGCTCCGTCGTCCCCGACCGCGTCTACATGATCCGCCGGGCCTGCCAAAAATATTTCGGCATCGACCCGCTGGTGCTGCAGGCTGGTGTCAAAACCGGGCTCAAGATCGAATACCATAACCCGCTCGAGGTAGGCTCTGACCGCATCGCCAACGCCGTCGGCGCCGCCGAACGCTACCCCGGCCGCAACTGCATAATCGTCGACCTGGGCACCGCCACAACCCTCGAGGTTGTCACCGCCGACAAACGCTATCTGGGCGGCGCCATCGCCCCCGGCCTGCGACTCAGCATGGAAGTGCTAGAGCAGAACACCGCCCGGCTACCGGCCGTCGAAATCGCCGCCATTAATCATGCCTGCGGCCGCTCAACCGTCGAAAGTATCCAAAGCGGCCTGTATTTCGGCCACATCGGCATGATGAGAGAACTAATCACCCGCATCCGCAAGGAGCGCTTTGCCACGACCGAAGACCCTGTTCTGGTAATCGGTACCGGCGGTTTCGCCCACATGTTCAGCGAAGCCGGCCTGTTCGATGCCATCGAGCCGGACCTTGTACTGGAAGGACTTTTTTTGACACTCAGGAGGAACGATGCAAGTATCAATGCTTAGGACCAAAATTCACCGCGCCACCGTTACCGACGCGGATTTAAATTACGAAGGCTCCGTATCAATCTGCCCCGAACTAATCAAACAGTCAGGGCTGTTGCTGCACGAAAAAGTCGACATCCTTAACATCAACAACGGCGCCCGCTTCACCACCTACGTCATCGAAGGCAAGCCCGGCGAAATCTGCCTCAATGGCGCCGCCGCCCGCCTGGCTCACCGCGGCGACCTGGTAATCATCGTCGCCTATTGCAGCCTGCCAATCGAAGAGGCCCGCCAGTTCGAGCCAACCGTTGTCATGGTTGACGAGCAGAACCGGGCCAAATAAGTTTTCGGGCGCCTGCCGGCAAGCCGGCACCGCGTGCTCCGCTAAACTCCTCGGCGCGGCCGCTGGCGGTCGCGCCTGCGGGGTACCGCTGCGCCCGCTGGCGCGAATCAGTCCTGCGCCAAATCTGAATTTATCGTCGCCGCGGCCGTGCGGCCTTGGCCCATCGCCAGAATCACGGTAGCCGCTCCAAGCACGATGTCGCCGCCGGCGTAGACCCCGGGAATCGATGAGCGGCAAGCTTCATCAACAACAATGTTGCCCCATTTGTTGGTGTCCAGGCCCGGGGTGGTGCTGACCAAAAGCGGGTTGGAGTCATTGCCAATGGATACAATTACGGTATCGACATCCAGTACGTGTTCGCTGCCGGGTATGGGTACAGGCCGTCGCCGCCCGGAATCATCGGGCTCGCCCAACTCATGTGACAAAAGTTCCAAACCCTTCACCCGCAACTTGTCATCGCCCAGAATGCGGACCGGGTTTTCCAGAAACTGAAAAATGACCCCCTCTTCCTCGGCATGATCGACCTCTTCGGCCCTGGCAGGCATCTCGGTGCGGGTGCGGCGGTAGACAACATGGACTTCCTTGGCACCCAGACGCACCGCCGAGCGGGCAGCATCCATGGCAACGTTGCCGCCGCCCAGAACGGCAACCTTTTCGCCGCGCATGATCGGGGTATCGGCCTTTTCGCTGTCATAGGCCTTCATCAGGTTGGCGCGGGTCAGATATTCATTGGCAGCAAACACCCCGACCAGGTCTTCGCCCTCGATGCTCATAAAGCGCGGCAACCCGGCGCCGGTTCCGACAAACAGGGCATCAAAGCCGTCTTTCTCCAGCATGTCCATCAGCTTGCGCGTTCGACCGACCAAAAAGTTGGTGCGGATTTCCACACCCATATCGGCCAGGCCCTGAATTTCGCGTTCAACGATTTCCTTGGGCAGCCGGAATTCCGGGATACCGTACATCATAACCCCGCCGGGCTTATGGAAGGCCTCGAACAGGACAACTTCGTGTCCTGCGCGACGCAGGTCAGCGGCGGCGGTAATGCTGGCTGGTCCGCTGCCGATTACGCCGACCTTTTTGCCGGTCGCGGCTGCGATCTGCGGGCCGCTCTTGTCAGCGTGTTGCTGTTCAGCATGCCAGTCGGCTACAAAGCGTTCCAGACGTCCAATTGAAACGCTCTGAAAGGTATCCTTTAGGGATTTGCCCACAGTGCAGGGTTCCTGGCACTGGTTTTCCTGTGGACAGACGCGGCCGCAGACGGCCGGCAAAAGGCTGTTGGCGGTAATTATGTCATAGGCGCCCTGAAAGTCGCGTTCGGTTATCCTGCGAATAAAGCCCGGGATGTCGATGGCGACCGGGCAGCCGGCAATACAGGGGGCGTTCTTGCACTGCAGGCAGCGTTCGGCCTCGACCAGCGCCTGTTCCTCGAAATAGCCCAGGGCCACCTCGGTCATGGTTTGCCGGCGCGAAACCGGGTCCTGCGATGGCATGTCCTGCTGCGGGATGGCAATGCGCTGCTTGGTCTTAAGCGGGGCTTCGCTTTTGGCGGTTTCAATATTTCCCAGCTCGGCAACCGCGATTTCGTGCAGGGCTTGCGGGCTCATGAGCTCACTGTGGCTCATTTGGAACCTCCGTTATGATCGTCTTTGCAAGTGCAGGCATGCGCGGCGTGTTCCTCCTGCGGCCGGTACGATGACAAGCGGGCTATCATGTTGTCAAAATCGACTTCATGGCCGTCGAATTCCGGCCCGTCAACGCAGGTAAACTTGACCTCATTGCCGATATTCACCCGGCAGCCGCCGCACATTCCTGTGCCGTCAACCATGATGGTGTTAAGTGAAACCATGGTCGGTATTTCGTAAGGCTTGGTGGTGGCCGCGCAGAATTTCATCATTAAAGGGGGGCCGATGGCAAACACCATGTTTGGTGCGGGATTCATCTGACACAGCTCATCCAGCGGTTCAGTGACCAGTGCCTTGCGGCCATAACTGCCGTCATCGGTGCAGACGATCAGCTCATCGGCCAAGGCCTTCATTTCATTCTCCAGAATGAGCAGCTCCTTGTTTCGAGCGCCAAGAATGATGGTAAGTTTGTTGCCGGCCTTTTTCAGGGCCTGGGCAATGGGATACATGGGAGCCGCACCAATCCCGCCGCCGACGCAAATTGTGTGGCCAAAGTTTTCGATATGGGTTGGGGTGCCAAGCGGCCCAAGGATGTTGTTCAGGCTTTCGCCGGGTTGCATTGCCGCCATCTGGGTGGTGGTCTTGCCGACGGTTTGAAAGATAAGCGTGATCGTGCCGGCATCAGCGTCGGCATCGGCAATGGTTAGGGGAATGCGTTCGCCGTAATCGGTGTCGGGTTGTACTATCACAAACTGTCCTGCGGCACGTTCTGTGGCGATCAAGGGAGCAGAGACCGTCATGCGCACGACAGACTCGGCCAAGTTTTCCTTGCTTAGAATTTTATACATATCCTAACCTCCATTGTCAGTTGCGTATCGTAACACAGCCCTCCGTGACAGGCCAACAAAGATTACCATTTTGAAAGATTGCCATACGAAAATGTATGGATAGCCTCAATAATGCAGTCCTTGAATTAGACGTCTTCTGGTATGTTGAACATGGAGGAATCAAAACGCTCAGAGCCCATCCATAGGTCAATCTTGGTGCCCTCGTGGGTCTTGGCAACATCGGCGCGTTTTATCTGCCAGCCCAGCAGATTAAGTCGGGCGGCGCCGATCAAGTCGCTGCCGGCCATCGATCCGTAATACTCGGAAAGCTCGGGTCGTGCCCCTGCATTCAGGGTTTTTGACATCTCGGCGATCTCGGCATCGTCGCGTTTGGTATCATCCAGCACGGCCAGATGCAATCCGTCATCTTCCTGGTGCAGGGAAATGACCATGCGGCGCGGGCGGCTTTCCAGGACATAGTTGGAAACTTCGGCTATCAGGTGCATGACATATTCTTTTGTCTTCATTTTTTTCTCGCTTTGGCAGGTTTATTTGACTGGAACCATTCGATAATGGCGACGATAAAGGTGGCAACAAGACCACCGGCAAAACCGTTGTTATACAAATCAAGGCCGCCATGCCAGGCGGCGGTACGTTCGACCATTACCAGATGTAAAAATCCGCCAATAAAGCCGATATGCGGGCCGAACTCACCGGACAAGGGCGCCAAGGTGGTGCTGAACAGCAAAGCCAGGATTGGCCCCGGGTCGGCCAGCCCCTTGCCAAAAAGCAGGGTAGCTGCAATAACGCCAACAACTACCGGCAGGGTATTTTTGGGGTGCTTGCCGAAGGTCGCAAAACCGATGACGGTGAAAAGCCCGCCGATCACCGGCCCGTTAAAATCAGCACCAACAATAAAGACGTAGGCACAACCCAGCAAGCCCATTACACCAGCATTCAACAGCGATGTTCCGGGCGAAGTC
>CAYMAR010000297.1:0-4738 GCA_964388465.1 uncultured Desulfobacteraceae bacterium
GCAATGATGTGATCACGGCAACTCGTCAACGCTTTGTCGTCGATGACTGCCGTTTCGCGCCCGTGGAAGGGGTCGGGCTCGAAGCGCTCCACGGGACGGCCGTTCAGCGTTACGGTTGGCATGCCCCGCGCCCGGCCGCCGGAATGGTCGACGGTCACGGACAGGGTTGAATCCCGGTAGGGGATCTTGACCCTCGGCCTCACGAATTCCCGGGGAAGGCAGGGGTCGATGCGCAGTCCGTCGAGGGTCGGGCGCAGTCCGAACATCCAGTTGTACACCACGCGCGAGATGACGCCGACGGCCCCGGTGAGAAAGGGGTGCCCGCCGCGGTGGACGAATCCCGGCACCTCCTGCCAGCAGTTCACGATGGCGTAGGGGGGCGTTCCGGTCTTCTCCGCCGGGTGGCGTTCCTGGTCGTACGGCATGGCGTATCGCAGGGCATCCAGGACGAGGTCGCCGCGGCCGGCGGCGGCAGCCGCGCGGGCCAAAAAGCACTGCGCTCCGTGGTTGTAGACGTTCCCGTTTTCCCAGAGACCGGCTGGCTGATCCCCGGTGGCGATGCGGCCTGCCCGGGCAATGGGAGGCTCGCCCAGCGGAGGCCAGTACAACCGGTAGCCCCGGTCGCATCGTATATCGTCAAGATGATCCAGTACCGCATCCGCTGTCGCGCCCCTGGCCGCCCCCGACAGGATCGCGTACCAGTTGGCGGGGCCGTAGAACCGGGAGACGCCGTCCGGGTCGTGGTTCGAAAAGACCCAGTACCCGGCATCCGAGAAGCATCCGTTGAAGAAACCTTCCTCGTTGAAAGCGTGATCCAGAAGACTGCCCCGAAATCGGTCTTTCGCCTGCTCGTATCGGGCAATGTCCTCCCCGTACCTCCGCCCATCCAGGCGGCGCAGAATCTGCAAGAGGTACTCGATCGACATGACCGCCTGGGCGGTGGTCATGACGGATTCGCCCCGTCCTTCCAGGCCCGCACGGTTGAGACCGTCCAGCCAGTCGCCGGAGCGGATCTTGCAGAGACCGTGTTCGCCGATGTTCTCCGGGGTAATGTAGTAATTCGTCGCGGCGATCAGGTGATCGATAAGCGGGGAACGCCCGTCGCGATCCAGCCACGGCAAGGGTGTGTCCAGTGCGGCGAAGTTCTTGGTCAGGCAGAGGTATTCGTAAGCCAGCTCGATCACCCAGCAGCCGGCATCGACGTACTCGCGCAGGTCGTGTTCGCCCTCGCGCCCGCGGGTTGAAACCTGCCGGGGAAACCACCCGTCCGCCCGCTGGCAGGAGAGCAGGAAGCAGAGCGTCTCGAGCGCCCGGTCCGGATGCAGCGGGGCCAGGGCCGTGAAATCCTGGGCGGCGTCGCGGACGCCGCGCATGCCCGACGGCCAGCCCCGATCGAGCGAGCAAACCCAGTCCAGTTGCAGCGGTATCCACTCGTTCACGTAGCGGTCGAACGCGGGGTCGCCCGTTTCGACGCCGCGCAGGCTTGCTTCATGGCCATAGAAATCGCGGCGCTCTCGCACCATGCCGGCAAATGTCTCCGGTTCCGTATAGACCGAGTACGCAACGGCTTCCCGCTCGGGCGTCAGCCCGAAGTCCGGCCCGTGCGGCGTCACCGCGACGGCCTGCCCGATCCGGGCTTCCTCGCCCGGTGCAAGCGACACGGCGTACTGCAAAGCATAGACGGGCGGATAACCGAAAAGGACATTGCGGTCGCCCTCCACGCCCCAGGGCTTCCCGCTGTCCGGCGGCAAGCGCAACGAATCGTACATGATACGATCCGGCTTGTCCCAGCCGCCCTGGCCAACGAACCTCTCGTAGCTGAGTTCCGCGCTCGTCAAGGCCGGTCCGTCGGACCAGAACGCCAGGTTGGCCCGCTTTGACGGGTCGGCCTGCATGTTCATCAATCGCGTCCAGAACCCCGTGCGTTCGCCCCGGCAGAACGCGCTTCGCAGGTACCATTCGGGTCGGTCCCACGGATCGAGCCGCGCCGCGTTGAAGTAGGGCTTCAAGACCGGCGTCAGCCGCAAGTCCAAACGGTCGGAACGCGCGTTGACAACGCGAAACGACACGGCCAGCACGGGTTGGTGCGTCGGCACGGCGAATTCGCTGATGCAGCGCACTCCATGCTGCTCGAGCTCGTACGTGATCTTCTGGGGCGTGTACGTGGCGCGAAACGCATCCGGTTCGCATCCGGGAAACAGAAGCGAGGAAAACGGCCTGAAAGACGCGGCCTGATCGGCGACCCACAAATGCCAGCACGGCAGGGGATCCCATCCCTCCCGGCGGAAGAGAATCAATCCGCCGGGCGGATCGGATTGGGCGTAAGACGGCCCCCGCTGATCGACGCGCAGCAGCACGTCGCCGTTCTGCAGGATGTACTCCCACGCCCCCGGCAGGCGATGGGAGTCGACGGCAAATCCGGCCTGCTCCTCCTCCAGGAAACAGGCGCCTCCCGGAAGCTCTATATCACGCAACGTGCCCCTCACGGCCTGCGTTCTCCTTCTGCATTCTCGATGGTCACGCACACGGGTTCAGACTCTACACCCTCACGCGTTCGGCCCAGGCAGAGTACTTCGCCTTCAGTTCCTTGGCCACCTCCGGTCGGGCATCGACCAGGTTGTTGAGCTCGGTGCGGTCGCTCTCCATGTCGTAGAGTTCCCAGCCCCCCTGGCGGCTGTCTGTTCCGTCTTCGACCAGCTTCCACTTGCCGCTTCGTACTGCGCGATTGCCGTAATGCTCCCAGTAGAGCAGGTCATGCGGCTGGCGTTCCCGCCCCTCGAACACCGGAAGCAGGCTGAGACCTTCCGAGGGCGTCAGCGCGTGCCCCTCGAACTCACGCGGATAATTGATTCCCGCCGCATCGCAGCAGGTGGTCATGATATCGACAACATGCCCCAGCTGGTGCGTGATGTGGCCGGGCTTGGGGATCCGGCTCGGGAAGCGCACAATCAACGGCGTGGCAATGCCGCCCTCGTGCACCCAGCTCTTGTGCTTGCGGAACGGCGTGTTGCTCGCATTCGACCAGCTCAGGCCGTAGCTATGGTAGGAATCGACCGAGCCCATCTCCCCATCGAGGTCGGGCCGGAAGTTGCGGCCGAGAGACCCCGATTCGTGGCAGGCCCCGTTGTCGGAGAGAAACATCACCAGCGTGTCGTCGTCGTACCCGTTGCGCTTCAGCGCCTCCATCACCTTCCCCACGCCCTGGTCCATGCGGTCGATCTGCGCCGCGTAGATCGCCATCTTGTGGTCCATCACCTGCTTCTGCTCGTCGGTGAGCGAATCCCAGTCGGTGGCGGCATCGTCCTGCCCGGAAAGTGGCCACGTCGCGTTGATCAACCCCAATTCGATCAGCCGCTGATAGCGCTGCTTGCGGACAGCCGGCCAACCCTCCATGTATCTGCCGCGGTAGCGGGCGATGTCCTCCGGCAGCGCGTGCAGCGGCCAGTGTGGCGCGGTGTAGGCCAGGTAGACAAAGAAAGGCTGGTCCGCGCCCTTGTGGTCGTCGATGCACTCGATTGCGAAGTCCGTGAACGCATCCGTCGCATAGAACCCTTCACTTGGCGGCACGTGCGCTTCGCCCTGCTTGGCAAAGCGACGCTGCACCTTGGGCGTCTTCCCCTTCCGGATGTCAAAGTAGTTCATGGCGCCACCGATCAAACCGTAGTGCCGATCGAACCCGCGATCGACCGGCCAGTGCGGCCGATCTTCGCCCACGTGCCACTTGCCGGACATGTAGGTGGCATACCCGCCCTGCTTCAGAACCTCCGCAATCGTGATGCACCGGTCGTTGAGATATCCCTGGTAGGGACCCTCGCGCTCAAAATGGATCATGTGCCCCACGCCGGCCTGGTGCGGATACAAACCGGTCAGCAGACTGGCCCGCGTCGGGCAACAGCGCGCAGCGTTGTAGAACTGCGAGAAGCGCAGCCCCTCGGCTGCGAGTTGGTCCAGGTTCGGCGTGCGGATCTCGCTGCCGTAGCAGCCAAGGTCCGAGTACCCCATGTCGTCAACCATGATCAGAACGATATTCGGCTTCTTCACCGCGTGTCTTCTCCTCTTTTCTGATCTGCTTCATCTGCTTACGTTCTCCGACTGATCGACTTTCAAACCGGGTCGTGCATCTGCAGCGGGGATATCCAATTCGATATTCTCCAGCTTTACATGTGACGTATGCCTCAAGTACAACCCCGCCGCGGGCAAACGATCGTCCGGCCTTTCGCCGAACATGTAGGGTGTCGGATACCTGGGGTGCGTTCCGTCAAACTCCGGTATGGCTTGCCGGTAGGCCTGTCTGGCTTTTCTGACGCGCAGATTGCTGATGCTGACATCGCGGATGGGTTCATCCTCGTGCCCGACAACGAACGCGGGGGTTTTCGCCCCCTCGGCCTGGATGTTGCTCAGCATGATGCCGCTCATCCTGCCGGGCCGGGGCGTGCGATGTTTCTGATTCTTCTTCCTGCATCGCGCGACCAGGTAGAACGGGCACTGAACGTTGTCCATCACCACGTTGTCGACGCTGACGTTGCGGACGAACCCGCCGTCGAGCGCACAGAGATTGACGCCGCCCTCGGCCCCGTGGGCGTCGTCCTCGTGATTGCGGATGACGATGTTGCTAAAGGTGATATTCTCGAAGTTTCCGGCTGTATCCGTCCCGATTTTCAGGCCGTTACACAACGTTCGGATGATGCAGTTGGTAACAGCGATCTGCCCCATGGTGGCATCGTGCTGCATGTTCTTC
>CAYMAR010000298.1:0-4721 GCA_964388465.1 uncultured Desulfobacteraceae bacterium
CCGGGGGCGGAAAGCGCACGGGGCGGGTGGGCGTCCGGGCGAATACCGGGCGGTTTCCCATCGGGAGAGCCGGCCGGTTATCGAATGGATCTCAGCGGCCCGCGACCATCTGCCGGAAACGCATCAGGTCAGGCGCCAGTCCGTCGATGGCCGTCCGCCAGAACGCCGGGCGGCCGATATCCTCCCCCAGGGTGTCGGCCACGACCTGTTCGACCGGTGCGCTGCCGGACGCCTTCAAAAACGCCTCGTAGCGCGGCAGAAACGCGTCGCCCTCGAGTTTGAAGCGCGCGATCAGAAACCGCGCCAAAAGGTAGCCGAAAGTGTAGGGGAAATTGTAAAAGGACAGCTCGCTGATATAAAAGTGCAGCTTGGAGGCCCAGAAATAGGGGTCTTCACCGTCGGCGGCCAAGGCGTCTCCGTAGACCGTGCGCTGGGCGTCAACCATCAGCTGCTTGAGCCGCGATATGCTGAGCTCCCCCGCCGCGCGTTCGGTATAAACGGCCGACTCGAATTCAAAGCGCGTGGTGATGTCCAGCAGCAGGACAGCCATGCCGCTGAGATCTTCGTCCAGCATGGCGCTTTTCTGTGATTCCGCGATGTCGGAGCGGGCGTAGATGCCCTCCGCCAGGATGTGCTCGGCGAAGATCGAAGCCGTCTCCGCCAGGGGCATGGGATAGCCCTGCGCCCAGGGCCGCATGGTTCGCAGCAGATGACCGTGCCAGGCGTGGCCTGTTTCGTGGGCCAGGGTGGTCACGTCCCCCAGGGTGCCGTTGAAAGTCATGTAGACGCGCTGCTCGCCGGTCAACTGGGAGCGGGTGCAGAAAGCCCCCGGCCGCTTGTTGGGGCGGGCCTCGCTTTCCACCCAGCCCCTGGCCACCATTTGCTGGAAATATTCCGCCAATGCCGGGTAGACATCGCCGAAGGCATCTTCCACGCGACCGACCGCCCAAGACCAGCCCAGGGGCTCGGCGGCTTCGGTCGATAGGGGCGCTTCGCGTTCGAAAAAGGCGATGGCGGGCCGGCCCATGGCCGCCGCCTTGGTTTTCAGGAAATCCCGGGGCAGATCGAGACGCGCCCTTACGGCCGCATACATCGCCTCCAGGGTGGTCCGCTCGATCCCGGCTTTGAACAGGGGCTCGTCCAGGAAATGCGTCCGGCGGCGGTGCCGGTAGAGGGTCAGGCGAACGCCGGCAATGGCGTTCAAAGCCGCGGCACAGGCATCCTCGATATGCTGCCAGGCGCGGTTGCCGGCCTCGAAAGCCGCCTTGCCGATGGCGCGGTCGGGATGGGCCATGAGGCTTCGCCATTGGGAGATGGGTCTGACTTCGTGCGACCCGTCGGGATGCTTGAGCGTGAAGGTGAGCCGCCCGCTGAGGCGGTCGTAGAGACGGCTCCAGGCCTGCAGCCCGTCGAGATTCAGCTCCGCGGCCAGCCGCTCCAGGCCCGGCGCCATGCTGAACCGGCTGCGAAGGCGGATCCGGCGAAGGGCGTGGGCGATGGGCTGCAGGCGCGTACGCTGGGCAAACGATTCGAAATCATCGTCCGCGGCGGATTTGAAGGCCCGCACCAGCTCGATATCCACACACTCCAGGTTTGCGCGGACCTGGTTGATCACGCCCCGCTCGCGGGCATAGCGCTCGTCGTCGGCATGGGCGGCCTCCAGGCAGGACAAATACGACGACCAGTGCCCCAGGCGTTGGTGGATGTCCTCCAGGTCCAGAACGATCTTTTCCCAGTCGGGCGCAGAAGCCCCATCCAGCGCGGGCAGCGCTTCGGCCGCCGTGAGCAGTTGCTGGATGTCATTTTCCAGTGCCTGTTTGAAGGCTTTCATCTCCGGTCCGTCGAAAACCGGAAAATAGCTCGTCAGGGTCCATTTTTTGGACGGATCGCCGGTGTTGTCGCGCATGCGTGGTCTACTCCCCGGCCGCCGTCCGGCAGCGGCCTTTCAGTTTCTTGGCATAGGCCGCCGCCCCCATTCCGGCGATGCAGCCTTCCCCCACCGCCTTGGCCAACTGCCAGGGCATGCCGCAGATGTCGCCGGCCGCGAAGATGCCGGTAACGTTGGTCTCCTGCTGCTTGTTGGTCTGGATGTACTTCATGGTGTCGTCGAGGGCGACCCCCAGGGTAAGGGCCAGCTGAAGGACCCCCTTGGCACCCAGCTCGATGAAGACGCCCTGCACCACGATGTGTCGGCCGTCGCTCAGCGAAACCCCCTCGACGGCCTCTTCGCCTTGAATGGCCGCCACCCGCACCCCTTCGTGGATCACGGCCCCGGAGGCGTAGACCTCCTCGCGCAGGTTTTCGGCGGCCGCCAGTTCCTCGCAGACCAGGTGGACCGCACCGGCTATTTTGGTCAGGGTCAGGGCCCCGTCGGCGGCCGCACTTTCGTTGCCCACCACGCAAACCTCCTGGCCCCGGAAGAAATGGCCGTCGCAGTCCACGCAGTAGCTCACCCCGCGTCCCAGCAGGTCCTTTTCTCCTTTTACGCCCAGGGTGTTGCGCTTCGAACCGGTGGCAAAGATGATGCTCTTGGCGGCCACGGCTCGGCCGTTTTCGGTGTTCACCGTGTAGATATCCTCTTCGGGGGCGATGCTGAGGACGCTTTCCTCCAGCATGTCGGCCCCGAACTGGCGCGCCTGCGCCATGCCGCGCTTCAACATTTCTTCGCCCGAGATATTGAAAAGGCTGAAATAGTTTTCGATGTGGGCGGTAAACAGGCTGCTTTTGCGCGCGCTGCCCAGCAGCAGGACGGATGCCTTGCGCCGTGCGGCATGGACGGCCGCCTGCAGACCGGCCGGCCCCACCCCCAGAATGACGACATCGTAGCAGTCTCGTAAGGTCATGGCCTCTCCTTTAATTGGACATTGATGGGCGTCATAAATTTAGATTGCGTGAAGATAGTCACCAAACGGCGTGCCGGCCAGTTCCGGCATGGAGAGGCGGCCCGGTTGGACATTTGACCCAAATTGGTTTAGGTGTCTGGCAGGACGATCATTTGGCACGCAACCCAGGGAGGCGATATGGCAGCGCAGGAACTGGCAGGCAGGCAGATCGGCTTCATCGGCGCCGGCAACATGGCCGAAGCCATGATACGAGGGCTATTGGCAGGCGCGGCGGCAACGCCCGGGCAGATCTGTGCCTTCGACCCCCTGGCCGAGCGATTGGCCTTCATCCAATCCACCTACGGCATCGCCGCCGCCGCCGACAACCGGGCCCTGGTGCAATCCGCCGATATCATCGTGCTGGCGATCAAGCCCCAGGTAGCGGGCGATGTCCTGGCCGCCGCGGCCCCCGATACGGGTCCTGAAAAACTCGTTATCTCTATCGTGGCCGGCCTGACCACGGGGACCATGCAGAAGGCCCTGGCCAAAGGCACCCGCATTATCCGCACGGTCCCCAACACGCCGGTTTTTGTGGGCGAAGGCATGGTGGCCTTGGCCGACGACGGTCCGGCGCAGCCCGCCGACTACGATGCGGCCGCTGCCCTCTTCAGCCCGGTGGCCCGCACGGCGATGATTCCCGAAAAGCTCATGGACGCCGCCCTGGGGGTGTCCGGCTCCGGGCCGGCCTATGTCTTCGTGATGATCGAGGCCCTCTCCGACGGGGGTGTCAAGATGGGGCTGCCCCGCGACGTGGCCCTGGCGCTCGCCGCCCAGACCGTTCTGGGGGCGGCCAAGATGTGCCTCGAATCCGGCAAACACCCCGGTCAGCTCAAGGATATGGTCACCTCCCCGGCGGGCACCACCATCGCCGCCCTGCACCGCATGGAAGCCGCCGGCGTCCGGGCGGCCTTGATCGAAGCTGTCGAGGCCGCCGCCCGCAGGGCCGAGGAACTGGGCCGCCTCGCCTAGCCATCGGGATCCGCACCATGACGATCAGCCTACTCGAACAACGTGAAATCGAGGCCCGGATGGCAGCGGCGCTCGTCGACCGCTTGGCCGATTCTCTCGGTCGGGATCAGGCCCTGGTCATTGCCGGGCAAGCCGTCCGCGATCTGGCCCGCCAGGCCGGCCGGGATCTGCGCCGGCAAACCGGTGTCGGCACGCTCGAGGTCCTGGCCCAAGCAACCCAAGACATCTGGGCCCGCGACGGGGCGCTGACAATCGATTTCCTGGAAATTTCTTCGACCGTGCTGCGTTTTAACGTCACGCGCTGCCGCTATGCCGAGCGGTACGCCGAGATGGACGTCGGCGAACTGGGGTATTTCCTTTCATGCGGCCGGGACGCCGCTTTCGCCCGGGGGTTCAATCCGGACATCCGCCTGACGCGCACCCACACCATCATGCAGGGCGCCGCGTTTTGCGATTTCCATTTCGAGCTGGCCCCCTGAGCTCACCGGGATCGGCCGCATCGCATGATGCCCGGTCCGCAAACGCTTTGCAGCGATGGTTTACACCACCCAACAGGAGCAATCACCATGGCACGCTTTTTTCGCATTGTTGTCCACATCTTCATCATGCTGACCGGGGTCACCGCCGTCGGGTTCTCCAATTTCTGGGATTGGAATCTTTTGCACGGCCTGTTTCTGCCAATCGTGTCGGCCGGCTTTTTCCTCTATCTGGTCCTGTTTCTGGCCACCGGCGAATATCGGGTTTTTAAATTTTCCGATTGACAGGACCCCACCCCATGTCTCCTTCACCCGTGCTCGAAATCTTTTCGGACTACGTCTGACCCTGGTGCTATTTCATTACCGGGCGTATTGAAAGACTGCAGCAGGCATT
>CAYMAR010000299.1:0-4709 GCA_964388465.1 uncultured Desulfobacteraceae bacterium
CGCCCTCGTAGGCCGGACCGAAGTTGCAGGGAATCTCGATGTCCGAAACGGTGACCTTGAGACCACGGGTTTCCACCGATTTCTGGACGATTTCCTCATGCGGCACGTTGGCGATGACATGCTCGTAGGTGCAGACGCCCGTCGGCAGAATCTCGGGGATGTCCGTGTCGGCCAGGGTCGGGAAACCCCAGTTGACGCAGCCGGCCGCAGCGGCGCCCCACTCGGTGCCCACGTCGCCGAAGGCGTTGACGAAGGCGAAGATGCGGTTCTTGTTGTAGAGCAGCATTTTCTTGTAGTCGCCGGGCTGGACCCCGCCGAAGGCCATGGCCGCACGGTTGGCAAAGCCCAGCGCGAAAATGGCCGAGGAGATGTCCGGGCCGAAGGGCACGATCTTGGTGTTCCAGCCCACCTGGACCCCGGCTTCCACCAGCTGTTCGGCCACGCTGGTGCCGTTGTGGCCGGCGGCCAGGAAGACGTAGATACTGCGTTTCTGGTATTCCTCGATGATCTCCTTGGCGATTTCAGGCGAGGGACAGGCCCCGACGATGGCCGCAAAACCGGGCGCTGAGCCGTCCACGAACTCGACACCGCGTTTACGGAAAACCGTGTCTTCGGCCGCACCCAACCAGAGTTTGCCGTTTTCCGGATCGCATTCCTCGGAGACATGGTAGAAGTCTGGATCGTTGAGGTAGCGCAGGGCCTCCTTGATCTCGAAGGCCAGCAGCGAGGCCATCCCGGCATCCAACAAGGGGCCGAGATAGGGCAGGTGGTTGCGGGACTTCACGTGTGGAGGCAGGATTTTGCGGCAGAAGTCCAGGACCTGCTGGACGTCCTCCAGGGTCTCGACCTTGATGCCCAGGAGCGAATAGATCACGGGCAGGTAGTAAGCCGTGTTCGGAAAACCTATCTGGGTGTCCGCGTTGAACGTTTCCAGGGCCTTCTTGTAGTCACCCTCGACTTTGGAAACAATATTGTAACCACCCTGAATGGCGGCAAATGCGACTAGCTTGGACATACGTTCCTCCTTCGTTGAGGATATGAAGCGTTAACGAATAAGGGTTTAGCCTTCAAGCGCCTGGCGGTCGGCCATGTCCATCAGGACCCGTTCGCGGGCTTTGTCGATGCCCAGCGCCTTGCGTTTGGCGTCGATGTGCGCGATCATTTTCTGGGCATGCTTGACAGGATCCTTTTCGAAATCCCACATGCCGCCGTACATCTTCTCCATGTCCTCGAAGAGATGGCGCTGGAAGACCGGCGCGCCCTCGGCCGGGAAGACCGTGCCGAACACGGTGTAGACCCCGGAGGAGACGAAGTACTGCCCGATGCTGATGGCCTTCTCGCTCATCCACTCCGGCGCGCTGCCGGCGGCAGGCAGATCACTGAGGTCGTTGCCCAGCCCGCCGGCCTTGACCACTTCCGTGGCCGCCAGCAGGATGCGGCTGTTGTCCACGCAGGAGCCCAGCGAGAGCACCGGCGGGATCCCGACCGTTTCGCAGACTTCGGCCAGCCCCGGCCCGCAGAAGACCTTGGCCGACTCGGGGGTCAGGAGTCCCTCCATGGCGCAGGCGATGGCGTTGCAGCCGGTGGTCAGGACGATCACGTCGTTCTTGATCAGTTCCTTGACCACGGCGATGTGGGCCTCGTTGTGCTTGGCCCGTGCGTTGTTGCAGCCCACCACGCCGGCCACGCCGCGGATGCGGCCGTTGATGATGTTGTCGTTCAGGGTGTAGTAGCTGCCGCGGAAGCTGCCGCCCAGGTGGTATTCCACCGACTCCACGCTGAATCCCGCCACCAGGGGCGATTTCTGCTTGGGAATCATGACGTCGGTCCCGCGGTTTTCGAAGTTGTCGATGGCCATGCGCACGATTTTCTTGGCGTCTTCCAGGGCGTAGTGTTCGTCGAACTCGACGTGAACCACGTTTTCCTGCTCCATCCGCGCCATCGGGTGGGTGGTGATCAGCTTGGTATGGAAGCACTTGGCCACGTTGGCCAGGTTCTGGAAAACACACTGCACGTCCACCACCATGGCGTCGCAGGCGCCGGTGGTGATGGCCAGCTCCTGCTGCAGGAAGGTGCCGGCAAAGGGCACGCCGTGGCGCTGCAGGATCTCATTGGCCGTGCAGCAGATGCCCGAGAGCTGAATTCCCTTGGCACCCTTTTCCTTGGCGTAGTCGATCATCTCCTTGGTCTGGGCCACTTCGACGATGACCTCGGAAAGCACCGGCTCGTGACCATGGATGATGATGTTGACCATGTCCTCCTTCATGACGCCCAGGTTGGCCTCGGAGACCAGGGGATAGGGCGTGCCGAACAGGATGTCCTGCAGTTCGGTCGCCAGCATGGAGCCGCCCCAGCCATCGGCCAGCGCCGCCCGGGCCCCCTGCTTCATCAGGTTCTTGTAGTCCTGGTCCACGCCCATGTGGGTGCGGTGCATGATGTCCACGATCTCGCGGTCGATGTTGCGCGGCTTGACACCCTGCTTGCTCCAGATGTCGTAGCGCGGCCCGGGGGCCCGTTTCAGGAATTCCAGTTCCCCTTCGGCCTTACCCCACTCGGCCAGGGCTTTCTCGGCCACTTCCAGGGCGATCTCGTCCTTGTCGCGGTCCTTGATCTCGCCGTCCACTTCCACCGTGGTCTCGACGCCCAGGTGGGGGGCCAGTTCGCGCAGTTTGCGCTCGTCCTTGATCTTGTAGGCGTCCGTTTCCTTGCGCGCCGCGGACATGAAGACCTCGGCCACGCTGCGGCCGTGGTCCGAGTGAGCCGCAGCACCGGCGGCGATCATGCGCAGGAAATTGCGGGCCGCGATCGTGTTGGCCGTGGCCCCGCAAAGCCCTTTGCGCGCGTCGCTGGCTTCGTCGTAGTCCTTGGGCAGCGGCAGGCGGCAGGGGCCCATACCGCAGTTCTTGCAGCAGGTGCCCTGGTTGCCGATATTGCAAGGTTTCATGGTGACCGCCCGGTCGAACACGGTATCGATGCCGAGTTTCTGGGCGCGGGCCAGCATTTCCTGGGTGGCGGCGTCGATGCTGGCGGCCTTGGGGTCGGCCGTTTTTACTTTCTTGACCGTTTTCTTTATGGTTTTTGCTTCTGCCATACGAGGTTCCTCCTCAATATTAACGGATTGTCGCTTGAATTTCCGTTTCAGATGGTTGACTACCAGCGCTTGTGGACCCAGTTGACGTTGTCGATGAGTTTTTCGACCATGCTCTTCTGGACCGCATCCGGCGTAAGGGTCTTTTCCTGCTTCGCGGCTGCGGTCCGCTCGGTCGCCAGCTTCTCACGCTCCTTGGCACGCAGGGCGCGCATCTCGTCGATCTCGGTGTCCATCTTGGCTTTGGCCGCCGCCGCCGCCTTGGCCTTGGCTTCGGCCTCGGCTTTGGCCTTGGCTTCGGCGTCCGCCTTGGCTTTGGCTTCGGCCTCGGCTTTGGCCTTGGCGTCGGCTTCCGCCTTGGCCTTGGCATCGGCCTCGGCTTTGGCCTTGGCGGCCGCTTCGGCTTCGGCTTTGGCCGCCGCTTCCGCCGCCGCATCGACCTTGGGCGCCTCCGGTTCCGGCGCCGGCGCCGGCGCGGCTTCCGCCTTGGGTGCGGGCGCCGCCTTGGGCGCCGGCGCGGCCTTGGCCGGAGCCGCCTTCTTGGCCGGCGCCGCCTTCTTGGCCGGGGCCGCTTTCTTTTCCTCTTCGATCTTCAGGTCGGGGGCGGGGGCCAGGGCGGCCAGATCGATGTCCACATCGTCGAGCTGCTTGGTGACCGCCGCCACGTCGGCGGCCGATCCACCGCTGTAGACCCGTTCGATGTATTCCTTGGTAAGGCGGATGGATTCCGGGTGACGCATGATGAGGATATCCGCGCCCGAGGCCAGGTAACTGACCGCCGCCACGGCTTCCATCATGATCCCGCGTTTTTCGGGATCGCCCAGCGTAGGCGCCTCGTCGACGCTCTGCTTGGCTTCCTTGCACTTCCAAACTTCGTTGCCGACATTGTTGATGATCGGCATCTGGAGTTTGTCGTCCCCCTGGTTCAGGGCGGCCATGCGCAGGCGCTCCATCACCGAGTAGGTGTACTCCAGGCCGTAACCCAGGCCACCGGTGGTGGGATCGATGATCACCCGGTCCATGGGCATGCCGAGGTTTTCGAGCAGAATGTTGACCTGCTTGGCCAGGTTGACGTCAATGGGGGAGGAAGAAATAACGGCGTGGCCGAAGCCCATGGCCGCCGCCCCGATCCCCTTGTGGTTCTTGTCTTCCACGGGGCCGAGAATCAGCTGTTCACCCTGGGTTTCTTCGGCAATTTTTTTGAGGACGTCTTCGTCTTTTTGAGGATTGGCGGTTCCCCAGACGATCAACGGGACATCGATCGCCGCGAGAACCTTTTTCACGACGGCGGCCGCATCTTCGGGACTGGCGTCCTGACCGTTGGGGTCCGTGCTCTTCATTTGCAGCACGATGATCTCGGCCCCGTAGTCGTCGACACACTTTTTGGCCCAGGCGGCCGGGTCCGAAACCACGTCTTTGAACGGTGCCAACGCGCTTTCGGGCCACTCTTCCGGTTCAGAATCCCAGATTTCCATCGCGATTCTGGGCTTGTGAGGCATCTCTCCTTCGAACTGGTAGAACGGATAGCAGGTTTCGCCACCAACGGTAACCGCGCTGTCTCCCTTGCCGAGGGAGATCTCCTTTACGCTGCCGGCATAGGATTCCTTGAAAAATTCGAAGC
>CAYMAR010000300.1:0-3019 GCA_964388465.1 uncultured Desulfobacteraceae bacterium
GTTCTTTTCGGCCCGCCTCGACGTGATTGGGCGGGCCGGAAGTCGCCACGGTTTCCGGCATTGGGCCACACCGGCGGGAACGGGCGGGCGGCCGGCCCTCTTCAAATCCGTCGCCTGCGCCCTCAGGCGACGGTGCCGTCATTCCAGCCCCATAGCGTGTAATAGTGCGCCCGTGCGCAGGCGAAGTCCGCCGGGTCGATCCGGCGCCCCTGGCTGGGGCCATCCGGCACCGGGGTCGTGAGATAGGGGATTAAATCCGCATCCCGCCCGCCGCAGGCAACAAATAGCCGGCGCTGCAGCTGAACGGACGCCTCGCCGATCCGCATGAGATCCTCGAAGGTGTAGTCGAAGCCGGTGGCGGCGTTGACCAGCGCCGTGATATCCTCGAAGGCCAAAATGTTGCCGGGCCCGAAGATGAACAGACACAGACTCAAGGTATCCATGGCCGCGCAGTAGATCTGGGTGGCGCGGTAGGCCTCCACCTTGGCACGGTCCAAATCCGCGGGCGCCGAGGTCGCGCTGAGACCAAACATTTTGAGGTCGCCCGGACTGGAAGCAATCCAGTCGTGCTCGGCCTTCATGTGATCGCCGGGATTGGGGCCGTGGAGATAGCCGAAGCCGATACCGGGCTTCACGCGCGGCAGGTGCGCCGGCAGCCCCATGCCGTTGGCGAAGCGCAGATGGCGGTCGGCCGACGGCCCCAGGGCGTCGCGGCAGGCCGCAATCCCGTCGGCCAAAAGGTTGCCGATTCGGCCTTCGCGGCGAGCCATCATGCGGATCAACGCGATCACTTTTTCGGCCTGGCCGAAACGGATCTCGAAACCCAGTGCCCCCGCGTCCAGATCGCCGCTCTCGAAGCCGGCCATCAGATAGGACACGAGCGCTCCGGTGGAAATGGTGTCCAGCCCCAGGCGGTTGCACAAATCGGTGGCGGCCATTCCCGGGGCCAGGTCTTTGAGGCCCAGGTTGGGGCCCAGCAGGGCCTGCCTTCATATTCCGGCAGGGGCGCGCGATCCCCTCCCGCCATCATCTTCTTGCAGCCCAGGTAGCACCCTTTGCAGGGCGTGCGCCGGCCAACGGTCTCGGCCGCGATCCGATCATGTTCAATCGCCGCTTCGAACGCCGCATCGTCCATCCGGGCCCGGTTGAAATTCTTTACCGGCAGATTGCCGATGTCCTCGTTGAGCATGAGCAGACCGAACGTGCCGTAAGTCCGTAGAACGCCCAGAAAGCTGTGAGGGTTCTTCTCGAAGTTTTTAAGAAAGGTGGTCGCACCGGATTTGTTGATGGCCTGCACGGCGGCCGCGTCCTTGAAGACCACCGGCCGGTCGCCCGCGACACAGACGGCTTTGAGCTTTTTGGCGCCCATCACCGCTCCCAGCCCGCCGCGGCCGGCGTAGTGATCCGGTTCGAACATGATGTTGGCGTGGCGAACGAGGTTTTCACCCGCCGGCCCGATGCTGGCGATTGATCCGCGGTCATCCATGGCGGCCTTGAGCCGCGTGTAGGTCAACGCGCGGTCCTGGCCCCATAGCTGGCCGGCAGCGTCGATCGTCACCCGGTCGTTGCGGATCGTGAGCACCGCGGGGGCGGCCGACGCGCCGGTGATCACCAGGGCATCGTAGCCGGCCCGCTTGAGGTCGGGCCCGAACTCGCCCCCGCCCTGGGAAGCAAAGATGCCCGGCGTCTCCGGGGAGCGCGACACCACGTTGACCCGCGTCGACCCGCAGACCCGGGCGCCGGCCAACGGTCCGGTGGCGAAGACGAGCGGGTTTTCAGGGGCCAGCGGCAGCGGTGGTTCACCGTCCGCCAGGGCTTCCGCGAACAGTTGGGCCGCCAGAAAAGCGCCGCCCAGGTGGCGGCGGTAGAAGTCGCGGTCCCTGGTGAGGACCTCCACGCTTCGTGTGCCGAGATCGACCTTGAGAATCCGGCCGGTACATCCGTCCATATCTGATCTCCTGATCTGATGTAGCGTTGTCTTCCGTTCAACCCCGGCGATTGAAATGACCAGGCGGCCGAGCGGCCTGCCGCCGCGCCGGCGATCATCCGATCCGGCCCCGAACCGCATCCCGGAACAGCGCTGTCAGGCCGGCCCTGCTGAGCGGCACGGGATTGCCGCCCGCCGCGGGATCGACCACGGCCATGGCCGCCAGCTCTTCGATGTGATCCTCGTCAACACCCAACGCGGCCAGGTCGGCCGGGATGCCGATCTGCGCCCGCAGCTCCAGGATCCAGTCGAGGACGGCCTCGAAGGACGGCGCGGACAGGTCGAGATACCGGGCCAGCGCCGTCATTTTGTCTTCGATGGCGGGGCGGTTGAAAACCAGCACATAGGGCATGACCACCGCATTGGTCAGTCCGTGGTGGGTATCGAGCAGGGCCCCGCAGGGGTGGCTCATGGCGTGCATGGCGCCCAGGCCTTTCTGAAAGGCCGCGGCCCCCATGGTGGCGGCCGCCAGCATATGGGCCCGGGCGGTGAGGTCGTCTCCCCGGCGGCAGACCGCGGGCAGCCAATCCTTGATCAGGCGCAGGCCTTCCAGCGCCACCCCCTGCGCGATGGGATGGTAAAACGGACTGCAGAAAGCCTCCAGGTTGTGGGACAGGGCGTCCATGCCCACGGCCGCCGTGAGGTCCGGGGGGAGTCCCAGGGTCAGCTCAGGGTCGGCGATGACCAGTCCGGGCAGCATGCGGGGATGAAAGACAATCTTCTTGGTGTGATCGCGCACATCGGTGATCACCGCCGCACGGCCGACTTCCGATCCCGTGCCGGCTGTCGTGGGCACCGCCACGACCGGCGCCATGCCGGCCACGTCGACCCGGGTGTGCCAGTCCGCGCGGTCCTCGAAATCCCAGATGGGCCGTGTCTGGCCCACCATCAGGGCCACGGCCTTGCCCACGTCCAGGGCGCTGCCGCCGCCAAAGGCGATCACCCCGTCGTGACCGCCGTCGCGAAAAGCCGCCACACCGGCATCGACGTTGGCTGCCACGGGGTTGCCCCGGACATCGGCAAACACTTCGC
>CAYMAR010000300.1:3119-4693 GCA_964388465.1 uncultured Desulfobacteraceae bacterium
AAAAAAAGACCATTTCGCACGATCCTCAAATGATTTCAAAATAGCGTTCCAGCTCCCAGTCGCTGACGTGTTTGCGGAACGCGCGTTCTTCCCATTCGCGGCTGGCGGCGAAGTGGTCCACGAAGGCGTCGCCAAACCAGTCGCGGGCCGTCGCGGAAGCCTTGAGCCGCTGGGCGGCGCACCACAGGGTGCGCGGGAACTGCAGTTCCTCGGGGAATTGCTGGTCGTAGGCGTTGCCCCGGACCGGCTCCGGGAGGGCGGCCCGATGCTGGATGCCCCACAGCCCGGAGGCCAGGGCGGCCGCCAGGACCACATAGGGGTTGGCATCGGCCGCCGCGACGCGGAATTCCACCCGCTGGGTCTTGGGGTCGCCGGGAATCGCGCGCAGGGCGCAGGTGCGGTTGTCGAGCCCCCAGCTGGCCTCGGTGGGCGCCCAGAACCCGGGAACCAGGCGCGTGAAGCTGTTGACGGTGGGAGCGATCATGGCCAGCAGCTCGGGCATCAGCCGCTGCTGCCCGGCCACGAAATGGCGCATGGTGGCGCTCATGCCGTGAGGGGCCTTCGGGTCGTGGAACACGGCGCGGCCCCCGGCATCCTTGAGCGAGAGGTGGATGTGCCCGCTCTGGCCGGGCCAGTCCGGCGACCACTTGGCCATGAAGGTGGCCAGGAATCCACAGCGCTGGGCCACGATCTTGGTGAAGGTCTTGAAGAGCGCGGCCTTGTCGGCCGCCGCCATACCGTGGTCGACTTCGATGGCCGCCTCCAGCACGCCCGGGCCGGTTTCCTCGTGCAGCCCCTCGAGGGCGAAGCCCATCGTCTCGCAGGTGTGGAGCAGCTCGCGGTAGAATTCGCTCTGAACCGAATTGCGCAGGACCGAATAGCCGAAGTAACCGGGGGCCATGGGCTTGAGATCGCGATAGCTCTTGGCGCGGATCGAATGGGCGTCCTCCGCGAAGACAAAGAATTCGTATTCGAAGCCCGCCAGTGGATCGAATCCCATCCGGGCCGCCCGGTCGAGCACCCGGCGCAGCACGCCGCGGGGGCAGATCGCTTCGGCCGCTTCGGCAAATTCCCCCAGGAAAAAAAGCGTGTTGTCCTCGAAGGGCAGCTCGCGGACACTCTGCGGGAGGATACGCACGGGGGCATCCGGATAACCGGTGTGCCAGCCGGTGTAGGTGACGTTGTCGTAGAGCTGGTCCTGGCAGTCCCAGCCCAGGACCACGTCGCAGAAACCGAAACCCTTCTCGAGGGCGGAGAGAAATTTGTGCCGTGACATGTATTTGCCGCGCATAACACCGTCGGCATCGAAAACCCCGACCTTGACGTAGGCGGAACGGCGCGCGCTGATCAAGGCGTGGGCGTCCTCGGCGGTCCTGACATCCTTTGGTTCCATCACGCGGCTCCTCATTTTCAAGTCAGCGAGCAAGCCGCGGTGAACCGCTTTAGCGGGCTCCGGCATGTTCAGCAGGCAGGGGGTCTGACAAGCCGCGGCAGGACATCACGGATAAATTTCTGAAGATGATCGGGATATTTTCAATAGCATAATCGGGAAAGACGCAAAAGAGCCCATTTCC
>CAYMAR010000301.1:0-4687 GCA_964388465.1 uncultured Desulfobacteraceae bacterium
ATCCAATATTCATATACAAATTAATAAATTTAAATAAAATTAATTTTAGGAAGTGCTCGCATGGGATTACGCTTTCCACCGCCATGATGGGCTTGACCGCACCCACGAAGGCGGATCCCCTCAGGACCCTGGCATGCGCTGCAATGACCCGAAAGCATCGCGAATGATTCGAATCGACAATGAAGTAGGCAAGCCACACTAAAGTTCGCAAACGACGTTGGCACCACGGTCAGTCGGTGGAATGTTAAAATAGATTGAATTCTAAATAAAATTAATAATTTAAATACACCCATCCGCAGCACGTGGACCTGGTATGAGAAATGTATAGGCAAGGAGCCGTCCGGCTTTGTGGGCATCGATTATTGCCCGCCCTGCCGGCGGCCGCCACTGACGTGTGAGCGGGGTGCGATGGCATACATGCCAAAGCATGCCGGCCTGGCGGCAATCCAGACGCCGCCGCACCAGCACCGGTTTCAGCGTCCCGGCGCACCGAAGGGTCGCATTGACCGGTTGGCGACGATGACATCCAAGCGTTGACCCCGGCCCGGCCGCGGGGGAATGCGACGGCAAGGAATGGTGATGGAAGGCATGCGGAGCGGCCCGTCAAAGTACATCGACACAGTCATTGAGGCCCTGTATGCCAGTTTCTGCGGCCCGGCGGGACAGAAACGAAATTGGGATGAGCTCTTCGCGCTGTTTATACCCGGTGCGCAAATCCTGCGGGCCGATGTCGCGGAGGGTGGATGCTCGCAGGCGACGCGCATGGAAGTACGTGAATTCGCCGGGTCCATCGAGGCGTTCATCGAACAAAAAGGATATTTCGGGCTGGAGCTTTTGCGGCGGACGGAGATGTCCGGCAGCCTTGCCAAGGTCCTGAGCGTCTACGAAGGACGCTTTGATCCGCATGACCACCTGCCGTTCAGGAAAGGGACCAGTGAGATTCGGCTCTACCATGACGGTGAGCGCTGGTGGATCGTCAATATGTTGCTGCGGGAGTACCGGGACGATGACCTCGTCTCACGCGGTTAATTTTCCTGAAGACCGGGAATGCTTTGCCCGGTCGCCGGACCAAGCCCCGCGGCCTTGCCCGTCTTCGGACGGTTCCGCCTTTGGGTCGCGACATCCGCCTTGACCCCGGGGCGATCTTCATTTCCCGCCTATAATCGCCGCGGGGCGCCTAACATTTCCAATCCGGTGCGGACATCAGCGTTGGTCCCCGCCCGCCAGCGCGATTTGAGGCCGGCCGATTGACGTCACCATCCCGGCAGGCGTCATGGGCGCCTTTCCGATTGACAATCGATTTGAGTCGGAAATAAGCTTGACCGGTCATGCATTCCCGCCCGGCGGTTGCATGTCGGCCCGAGGGTAGTTACCGTCCTAAGAAGAAAACACCAGCCTTGCGTGCGGGCCATTCAAGCAATTGTACATTACAGCTCGGATGTATTGCCCCTTGACGCATCAAAACAATACCATTTGAGGGGTGACAGATTCATGGCGCGTGCAAACGACGACAATCTCGATTGGAGATCGGTTGAAAATCGCGAGTGGCTTGAATCGCTCGAGTACGTCGAGCGCCACCAGGGTCCTGCGCGCGTGGTCGATCTGCTGCGGCGTCTCCAGGCTTACGCCGGAGAAAAGGGCATTCACCTGCCCTTTACGGCCAACACGCCCTACATCAACACCATCGGGGCCGACCGTCAGCCGGTCTTCCCGGGCAGCCGCGACATCGAGCGGCGCATCAAGAGCATCATCCGCTGGAATGCCATGGCCATGGTGGTGCGCGCCAACAAGCAGAGCGACGGGATCGGCGGGCACATCTCCACGTTCGCCTCCTCGGCCACTCTGTTCGAAGTCGGTTTTAACCATTTCTTCCACGCACGCACGCCCGCGCATCCGGGTGATTCGATTTTTTTCCAGGGCCACGCCGCCCCGGGCATCTATGCCCGGGCTTTTCTGGAGGGCCGCCTCAGCGAGCGACACCTCCAAAATTTTCGCCGCGAGCTGCAGCCCGGCGGCGGCCTGTCGTCCTATCCACACCCCTACCTGATGCCCGACTTCTGGCAGTTCCCCACGGTTTCGATGGGACTGGGGCCCATCATGGCGATCTATCAGGCGCGCTTCAACCGTTACCTCGAAGACCGGGGCCTGGCGGACACCGGAGGCCAGCACGTCTGGGCTTTTCTGGGCGACGGTGAACTCGACGAACCCGAATCCCTGGGAGCCATCACCCTGGCGTCGCGTGAGGCCCTGGACAACCTGATTTTTGTCGTCAACTGCAATCTTCAGCGCCTGGACGGGCCTGTGCGCGGCAACGGCAAGATCATCCAGGAACTGGAAGCCGCATTCCGGGGGGCGGGCTGGAATGTCATCAAGGTCATCTGGGGAAGCGACTGGGACCCGCTCCTGGCACGGGACACCGGCGGCCTGCTGCTGCAGCGCATGGAGGAAGTGCCCGACGGTCAATTTCAGAAATACACCGTCGCCGGCGGGGACTATATCCGCCGGGACTTTTTCGGACGCTACCCGCAGCTGGCCCGGCTGGTGGAAAACTACACCGACGAGCAGTTGCACAAACTCAGGCGCGGCGGCCACGATCCCGAGAAGATCTATGCCGCCTATCAGGCCGCCGTGGCCCATGAGGGCGCCCCCACGGTCATCCTGGCCAAAACCATCAAGGGGTACGGTTTAGGTGAGGCCGGCGAGGGCCGGAATGTCACCCATCAGCAGAAAAAGCTCAACGAGGAGGAACTGCGCCATTTCCGCAGCCGTTTCGGCATTCCAATCCCCGATGCGCAGATCGCCAAGATGCCGTTTTATCGGCCGGACGATGACAGCGAGGAGATGAAATACCTCCGGGAACGTCGACGTGCCCTGGGCGGGCTGCTGCCCTCACGCAGCGTTTCGGTGCCCGTCCACCGCCCGCCGCGCATGGATCTTTACCGCGAATTCCTGCAAGGCTCCGGCCAGCGCGAGGTGGCCACCACCATGGCCATGGTCCACCTGCTGGGCAAACTGCTTAAGGACAAGAACCTCGGCCGCCACGTCGTACCCATCGTGCCGGACGAAGCCCGGACCTTCGGCATGGAAGCGCTCTTCCGCAAAATCGGGATCTATTCCCACGTGGGGCAGGTCTATGAACCGGTGGACAAGGAAAGCCTGCTTTACTACAAGGAGGCCACGGACGGCCAGATCCTTGAAGAGGGCATCACCGAGGCCGGGGCCATGTCCTCCTTCGTCGCCGCGGGGACGGCCTATTCGACCTTCGGTGTCAACATGATCCCCTTTTACTTCTTCTACTCCATGTTCGGCTTCCAGCGCATCGGCGATCTGATCTGGGCCGCGGGGGACGCCCAGGCCCGCGGCTTCCTGCTGGGGGCCACGGCCGGTCGCACGACCCTGGCCGGCGAAGGCTTGCAGCACCAGGACGGCCACAGCCACGTGCTGGCCCTGACCAACCCCTCGGTGGAAGCCTATGACCCGGCCTTCGCCTATGAGGTGGCCGTCATTGTCCGCGAGGGCCTGCGCCGCATGCTCGAAGACGGGGACAACGTGATTTATTATCTGACCCTGATGAACGAGTTCTACCCCATGCCCCCCATGCCCCAAGGCGTCGAGGCGGGTATCTTGAAAGGGCTCTACCGGCTCAAGGCCTCATCGAACAAGCGCACCCGCATCAGGGCGCATTTGCTCGGCAGCGGCACGATTTTGAACGAAGCCCTCAAGGCCCAGGCAATTCTTGAAGCCGACTACGGCGTGGCCGCCGATGTCTGGAGCGTGACCAGCTACAAGAAGTTGTACGAAGATGCCGTGGATGCCGAACGCCGGAACCTGCGCCAACCGGACCAGGCGCCGCGGAAGAGCTTCATTGAGGAACAGCTGGCCGGAGCGCGGGGCGTTTTCGTCGCCGCCTCGGACTACCTCAAGGCACTGCCGGCCATGATCGCCAAGTGGCTGCCGGGTCCGCTGTTGCTGCTGGGCACGGACGGCTACGGCCGCAGTGAGGCGCGTGCCGCCCTGCGCGACTTCTTCGAAGTGGACGCCCGCCACATTGCCTACACGGCCTTGTGCGGGCTGGCCCGGGAAAAGCGTATCGCGGCGGACATTCCGGCGAAAGCGCAGAAGGCCCTGGAGATCGATCCGGACAAAGCCAACCCGCGCCGAAGTTAGTACCGGTTGCGGGTTCCATGTGATGATCAACCGAGAGAGAAATCATGCGCCACGATGTCAAGGTTCCGGAAATCAGTGAAAACGTCACCAGCGGTAAAATCGTGGAAGTCCTGGTCGCGGTGGGTGACCGTGTAGCGGTGGACGACGTCCTGCTCGAGATGGAAACGGAAAAAGCGGTCGTGGAAATCCCTTCGCCCTACGCCGGAGAGGTCAGTGAAATTCTGGTGGCGGCCGGCGACGAAGCCCGGGTCGGCGCAGTCATCGCGCGGATCGAAGTGACCGACGCGGCGGACGACGGGGGGGGCGAAGAGGCGCAGGGCCATCCGACGCCGGAAACGGCCGCCCGAGCCCCGGAACCGACCGCGACCTCCGATGCGGCGGACTTGCCGCAAGGGGACGACGATGATGCGGCCGAGCGACCGGACGCGGCCCCTGCGAAAGAAGACGCGCCGCGCGAAAAATCGGATGGCGACGTTTCCGGGGGTGAAGACCGGAGCGACGAACGGCCCGACGCGCCGAC
>CAYMAR010000302.1:0-4676 GCA_964388465.1 uncultured Desulfobacteraceae bacterium
TCGGTTCCGGGCGCTTTCGCTGCTAAGGATGTCGCATGCGCTGGCGCAGCAGGAGGTCCCCCAGGGTCAAGGCGGTCATGGCTTCCACGATGGGTACCGCTCGCGGCACCACACAGGGATCATGCCGCCCCTTGGCTGCCAGCACGGCCGGCTGCCCGTCGAAATCGGCGGTTTCCTGGGGCCGCCTGATCGTGGCCGGCGGCTTGAAGGCCACCCGGAAATAGATCGCCTCGCCGTTGCTGATCCCGCCAAGCGTGCCGCCGTTGTTGTTCGTCACCGTGCCGAGGCGCGTCCCTTTCTGAACGAAGGGGTCGTTGTGCGCCGATCCCTGCATGGCGGCACCGGAAAAGCCGCTGCCGATTTCAAAACCTTTGGTGGCCGGAATCGAAAGCATGGCCTGCGCCAGTTTGGCCTCGAGCTTGTCAAAAACGGGCTCGCCCAGACCGACCGGGACATTGCGGGCCACGCAGCTGACGATGCCGCCGACACTGTCGCCTTCGTCTTTCAGCTGGGCGATGCGGGTCGCCATCTGTTCGGCGGTTTTCCGATCCGGGCAGCGCACCGCGGTCTGATCGACCGTGGCCCGATCGATGGCTTCAACATTCACCGGTCCGGCCGCGATGCGGCCCACCGCGCTGACCCAGGCCACGATTTCAACCCCGTGGCATTCGGCCAGGTATTTCTCGGCAATCGCACCGGCGGCCACACGACCGATGGTCTCGCGGGCGCTGGAGCGCCCGCCCCCGCTGGCGGCCCGGATCCCGTATTTGATTTGATAGGTGAAATCCGCATGCGACGGCCGGGGAATCGACTGCATGGATTCGTAATCGCCCGGGATATGGTCTTTGTTGGCCACGAGCAGGCTGATCGGCGTTCCCAGCGTCATCCCATTTTCCACTCCCGCAAGAATGGTCACGCGGTCGGCTTCCTGTCGATCGGTGCTTAGCCGGCTCTGTCCCGGCCGACGGCGGTCGAGCTGCACCTGGATATCTTCTTCGCTAAGTGCAAGCCGGGGGGGGCACCCGTCGAGAACGGCGCCCACGCCTTGGCAGTGCGACTCGCCGAAGGTGGTCACGCGCAACAGCGTGCCGAAAGTGCTGGACATGGTGTTATCCTCATTTCGGGCCGAATTATCGGCCCCGTGGCCCAAAGCCGTTGAAGTTCATGGGTGGCCGTGATCGGCATCGATCCTCTATTTTGTCCGCCGATCCGGTTTGATCCCCAAAAGACGCAACCGGTCCATAAGTATTTCGACCAGTGTGGAAAGCGTTTCCCGATCGGTATCCACGACGATATCACTGGCGGCCCGATAGAACGGCGTTCTTTCCGCCAGCACGCTTTCGATCTCGTGGTGGGTATCGCACGCGGTGAGCGCCGGCCGCTGATCCGCCGTTTGGGCGTCGCCGTGCATGCGTGCGCGAATCACCCCGGCCGAGGCGGTCAACCAGACCACAACGCCGGTGGTTTTCATTGCCGCGATGTTCTGGCTGTCGACGATCACCCCGCCGCCGGTGGCCACCACCAGGCCTTTGGCGCCGGCGATGTCCGCCAGGCAGGCGCGTTCCAATTTCCGGAAATGCTCCCAACCCCGGCGGTTCACCAAAGCGGCGATGGTTTGCCCGGCCCGTGCGGCCACCTGTTCGTCCGTATCCACAAACGACCACCCCAGACGCGCGGCCAAAAGGCGCCCGGCCGACGATTTGCCGCAGCAGCGATATCCGATCAGGTAGACGTTCGTCACGCGGTCACCTGCGCGAATACCTCCCAGAATCCGGGAAAGGATTTGTCCACGCAGCGCTCGTTGCGGATGCGGGTGCCTTCCGCCATGAGACCGGCAACCGCAAAACTCATGGCGATGCGGTGGTCGTCGTAGGTTTCGATTTCGGCTCCGCGGGGTTGACCGCCGACGATGATCAAATCGTTGCCATCGCTGCGGGTTTCGATACCCATCCGCCCAAGCTCGGTCATTACGGCCGCCAGGCGATCGCATTCCTTGGCCTTGAGGTGGGCCACGTTACGGATCACGGTGGTTCCGCGGGCGAATGCGGCCACGACGGTCAGGGTGGGCACCATGTCGGGCATGTTGCCCATGTCCGCGTCGATGCCGCGGAGTTCGCCCCCCTGGACACCCAATCCGTCATCGTTCCGTGTGATCCGACACCCCATTTGTTCAAGAAGGCCGACGATGCCCAGATCGCCCTGGAGGGAAGTAGGGCGAATGCCCGCGACCGTGACGCGGCGACCGCTGATCGCACCGATGGCCCAGAAATAAGATGCATTGGACGCATCCGGCTCGACCGGGTAACGGCCGGGCTTGAATGTCTGTCCGCCGGCCACCTTAAACCGTTCGTAACCCTCGCGTTCGACCCGGACGCTGAAGCGGTCCAGGATTTCGATGGTCATATCGATGTACGGTCGCGATACGGCCGGGCCGATCACATCGATGTTCATTCCGTCCTTGAAACAGGGGGCCGCGAGGAGAAGCGAGGAAAGGAATTGGCTGCTCACCGAACAGTCGATCGCGACATCGCCCCCCCGGGTATCGCCGCCACGAATCCGCACCGGCGGGCAGCCGGTGCCGTTGACACATTCCGCCCTGACACCCAACTGATCCAGCGCGGTCACGAGGGGCTGGACAGGCCGCTCCTGCATTCGCGGGCTGCCGGTCAGCAGGTAATCCCCTTCTCCCAGGCAGGCGGCGGACATCAACAACCGCATGGAGGTGCCGGAATTCCCCAGATAGATCGGCGCGGCCGTCGGGTGCAACCGTCCGCCGCAGCCGCGCATTTCGATGGTGGTGCCGCTGGCGCTGATGTCGACACCCATTTGGCGCAACGCATTTAAGGTAAAATCCGTGTCTTCGCTGCGCAGGGCGTTGAGAAGCGTGCATCGGCCCGGAGACATGGCGGCGGCGATCAGAAGGCGGTGGGTATAGCTTTTCGAGCCGGCAACCTTGAGCGTGCAATGCCTGACGGGGCGTGTTTCAATGGCGATCATCGGCAGGGTCCTTCTGAAGATCGGCGGCTGTCTGTTCCGGCTGACGCGACAGGGCCTTCTGGACAACCTCGAGCATGGCAGCGAGGGGTGCTTGCTTCCCGGTCCACAGCTTGAATTGCAGGGCACCCTGGTGAACGAACATGGGAATGCCGTTCAGCACGCGGCAGCCGATGTCGGCGGCTTCGCGGAGCAGGCGGCTCTGCAATGGATTGTAGATGATGTCCATGACCATCACGTCCGGGCGCAGGCGCTCCACCGGAAACGGCAGCGCATCGACGTGCGGCCACATACCCACCGGCGTGGTGTTGATCAATATGCACCCCTCTGCCGGCCGGAAGTCTTCGGGCGAGCAATAGTCCGCGCCCAGTTTGTCCGCGAGCCTCTTGCCGTTGGTCGCCGTGCGGTTAACGATCACAAGCCGCCCTTTTTCGCCGGCCAGTCCGAAACCCACGGCGCGGGCCGCACCGCCGGCACCGAGGATGGCGATCTCGCGGCCGGCGGGATCAACCATTGCTTTTAGCGCCCCCACGGCCCCAAGGGCATCCGTGTTGTAGCCGCCGAGGCGTCCGTTCTGATTGACGATGGTGTTGACGGCGCCGATTTCCGCAGCCATGGGATCGACCTGGTCCAGGCCGGCCATCACCGCGGTCTTGTGAGGCACGGTGACGGACACCCCCTTGATGGCCAGGCACCGGACGGCCGCAACAGCCGCCTGGATGTCCTTGATGCACATGGCCACGTAGACCCCGTTGTACCCGACCTGTTGGAACGCGCGGTTATGCATCAACGGGCTGAGGCTGTGGGCCACGGGATTGCCGAAAACGGCAAACAGGCGGGTCTGGGCATCAATTGCGGGGTCGTGCTTCATCGTCCGAATCTGGGGCAGCAGGCCGCACAGCAATCAGGCGTGCTGCAACCAACGTGGTGGTATAAAAAAAGCCGCAGGCTCGATCCGCCTGCGGCTTCGGGTGCGTCATAAAAGGGTCAGGTTGGCCGAAGGCGGTTTGGAGTGGCCTTTCGGTAACCATAACGGCAGCCCCATGTGCCGCGGGTCAATCGCTTCAATCGCACGGTTCCTCCGGTTTGCCCCTGTGTCTTCAAGGACTTCTTTGCTTAAAGGCTATCCACGTCATTGTCAAGCGCTATGTCGGCGGGCGGTGCGGTCACCAGCTGCTGCTTCTCGCCCGGGTAGATCCGGCGCCCCCCAAAGCGATATAAGACGGATGGCGGTCGGCCATGCGGGGATGGCGCCGCAGGTCGACCCCCGCTGCGGGGTCGCGGAATTCGATCGGGATCTGGTTGGGATCGAATGTGTCAATGGAATGGTGGTGTCCATATGGCCGGTGACTATGGTTCTTTGATTGATACCGGTGTAGCGAATATTGGGCCGCATGCGATCTATCCCTTTTCGAATAATGCCTGGCTTCAGTCAGTGGGCAGAGGGATGGACGCACGAAAAACCTTTCCCTCCCCCTGGATTGAATAGCCGGCCAAACAGGCCGGCACCATGACGGACGCTCCCTTGCGAAGTGCAAACTTCGTTTTTGCCCCTCCAGGATAGATGGAGACGGCACCCTCGACCGTCAGCAGGATTTCCATCCCGCGTTTGGCGGATGAAAAAAAGACCTGTTCTCCCGCCAGCTCGATTTGGGCCAAAGCGAACTCGGCGACGTCGACGG
>CAYMAR010000303.1:0-4586 GCA_964388465.1 uncultured Desulfobacteraceae bacterium
TGGCCGGTGTCGATCCCCAAGTTCTGAACCTTCTTGAGCACACGGGCATCATCGACGCCATTGGCAAGGATAACATCTTCCCGGCGCGGCACGTGATGACCAGGTCCATCGAGGAGGCCGTGACGCGGGCACAAGAATGGCTCGGACAAAAGGCCGGTAAGCCTACCGGCTCACAAGATTGATGGAAGGATCGAAAAATGTTTGCACCAGGCGAAAAGCAAAGCCTTCTTCAAATCGCGGCAGCTGGCCTCGTAATGATGGCCCTGACGATGGCGGGGTGCCAGACCATGGGGACGCGAGACATCGGCCGGCAGGTGCCTTCCGGCGGCCGGGTGGTTCTCCAGGACGGCGGGCCGCATGCCCAAACCTTCCAGACCAGGGACATGACGATTAAATACCAGTACCGGACGGCCGGCAGCCAGCTCAAGGTCTGGGGCACGACCGCCATCAAGTACGAAAGCATCAAAACCCTTATCTTTCACCTGTTCTTCCTGGATGCCGACGGTAAGGTGATCGCTATCCATGACTTCTTTTCCTATCTGGATCACAGCGACTTTGCCGAATTTAAATCCGACGAGCGTCAGTTCCATAGGGATTTCACCATGCCCGGCGGTGCCAAGGCCTTTGCGATCGGCTACGACGGGGAAACCATGCATAGTGCGGATCAGGAACAGATTGATTTTTTTTACGCGCCTTTTGACTGACATCTTGAAGGGGATGCTATCGCTTGCCGTTTCGACGGTGGAGGCAGAAAGAGGGGGGCAGGTCTTTTATTTTAGGCTTTTTTCCTGATGATATTGCTCGTGGTGGTGTCACGCCGTTCGCGGCGGTCGACATTTTCCTTTTACCGGCAACCATGTTTGAAATGGGCTTCGCGCTTGACCTGGTTGTGAGATGCTTGGTGGCGTAGATTGAAAAAGTGCGAAAATGAAAGACCAGATTCCCAATTCATGGTCTGACTTGACAAGCAAGGCATACCGGTGGACATAACCATGCATATTAATAAGGATAATTCTTAATATGCATGGTTATGTCCACCCGTATATCGAAAAAGAACCCCACCGCGCACTGGGCCGTTCGCCTGCCGTTGCCATCCTTGAACAGACCGACATGGTCCGTATGCTGCCGCCGGCCGCCGCAAATCTTAACAAAAGACTGGCTAAATCGCCTAAGATTTATTTACGTGACAGTGGAATTCTCCACGCGCTTTTTAATATCGAAGCGTACGATTATCTCCTGGCCAATTCGATTGCCGGCGCATCCTGGGAAGGCTTTGTTATTGAAAATCTTATTGCGCATTATGACCGCTGGAAACCCTCTTTCATGCAGACTTCCAACGGTGCTGAAATCGATCTGGTTTTAGAACGGGCTGGGCGGTATCTGCTTTTCGAATGTAAACTGTCTAAAGCACCCAAACCTTCACGCGGATTTCATGAACTGGTCGATGCCATGCAACCGGCGTCGGCTTGGGTCTTTGCGCCTGTGGATGAACCCTATGAAATCGCAAGAGGGATCGTTGTCTGTTCGCCGCAACATTTGCATCGGCCTCCAGTTTTGCGCGAAACGGGAGAAAACGCATCATGACGGAAGGTCCTTTTGCAGCCGGGATGGTGATGACCCTGCACTTTTCCATCCAGATTGCGCTCATGGTGCGGGTGCTACTGCGGCCGCATCGCGAACCGGCCTCGCGGATTGCCTGGATCGTGGTCATCATGGCCCTGCCGGTCGCCGGCATCCTGGCGTACGTGCTGTTGGGCGAAACGAATATCGGCCGCCGCCGCGCCGAGCGGAAGCGTGCGGTTATCGCGCGGCTGCCGGACGTGGCGGAGGCCGAAGGCATGGCCGCGGAGAATTTAGATGCGGATCTGCCGCCACGCCACGCCCACCTGTTTCAGATCGGCAGGACAGTCAACGGCTTCGAGCCCGTGGGCGGCAACCACGGACGCCTGACGGCGGATTCGAACGCGGCCGTCGACGCTATCGTCGCCGATATCGATGCCGCCCGGGACCATGTCCATCTGCTCTTCTATATCTGGCTGCCGGACAACAACGGGCGTAAGGTGGTGGCGGCGCTCAAACGTGCGGCCGCCCGGGGGGTCACCTGTCGTGCCATGGCGGACAGTCTGGGCTCGCACACCATGATCCGCTCCGCGCACTGGCGCGCCATGCGTGACGCCGGCGTCCGCCTGGCCGGGGCCCTGCCGATCGGCAACCCCCTGCTGCGGCCGCTGAAGGGGCGCATCGACCTGCGCAATCATCGCAAGATCGTCGTCATCGACAACGCCATCACCTATTGTGGAAGTCAGAACTGTGCCGACCCGGAGTTCCGGATCAAGGCCAAATATGCGCCCTGGGTCGATGCCCTGATCCGCTTCGAGGGGCCGGTTGCCCGCCAGAACCAGTATTTGTTCGCCAGCGACTGGGGGGCGGCCACCGGTGAAGACCTCGGTGCGCTGTTGAGAGAGCCCCTGCCGCCGGCCACGCCCGGCTTTGCGGCCCAGGTGATCGGCACCGGCCCGACGGCCCGCCACTCGGCCATGCCCGAGATTTTCGTGGCGTTGATCTACGCGGCCCGCCGCGAACTGGTCATCTCGACGCCCTACTACGTTCCCGACGAATCCATGCAGGCGGCCCTGTGTGCGAGCGCCCGCCGCGGGATCGATACGACCGTCATCTTTCCGGCCCGCAACGATTCGTGGATCGTGGCGGCGGCCAGCCGGAGCTATTACGGTGATCTGCTGGCGGCCGGCGTGCGCATCTTCGAATACGTGGGCGGGCTGCTGCACACCAAGTCTTTGACCATGGACGGGGAAATCACGCTGATCGGTTCGGCCAACATGGACCGCCGCAGCTTCGAGCTCAATTACGAGAACAATATTTTGTTCTGCGACCGGTCGCTGACGGCCGATGTGCGACAGCGGCAGGAAACTTACATCGAGGGGTCCCGCCCGGTCGCGGCCGAAATGGTGGCGGACTGGGACTGGCGCCGCCGCCTCGTCGACAACGCCGTCGCCATGGTCGGGCCCGTGCTGTGAATTTGGAAGGATCAGGCGAAAGCTTCAGCCAAACGCCTGTTGCCGATGGCCGGTATTCGGTCGCTTCTTTGGTTTATGAGGATTCATGCCAATTTTAAATTGACCGGGCCTTAAATGTTCGACCAGCACCCATAGGAACACTGTGCGAAAATCCATGGCATAACGTTAGCATTCCTGAATAGAGGAAAGTTAGAATTCAATGCGCTGGAAAAGAATCATCGGGATGAGTGTCTTTCTGATTGTTGCCGTGGTGGCGGCGGTCTATGTGGTGCTGGCGACCTACGATTACAACAAACTCAAGCCGCGCCTGGCCCGAATGGTGAAAGAGGC
Source organism: uncultured Desulfobacteraceae bacterium (assembly GCA_964388465.1). Classification (GTDB taxonomy): domain Bacteria; phylum Desulfobacterota; class Desulfobacteria; order Desulfobacterales; family UBA5852; genus JABZFP01. The sequence continues at coordinate 3,366 of CAYMAR010000303.1, forward strand.
CACCGGCCGTGAACTGCAGCTGGGCGGGGAAATCGATCTTGCCATGGGTTTATCGCCAACGCTGGTGGTGACCGACGCGGTTTTGGCAAACACGTCCTGGGGGTCGCAGCCCCAGATGATCAAAATCGATAAGCTGGAATTGCAGTTTCGGCTGTTACCCCTGCTGTTTAAAGATCTAAACGTCAACCGGCTCGGACTTTCGGGGGCCAGGGTGCTGCTTGAGACGGGTCCTGAGGCACAGCCAAATTGGGTCTTTCCCGCGGGTAAAGCCACCGGCGGCCTCGGGGCGTTAAAGCCGGCTAAAATAGAAGTCGACCAGGTCCGTATCGTGAACTCCCATATTACCTTTTGGCGGCATCAAACCAAATCAAAAACGCAATTCAGCATAACAAGCCTGGTGATGAACCGCCGGGGGAGGGAAGATGGATTGACGCTCAAACTCCGGGCCGATTTTAACGGGCAGGCGGTTGCGCTGGATGGTACCATCGGTTCGATTGACCAGTTGCGCAAGCGTGAACGCTTCCCTATTCAACTGGCGGCCAAGGCTTCGAGCATAACCGCCACCATCGATGGCATGGTCGACGACATCCATGCGCTAACCGGATTCGATCTGCAATTGGACGGTTCCGGCCGGGATCTCTCGGAAATCGGTCCATTTATCGGGCAGGAACTTCCCGCAACCGATCAATTCGCGCTCAAGGGACGGCTGACGGGCTCGGCCAAAGCCTTGGCGCTCGAAGGCGCGCAAGGCAACGCCCGCCGGGGCCACCTGCACTTCACGGTAGACGGGGCGGTTCAGGATTTTTTGACGCTCGGGGGCATGGACCTGCAGTCCCGGTTGACCGGCACGGATCTGGCCGATTTTGGTAAGGTTATCGGTGTCGCCCTTCCGGCAACGGATGAATTCGAGATTCAGGGCCGCCTCAGCGGCTCCACCGATGGGCTGGCGCTGCAGGCGGCACAGGCCAGTGCCGGGCGGGGCACTATGCGCCTGTCTTTAAAAGGGGCGGTCGAAGATCTGCTGACCCTCAAGGGCATGGACCTACAGTCGCGGCTATCCGGAAAAGAATTGGGTGAAATCGGGCCGCTGGTCGATGCCACGGTGCCCGATCTGGGGCCCTTCGATGTGCAGGGCAAGCTCACGGGGTCACCGCAAGCCCTATCGCTGAAGCCGCTAGAGGCTGTCGTCGATAAAAGCGATTTTAAAGGCCAGGTTTCGGC
>CAYMAR010000304.1:0-2001 GCA_964388465.1 uncultured Desulfobacteraceae bacterium
CGACAAGATCGACTGCACCATCCGGGACGACCAGTACAAGACCGACATCACCAAGCGCAACTTCGAGGATTTTCTGGCCGAGGATATCGTCTTCTATCTAAACTATTCCACCGGCAGCACCCTGGCCCTGAAACGGGACTTCGAGGAAGAGCAGATCGCGGTCATTCCGGCCTCCTTCCACGCCGGCAACCTGGACGGCTCCAATTACATCTTCCTGCCGATCGCGTCCTACTCCAGCCAGATGATCGGTCTGGCCGAATACGTGGCCAACAACCACAAGGACGGCAAGGCCAAGGTGGCCATGTTCATCCATCCCTCGGCCTTCGGGCGCGGACCCGTGGAGGACACCAAGAAGGCCGTGGAAAAGGGGCTCAATATCGAGATCGTCGAAGTGGTCGAGCACGGCAAGGACCTGGACAACACCGCCACGCTGCAGCGCCTCAAGAACAAGGGCGTGCAGTACATCATCTGCCACACCGTACAGTCGCCGGTGGCCACGCTGATCGGCGATGCCGAGCGGCAGGGCATGATCGCCGGCACGTTCGGCGAGGCCGGCAAGATTACCTTCATGGGGGCCCACTACACGGGCGGCAACGACCTGATTGCCCTGGCTGGTTCGGCCGCGGAGAACTTCTACTGGACCACCTCCTACACGCTGACCTCCGAGCCGGGGCCGGGGACGGACTTTCAACTCGAACTGGCCAAGCGCTATAACCGGGACGAGAAGGCGGCCAATTCCCACAACTACACCAACGGGGTCATGGTGGCCCAGGTGGCCGCGGAAGTGATTCGCCGGGCCAAAGCGGCCGGCAAGCCGATCACGCGCGAGACCCTTTATGCGGAAATGCTGGCCATGAACGGCGACAAGGCCTACAACCCCATGACCACCGTGGGGCCGGTGACCTATTCGCAGACCGACAAGGAGGGCGTGGATACCCTGCAACTCTACAGCGTGCAGGGCGGCGTATTCAAGGCGGTGGGCCAGCCGTTTGTCCCCGCGTTTGCCAAAAAGTAGCCTGAAATCACATGTACACCCGGGCCGGGAGCGCGGGCGGGGCGGTCGCTCCGGCCTGAATGCCGCCCCCGGGCCGGGAAGCCCCGCCCGGAAGCCGGCCGGGAAGGAACATCGATGGACGACGCGCAAAACAACGGCAGCCTGCTGGAAGTCAACAATATCGAGGTCGTCTACAACGACATCATTCAGGTGTTGCGGGGGGTGAGCCTCAGCGTCGCCGAGGGCCGCATCGTGGCCCTGCTGGGCACCAACGGGGCCGGCAAGACCACCACCCTGCGGGCCATCAGCGGCCTGCTCAAGCCGGAAAACGGGTTTATCCGCGACGGCTATATTAAATTCGGCGGGAAGGACATCACCAACCGCTTTGGCACCCACGTGGTGCGCGAAGGCGCGGTCATGGTGCCTGAGGGGCGCCGGGTCTTCAAGCACCTGACCGTGGACGAGAACATCCGGGTGGGCTCCATCACCCGCAAGGACGGCGGGCGTGCCATCCGCGAAGACCACGCCCAGATGTACACGCATTTCCCGCGCCTGTCGGAGATCACCCACCGCCTGGCCGGCTACTGCTCCGGCGGCGAGCAGCAGATGATCGCCATCGCCCGGGCCCTGATGGCCGCCCCCAAGATGCTCATGCTGGACGAGCCTTCCCTGGGGCTGGCGCCGCTCTTGGTCAAAGAAATCTTTCGCAATATCGAGGTCATCAACAAGGAACTCAACACCACGATTCTGGTGGTGGAGCAGAATGCCAAGATCGCCCTGGAAATATCCGACTACGCCTACATCATGGAATCCGGCAAGATCGTCCTGGAGGGGCCTTCGCGAGAACTCCAGGACAACCCGGACGTCAAGGAGTTTTACATGGGCATTACCCAGGCGGGCGGGCGCAAGTCGTTCAAGGAGGTTAAGTCTTACAAACGCCGCAAGCGTTGGATGTAACCGTTTTTGGGCTGAGGGCGGCATCTTTCAGCCCCCGGCGGCGTTCTCGC
>CAYMAR010000304.1:2101-4526 GCA_964388465.1 uncultured Desulfobacteraceae bacterium
TCGCCCTCGTCCCTGGAAGCGCTGGAGCTGGCCAAACACCAGGCGCTTCTGCGCGGCTCGCATGTCTTGCTGGTGACCTCCATGCTGGGCGGCTCCAAGGAAAAGCCCGAAACCATCAGCGAGGCCAACTTCACCCTGGAGGAGGCCGGCAGCGCCCTCAAGGCCTCGGGCGTTTCCTGCGAAACCCATCAGCTTGTGCGGGGGCTCTCGCCCGGCGAAGACATCGTCAAATTCGCCGCGGACAATGCCGTGGATTTCATTTTCATCGGTGTCGAGAAGAAATCCCGGACCCAGAAGATCCTTCTCGGTTCGACGGCGCAGTACGTCATTCTCAAGGCCGGATGCCCGGTGGTGACGGTCAAATCCAAACCCGCCCCTTAGGCCGATTCGCCATGCAACCCACCGTTTCCGGCCCATTGACCCAGCGTGCGCGCCTGCCGGGTGAATTTTATTCGGCATTCCCGGAAATCGGCGCAGGTTACAAACGGTTACCGGAAAATCACACCGCGAACAGCGCTTATATCATCGATATATTTTCATGAAATATTCGGGTTAAAGCGGCTGGCGCCGTATCAGCGGCCGCACGGACAGCAGGTCTTCCAGCGCCGTGCGTGCAGCCAGGGCCTCGTTTTCATCGAGATAGGGCCCGATAACCACCCGGTGCCAGATGGCATCGGGTGTGCTTTCGGAGCGGACGCTGGCGGGAAAACCCTTCGCCTTCAGGCGGTCGCGCGTGGCCAGAGCGAACTGGTGATCCCGATAGGCCCCGATCTGCAGCTCGAGACGGTAGCTGCCGGGGGCCGGACCGGGGAGGCCGTGGTCCGGTACGCGCCCGGCCAGATGGCGTGTGAGTCGGTCCACGGCGGCGACGATTTCGCGATCGTGCAGGTTCATGCCGGTGCGCAGGCCGCTCAGGGGCAGGCCCAGCGGCGTCAGGGGCACGTCGCCTTCATGCAGCCGGGCCACATGACGGTCCGACCAGATGGGCTGCCCCGTGCGGGTGGCATAAATCGCAACCTCGGCCCCGATATTCAATTGCGAATAGACGGCGACGTACAAGCGCTCGAAGCGGCTGATCTTGCCGATGACGACGGCATCGCAATTCAGCCAATCGCCCAACATGCGGATCCGCTCGGCCGTCCAATCCGTGTCCGCCCCCAGGCCATGTTCGGCCAGAACCTGGTCGATCACGGACAGTTCGACATCGCGAAAACGCTTGTAGCTCAGGTGGGCGTAAAACCCTTGGCGGACCAGCGGGGCCAGATCCGGCCGCTCCGTGGCGTTGCGAAAGGGCAAGACGGCGATCGAGTGCGGCAGGCGCTGCGGGGCGGCCGGGGACATTTCCTGGTACGTCACCGCCTGACGTGACATGCACCCGTTAGGCGACAGGCAGAGAATGACGAGAAGGACCACGCCCATCATTCGGATGGGGGGCGATGGTCTGGTGGCGTTAACGTGGCCGATCATGGTTTACACCGTCATCTCCTGCTGCGCATCGGGGGAATGGCGACCCAGCCGACATGCCCAGGGGGACATTCTCAGAATACGGCCCCAAAAGTCAAAGCAAAGTTGGCGTTGCGGTTTGACTCCCCCAGGGCATTGATCTATAGCTCATGGTTGAGCATCCTGGTATCATTTCACGGGTCAGCGATCCCACGGGCCCGAAAACACGACCGCATTGGCCAACAAAAGGAATTCCGATGGTACGCACCGAAATATCCCTTTTTTTGCGAAACGCCCCCGGCGAACTGGGCAAGCTTTCGACGCTGTTTGCCGAGGCCGGCATCAACATCGATGCCATCACCATCCAGGACGCCTCCAGCTATGTTCAGGAGCTTTTCAGGGCCCGGGGCAAATCCCTCAAACGGATCGCCTCGGCGGCCAGCTATAATTCCATGCGCAAGGATTCGGCGGAATACGCCCTGATCCGCCTTTTGCCGGCCAACGGCAAGATCAACGCCGCGCTCGACCTGCTCTCGCGCAACGACTACTTGTTCGATATGCTGCCGGTCATCGCGCTGGAACTGGACAACAAACCGGGGGCCCTGGCGGAAGTCACCGCCAAATTCGGGGAAGCCGGCATCAATATCGACTATGTCTACGGCTCGGTGTCGTCTCCGGAAGAAAAGTGTTTGTTTGTGTTTTGCCCGGAGGATATTGAGTTGGCCAGCCAGATCTTCAAGTAGGGGGCGTCCTGAAGGGGCATCTTCCGGCCCCGGGCGGCGTTCTCGCCTCCTGCCGGTCCTCGACGTCGCTTCCCGGCGGCTGCAAAGCGGCGCCTAAGGCCGCCATGCGGCGTTCCAACTCTTGCGGGCGTGCTCACAACCGGTCGGTTGCTGCGCTTCCCGCTTCACGTCGCGCCTCGCCTGCCGGCCTGATGCTTGCTTTTCACCCCCCTGGATGTGCCTGCGGGCGTCACGTCGGC
>CAYMAR010000305.1:0-4523 GCA_964388465.1 uncultured Desulfobacteraceae bacterium
GTTGAAGGCCTTTGCGCAGCATGCGCAGACGCTTTTTGAGGGTGCGCGGCGGGACCATGGCGGTCCATTGGAAGGGGGTCGAGGGTTTGGGAACGAAGGGGGTGGCGTTCACCGTGATCGTGCCGATGCGCTTCATTTTCCGGCTGGCGTCGAGAAAAACCCGCTTGACCGATCGAATCAGGGCGACGATCGCCTCGATGTCCGCACCGGTCTCCGTGGGCAGACCGGTCATAAAATACAGTTTCAGATTGGGAATGCCGGTACGGACCAGTTTGTCCGCCGCCTGCAGAATGTCTTCCTCCTCGAGCCCCTTGTTGATCACGCGACGCAGACGAGCCGATCCGGCCTCGGGCGCGAGGGTCGCCGTCTTGGTGCGGTTGGCCCGCAGGACGTCAAGCAACTCATCCGTCAGCGCGTCGGCTCGCAGGGAACTGAACGAGAGCCGCAGGTCGGAATCGGCGACCCGGCCGCAGAGTTCGCCGATGGCGGGGTAATCGGAAACGGCGGCCCCCACGAGCCCCACCCGGCGGGTGGTGCGGGCGGCCCGGCGCAGGCATTGCTCAAGGAATTTGGGATCGCGGTAACGCGGGGGGCGGTAGATATAGCCGGCGCTGCAGAAGCGGCAGCCATGCGGGCAGCCGCGGCTGACCTCGATCAGGCAGGTCTCAGGGAAGGTGGTGTCCGCCGTCATCACGACGGTGGCGGTTTCGAGCGTGGCCACGTCTGCGCTCCGAGGCAGTTTGACCGGCGCGATCCGTGGATCGGCCGCCGCGAAGGATTGAAGGCGGCCGTCGCGGTGGTAGGCGGGCCGGTAAAGGCGTGGGATGTAAGCGCCCGGCAGATCCGGCGGCATGGATGCCAGAAGGCCGCGGTAGTCGCCGTCTGCCTGTCGGCAGCGCTTGATAAAAGCCGGCAGGGTGACTTCGGCCTCGCCGATCAGAAACAGATCGAAAAAGGCCGCCAGCGGCTCGGGATTCAGCATCACCGCGACGCCGCCGGCCAGGACGAGAGGGGCATCGTCTCCGCGATCACGGGCTTCGAGAGGCACGCCGGTCAGCTTGAGAAGGCGCAGGACGTGGGGGTAATCGTTTTCGAAGGCGAGGGAGAAGGCCAGGATATCGAAATCGCCGGCGGGCCGCCTGTTTTCCAGCGAAACCATCTTCGGGGAGGCTGATTGGCCCGCGATGTCGGTGAGGAAGCGTTCACAGATGACGTCCGCTTCCTGGTTGAGCAGACGATAGACGGTCTGATATCCCAGGTTGGACATGGCCAGGTCATAGCCATTGGGATAGAAAAGACCGATTTTAATCTGGTCGGCCCAGGTTTTGCTGATGACGCCGGTTTCGATCGCCGGATTCGCTTTGGCGCGCGGTGAACGTTTCATGCGGGCCCTGCTGCCCGGCCTCTGGCTGGCCCGGGCGATGGAGTCGAGGGATGACCCCGCCCCGGAGCGGGGGGGGACCGGTCCGGAGCGGGGTTACCCTCGCGCGCGGACTTCCAGAGAATACGAGCGCTCAGCTGAAAGTCAATGCGCCGTTTGGCCGCAGGCCGACGATCGGTCTCACATCACCCGGCACGTGCCGGCCAACCTGAATCCGGTGTGTCAGTCCGCCTTGCGCCGCAGGAAGGTCGGCACATCGAGGTCGGTTTCGTCGACCGCGCCGTGTGCGAAGTGATCCAGGGCGACATCGCCGCCGCCGGCGCCTGCGGCCTTGCGACGCCGCATGAAAGCTGGTTCCTCGTAGTCAACCACGTTCTGGAGGTCGCCGACCGTCACCGGTCGCAATTTGCCGCCGAAGGTTTCATCCACCTCTTTTTCGGGTTCGGGCGCACCGCTTTGGCCGATGCCGGTGGCAATGACCGTGACACGCATTTCGTCACCGAGGCTGTCGTCCACCACCGTTCCCCAGATGATGTCGGCGTCCTCGCCGACTTCGTTGTAGATGCGGTCGGACGCCTCGGTCATTTCTTCCATGGTCAGCTCGCTGGTGCTGGTGATGTTCATGAGAACGCCCTTGGCGCCGGCGATCGAAATGTCCTCGAGCAGCGGATGGGAAATGGCCCGCTCGGCCGCCTCGAGGGCGCGGTTTTCGCCGCTGGCCGCGCCGATGCCCATAATGGCCATGCCGGCCTTGGACATGGTGGCCTTGACGTCGGCGAAATCGAGGTTGACCAGGCCGGGCATCATGATCAGGTCGGTGATGCCCTTGACCGAGTGCAGCAGGACCTCATCGGCCCGACGGAACATGTCGAGCATGGTGGCGTTTTTGGAGGCCAGGCCGCGCAGACGGTCGTTGTTGATCGTGATGGCCGTGTCGGCCACTTGTTTGAGCCGTTCGAGACCGCTGTCGGCCTGCCGGGAGCGTTTTTTGCCTTCGAACGAAAACGGCTTGGAGACGACGGCCACCGTCAGGATGCCCATCTCCTTGCAGATTTCGGCGATCACCGGTGCGGCCCCGGTGCCCGTTCCGCCGCCCAGGCCGGCCGTGATAAACACCATGTGGCTGCCTTCCAGGGCGTTGCGCAAGGCTTCACCGGCCTCGATGGCGGCTTCGCGGCCCACGTCCGGGTTGGCGCCGGCCCCCAGCCCCTCGGTCAGTTGTTCGCCCAGCTGGATCTTGAGCGGGGCCTTGGAGACGTCCAAGGACTGGGCGTCGGTGTTGGCCACGATGAACTTGACCCCCTGGAGATTGGACGAGATCATGTTGTTGATGGCGTTGCCCCCGGCACCGCCCACGCCAATCACCTTGATTTTGGCTGCGTTCTCATTGTCGACGTACGTAAACATAATTCCCCCCTGTTAAACGTTGTTGGTTGCCGCGCCCGGCGCGGTTGCGTTTGGATCGCCGGTTTACCGGCAAAGGCCGCGGGCTCTGGATCCGCGGAAACGGTGATGCTGTTTTTCAGACCACATCCTTGAACCAGCGTTTCATCTGCGCCACGATGCGGTTGAAGATATTGGCGTCGCGGATGCGGAATTTCTTCTCGGTCTGATTGCGCGCGCCATAGAGGACGAGACCGACGCCCGTGGCGTACATCGGGTTGTTGACCACGTCCACCAGTCCGGAAATCCCCTGGGGCTTGCCCCGGCGCGTCTGGAGATTGAACACGGATTCGGCGATTTCGGTGGTGCCTTTCAGGAGCGAGGTGCCGCCGGTCAGCACGAGACCCGACGGAATGCTGGCTTCCATGCCGGCGCGGTAGATTTCGCGCTTGACCAGGGTGAAGATCTCCTCCATGCGCGGCTCCAGGATTTCGCCCAGGATCTGGCGCGGCAGTTTGCGCGCTTCGCGCCCGCCCACGCCCGGCACCTCGATCATGTCCTCGGCGCTGACGCTGTGCGGCAGACAGGTGCCGAAACGGGTTTTGATTTTTTCGGCATCGGCGTGAGGGGCGCGCAGGCCGATGGCGATATCGTTGGTCAGGTTGTTGCCGCCCAGCGCCAGCACGAAGGTGTGCTTGATGTTCTTGCCGGCAAAGATGGCCAAGTCGGTGGTGCCGCCGCCGAGATCGATCAAGGCGGTGCCGAGCTCCTTCTCCTCGTCGCTTAGCACGGCTTCGCCCGAGGCCAATGATTCCAAAACGATGTCGCAGACGTCCAGCCCCGAGCGGTTGCAGCATTTGACGATATTGTGCGCCGACGTCACCGCGCCGGTGACGATATGAATTTTGGCTTCGAGACGGACGCCGGCCATGCCCACCGGATTCTGGATGCCGGTCTGGTCGTCGACGATGTACTCCTGCGGCAGGACATGGATGACCTCCCGGTCCATGGGAATCGCCACCGCCCGGGCGGCGTCGATAACGCGTTCGACGTCGTTTTCGGTGATCTCGCTGCCTTTGATGGCCACGATGCCGCGGCTGTTGAAGCCGGTGATGTGCCCGCCGGCGATTCCGGCGTAGACCGAGGATATTTCGCAGCCGGCCATCAGTTCGGCCTCCTCCACGGCTTTTTTGATGGAGTCCACCGTCGATTCGATGTTCACCACCACGCCCTTGCGCAGACCGATGGAAGGGTGCGTGCCGATGCCGATGATGTTGATCTCGCCGCCGCCGACCTCGCCGACCACGCTGCAGATTTTGGTGGTCCCGATGTCGAGGCCCACAACGAGGTTACCGCGTCCCTGCATCTCACACCTCCTTGGTTGGCGCGGCGCCGCCCTTCCGTGCCGCCGGACTGATCACAACCCGATCAGGATCCCGTAGATTGAAGATTTGGGCCCCGGGCATCAGGCCCCGCCGATCCAGATAGGAGCGGATGGCGTTCATTTTCCGGTATTTTTCCGGCCAGTGCGCAAAACCCAAGATAATGGTGCGGTAGGCGGGCGCGTCTCCGGCGTCCGTTACGAAAAGGGTCAACCCCAGTTCGGCGTCCGCACGGATTTCACGTATGCGGGCCTGGTCGCCGATGGCCGCGGCCCCCTTCTCGGGCGTCAACAGCTTCAGAGCCGCGGCCAGGGCTGGTCCGGGGGCCTCGCCCGCTGCGCCCAGATCGGCATAGTCGATGCCGCTGATCACGGGCA
>CAYMAR010000306.1:0-4510 GCA_964388465.1 uncultured Desulfobacteraceae bacterium
GGGGCTGGCGCATTCCCTGCGCGGCATCGATTGGATCCCCCCGCTGGCCGTCCAGATGATCGAAGTGGGCGAGCAAAGCGGTGAGCTCGAAAAAATGCTGGCCAAAATCGCCGATTTCTACGAAAGCCAGCTTGAAAACCAGCTTCTGGGCCTGACGGCTCTCATGGAGCCGCTGATGATCGTCGTCATGGGACTTATCATCGGCTTTATCGTGCTCTCCATCTGTCTGCCTATCTTCGAAATGAACCAACTCATCGTATAGAAACCACTTTGGCATCATCATTGACCGGAGGAAATATGAAACGCCTTAAGCCACCGAGCCCGAATCGATCCGCCGGATTCACCCTGATCGAACTGATGGTCGTCATCGTGATCCTGGGCATCCTGGCGGGTCTCATCGTTCCCCGCATCATGGGTCGGCCGGACGAAGCCAAACAGCTCAAGGCCAAAATGCAGATCGAAAGCATGGAGACCGCCCTCAAACTTTACAAACTCGACAACGGCAGCTACCCGTCCACCGACCAGGGTCTGGAAGCCCTGGTCACCAAGCCGGATACACCGCCGCTGCCGCGCAAATGGCGCGAGGGCGGCTACCTGGAAAAAGGCCGGGTGCCCGTCGACCCATGGGGCAACAGTTTCGTTTATCTCAGCCCCGGGGTTCACAACGACTACGACATCGCTTCTTATGGCGCTGACGGTGTTTCCGGCGGCGACGGCAAGAACAGCGACATCAACAGCTGGGAAATCGAGTAATACCCATGAAGGATCAACGGTCGGCGACAGCCGCGTCGGGTTTACAAGCACGGGCAGGCAAGGCGCCGCCCCCTCCTGGGATTCAAGCTATTCGCCACCCCGGCTCGACCGCTTGCCGTCGGGGGACGGCGGGCGGCTTTACGCTTCTGGAACTGATCGTCGTCATCCTGTTGCTGACCATTCTGCTGGGCTTTGCCATCCCCGCATTTCAAACCGGCGGTGCCGACGGTTCACAAGACCGCGTGGCCCGCGAATTGCTGCATGCCGTCAAGAAGTTAAAAATAGCCGCCTTGAACCGCCAGAGCATCCACCGGCTACATCTGGATCTGGATGAAAACCGCATTTGGGTGTCCCGTAATGACCGGAATTCGGATCCGGCCCCGCCCGGCCAGTTCGAACGGATTTTGCCGGACGACATCCGGATCGAACACGTCCGCTTTGCGGGCCGGGAGGAAATCCGGTCAGGCGTGGCGGCGATTGCGTTCTACCCCCAGGGCCACTCTGATCGCGCCGTCATCCGGCTGACCGATGGCAGTTCCAAACCCATCGACCTGGTCGTCGAGGCCTTTCTGCCGATGGCCCTGATTGTTTCGGACAATGATACCGCCGCGTTTTAACCACTTAATTCCGGCCGGCTGTCACCGGCGCTGATACCATGTTTGCACGCACCGCTGCCATTTCGAGTTTGTCACGCTTGGCCGACCGGTATCGTCTGCAACCGTACCGTCGTGCCGGCGAGCTGGGGGTCACGCTTCTCGAAGTGATGGTGGCGCTGGGAATCGCGGCTATCGTGCTCGTGGCGGTCTATCGTCTGCAGATCCAATCCCTTACCTTGGAGCGTATCGCTCGGTTTCACACCCGGGCCCCCTTGCTGGCCGAGCAATTAATTGCCGATATCGAATCGCAGGCACCGGATTTTCCGGATACCGATAGCGGCGACTTCGGAGAAGACTATCCCGGTTATACCTGGACACTCGAAACTCGGGACGTTGCCAACTTGACTGACAACAGCGGCCGGTCGCTGCTGAAGCAGATTGACCTTAAAGTTTACTTGAACGACGACGAGGACCTTTTCCGATTGAGGACGTATCGCCTTGCCAATTCCGGTTCATAGCTGCCGGTTCTCACGGTCGCCAGGCTTCACTCTGGCGGAAATCCTGATTGCGATCGCGATTTTCGCCCTGTTGGTTTCGATTATCATGGGTTCCTTCAGCGGCGTCTTTTCACAAACCGAACAATTGGCGCGCGAGCGCATGAACCGTGACATGGCGCGCAACTGCCTTGTGCGCATGAGCACGGACCTCGGGAATATCTTCATCATCCGTCCACCCATTTTCGTGCCGCCCGCAACCGGCCAGGAACCATCGCCTTTCCGCTTTGTGGCCAGGGATTCGACGGCGAGAAGCGGCGATGCCGTCCAGCTGCAGTTTGCCAGCCGGGCCCACGTTGATTTCAACGGCGACGGAAGACAAGGCATAGCGATTATTCGCTATTATCTCGAAGCCGTTGGCGCGGGTCCGGAGCCTGTCTATCGGCTGCGGCGCGGGGATGTGCTCGCAGATGTCGGTTCGCTGCCGGAACCCGCCAACGACCCGATTCTGTGCGAAAACATTCGCACACTGAATCTCAGCTATATCGACGCCGAAGGGGAATCTTCCAAAGAGTGGGATTCTTCTTCTATAGACTACGGATATGCAACCCCGCGGGCGGTCCGCATCCGACTTGAACTCGCAGCCGATGACGACGTAACGGTTTTTCAAACGGTCGTGCCGCTGCCGCTGTGGCGACCGGCCAGCGGTAAAGTCTAATCCGATGAAACCAAAACACCCGAAACGTGAACGCGGTATCGCCCTGCTCATGACCCTGGCCTTCATCGCCCTGGCCATCAGCCTGGCGGTGGAAACCAACCGGTCAGCCCGCTTAGCCCTCGAAAGCAGCGACGCGGTCCGCAGCCGGTTGATCGCGGGACAAATGGCCACCGCTGGCGTACACGGCGCCATGGCCCTTTTGATCCAGGACCGCTATGCTTCCGAAACCGACCATCCGAAGGAAACCTGGTCCGATCCGGAAAAGCGTAACGAAGCGCTCCTGGCGCTCGCCTTTGAAGACGGCCGGCTGGCGGTGCTCATCACGGACGAAACCGCCCGCATCCAGATTAACGCCCTGGTCGACTTCCCCCCAAGCCGTCAATTCAACCCTCAGCAGCAGCAGATCATGGAGCGTGCGATTGATCTCGTGCGGCGCGACCTCGGATTGGAAGGTGATCTCATGCCGGCTGACATGGTCAACGCCATCAAGGACTGGTTGGACACGGGCGACGACGAGGCGATCACCGGCCTGAACGGTGCGGAGTCCGATTATTACCAGGGGCTGGATCCGCCTTATCAAATCCGCAACGGCCCCATGCTGCACATCGGCGAACTGGCTCGCGTCAAAGGCATATCCGCCACGCTTTTCGAAGGTCGTGAAGACCGGGCTGGGCTTCGGGATCTGATGACCGTCCACGGGATGGCCCCCTCGGCCGACGGCCGATATACGTTTACGGGAAAAATCAACCTGAACACGGCATCCCGCACGGTCTTAGCTGCTCTGATGCCGCCCGAATACAGTGATCTGGCCGAAGCCCTCGTCGCGTACCGCGAGGAGGCCGACGCGGCCGTTCTGGAGGGGCAGGCCTGGTACCAGGACGTTCCCGGTGCCGGCGGACTTGAGCTGAATGCCGATCTTATCACGCTTGCCACCCATCTTTTCCGTATCCAGGCCACTGCCGAGTGGAACGGCTTTCAGCGCACGGTGACGGCCGTTGTGGAACGCCTGATGGCCACCGACGGACGGGGATGGACCTGCCGAATTCTTGCATGGGAAATGTCGTGAAGCCCATAGAATGGGATGCTATTCATCTAATCTGGAATTTGTGATAGATTGCCATAAGTTGAAGGACGATACGCAATCGCCCCTATCTGTTCGCAAGCGGTTCGCTGCCGCAATTCCCTCCCCCTGACACGGGCAGATTCGATCGATACGCTTTATGGCCAGACTAACGCTGACACTAGATATCAAAGAACATGGCATCGACTGGGTATTGCTGCGCACCGGTCTGCGCAGCGTCCAGATCGAGAAATCCGGCCACTTGGTCTGCCGCATTGCCGATGCCGATATGGCCGGTGCGGTTGCGCCCCTGAGGGAATTGCGGGATGCCATCACGGCCCCCGGGCTGACCTGCATAACGGCCATCGAAGGGCACGGTCTGTTTGCCCGCAGCGTTAAGGTGCCCTTTCAAGATCGGCGCAAGGTGCGCCAGATCCTGCCGCTCGAGCTGGAAGCCACCCTGCCGGTGCCCATCGATGAACTGGTGATGGACTTCCAGATCACCGGAAACGGCAACGGCCACACGGCCTTGAGCGCCGCCTTGTCTCGGGAACAGATCAACTTTTTTCTCAAGCGTCTTAACGAAGCGGGGTTGGATCCCGTTCTCATGACCTTCTCTGGACTACCGGCGGCCATGCTCCTGGCGGCCAGTTCGGAAGGGGCTAAATCCTGTCTGCTGATCGACGGCGACAGCGACCATGCGACCCTCTTTCTAATTGGTGGCCACCAGCTGTTATACCTGCGCAGCTGGGTTCCTCCACGCACCCCGGAGGATCCCGCTCAGCGGCTCAAACGGGCCATTGATCAAACCCTGGAAGCCGTGCCCCACGTCCTGCCGGATAAAACCGACATCGAAAGCGTCTACCTGACATCGCGCGGGGCCCGACAC
>CAYMAR010000307.1:0-4492 GCA_964388465.1 uncultured Desulfobacteraceae bacterium
CTGGTAGCGTTCGCTGCCTTTTCCCAGGACAAAGTTGTCGGCGGCATAGCGCAGACGTTCGACCACATGGTTGATACGTTCCGGTGTTGTGAATGTGTCCATGAGAAGACCGGCCTGTTCGCGGGTTTGCGCCCCGTCGTAGGCCTGAATGAGGCGGTTTAGCAGGTCAACCCCAAACTTCCAGCCCTGATCGGTTGGGCCATACAGCTTGATGTAACGCCGGTAGACATCCGGATAGATGCCGGTGCCGAGGAGCCGTGAAAAGGCATCGTCGAGGTCATCATTTTTCGTCGGCTGGTTCAGTGCAAAATAACGGAGCCGTTCTTGTTCGGCCACAGAGTCGCCGATCAGTCCGGCAAGATCAGCCCCCTGATATAGCAAATTCAAATCCCGGTTTTCGGTGACGCGCAACAGTGTCTCGACGCGTCGGTTGGCCGTGACGTAATTGCCCTGCGCAATATTTGCCGCCAGTGAAAGTCGCAGGGCATCCTCGGGCGGGTTGAGCCGATCCAGAGTTTTTTCCAGGATCGTGTCGACCTTGGCGTATTCCTTGTTGTCCAATGCGGTCCGAGCATCGTTTGTTGGGGCGGCTGAGACAGAGCCGTTTAGCAGAATAAAAAGGGCAAGGCCAACGCCATAAAGGCGGTTTTTAATCATTTTGAAGTCTCCGGGATAAAACACGCTTTCTCTCCGTTTTTACATTGGTGTTGCTGATCGCTGAGGAAGAGCAGGATGTGAGGTCTTTTCCGCATGGCTATGTCCTGGCTTGTCCGTTTTCAACTGGTTGTCTCCAGGATCCAGACGCCTTCGGTCTCGGCGGCGACGGCAAGGCCGTCCGGCAGGGTGCTCCGGTCGGGTGCGAAACGCTTGGGCAGGTGGACCTGGCGAGGGTGCGGGCCGGGGGTGGTTTCGCGAATGGTCAGTTCGACCAGCACGCCGTCAGCCACCCGTACCTTGACCCAGCCGCCGCGGTGGATCGGCAGTTCGAAGGCGAAGTCGCGCCACTCGGCCGGAATGCCCGGCATGAGGCTCGCCACGTCGTCCTTGGGATAGACCAGCATCCGGGTCAGGGCGCGGACATAGGCGCCGGCAGCTGTATTGAACCAGGGGTGATGCACGTCGCTGAGATCGACTTGGGCGCTTTCGTTCAGGGCCGCGAAGTCCATCAATGTAGTCAGGGCGTGGCGCAGGTTGTATAACGCCGTGTCGGGTTGCTCGCGCAGTGCCGCGCTATGGGCCGTCTGCAGTGGCCCCCAGCTCCAAAACGGCATGGCGACCGCTTCGCCGGAAAGGTTCGTCTTGCCCTTCTCCATCTGGCTTTCCGGCGCGAACCGCTTGCGGTACTCGTCACGCCAGGCGCGGACGGCCTTGTCCACGTCCAGCTCGCCAGCGGGCACGTCATCGAGCTCATAATCCACGTAACACGAAGCGGGGTTGTCCGCCGTGGTGACTGCCGGATCGCGGTCCAGGCCGCCGCCGCCGCAGAGATGATTGGCCAGCCGCAGCGTCATGGCGCCGGACCGTTTCCACTCGGGGATTTCCGGATCGGCGATGCCGAGCCGTTCGGCCGTCTCCCAGGCCGTGTGGAAAATGCGGGCCGCCCCGCAGACCGCGAAGACGCCGTCCTGCACCGGGTAGTGAGTCTCGTCGACGTCCACCAGCCATGTCAGCATGACATTGTTGCCGGGCAGCTCGATGAGGAGCCATCGGCGGAAGAATTCCGCGCATTCCCGAAAGATCGGGTAATACCGCCGCCAGGTCCGTTCTTGGTCGTGATACCGGCAATATTCGTACAGGTAGTTCACGACCACGCCGATCTGGAAGAATTCGTAGAACTGCGTGCAGTTGGTATCCGCGACGTGCGAACCGGGTTCGGTGGCGCTGGAGACGTATCGTGCCCCCCGTCCGCCGGTCATCATCGTGGAAAAGGGCAGGATTCCCCGTCGCCACTCGACCGTGCGCGTGGGCATATCCATGATCCCCAGCCGCATCAGGCCTTCGGTCGGGAACCGCTCGTCCCAGAAATAGGGTGCGCCCCAGCTCGTATTGAACGGGTTGGCCGGTGAAGACCAGCGGGTGTAGGAGCAGCGCATCGTATAGAGCTGTGTGTCCAACGCGGCCCGCAGTTCCTTCTCTTCGGGCGGCAGCTCGACCCGGGCCTGGGCGAACCAGACTTGCCACGCCTTGCGATGGTCCTGGAACAGCCCCTCGAACCGCTGCTCCCGCAGCTCCTTCAACAGGGCGTCGGTGGCAGCGGCGTAGTCGGCAGGCCGCCACGCCTCCAGCCTCGCCCGGTTCTCCTCATGGACCTCACGCACGTGCGAGGTCATCCACCCCGAAAAGGGGATGTCCAGGAGCTGAGGATGATCGCCCAGGTCGTCGTTGAGACTCAGGCACACCGTAACGGCGCCGTTGTCCGGCAGTTCCATCTCCAGCTCCAGGCGGTTGTCCCGCGCCCGCGCGGCCCCCTGGACGTCGGCAAACAGGGCCAGGCGGCCCCGATACATCCACATGCCGTCCGCCGTCGTATCGGCCGCGATTCCGTTGGCGAACGGGGCCGTCGGCGCCCAGGTCACGCGAAACGGCAAGTCCTCCGTGCCGACCTGGCAGAGCGTATGGACCGCACGCAGCCGGCGATCGATGCCGCTCGGCAGGTTCGTGTACTCCCGCCGGAAGACCACCAGGTTTTTCTCCAAGTGAACAAAGCTGACGGTCCGCTCGAGCACCGGGCCGCGCGTGATCTCGGTTTCGACGTAGCCCTCGCGCGGGTGCAGCCGCTGCCGCCAGCTCGTCACCGGCGGCAGTTCGTTCTCTCCGGCGAACTCCAGGTTGAGGAACCCCCATTCGAAGAGGTTGCTGTTGTAGCGATCATAGCGCCGGTCGTGCCGTCGCCCGCTCCAGGTGATGCGAGGCGGCGGATGGCTGCCCCAGGTGTGCTCAAGATCGTGCATTACGCCGCGCGCATCCACGCAGAGCTTGATCTCGTCGTTGCCGATCAGCGGCAGGATACGCCGACTATCGTCGGGTAGCGTCGCCGATGTGACTGCGTGAAAACCGTCTCGTTTCAACTCCATAATCTAAGCGTATCCTGGCTTGGTTCTTGGTTCTTCGTTCTTGGTTTTTGAACTAATCCTAAAAAAGACAGGATCCCGAAGCGTTTGGCATTCGGGATCCTGTCTTCGGAGAGAGCACTCAGTATTTCCGCACCGTGACGAGGCGTCCGCCCTTGGCAGGAATGCCCTTGAGCGTCAGGGTGCCGCCGTAGTAGTCGAACTGCGGCCCGGGCGCCTTATCCTCGGCGACGAGCTGGCGCACGCCGATCAACTCCTGCCAGATCAGCTTCTGTTCGAGTCCGAGCGCCGCAAGATCCAGCTTGATCACGGCATCCTTGGCTGCCGCCTCGTTCGTGTTGTAGACGGCGAGCATGACGCGGTCGGGCAGTTGCCACATGCCGATTTGGATGGCGGCATCGCCGCAGGTCACACCCGGCGCCTGGCCGGGGGCGAAGTGCCGGGTCGCCTTGTCGACCATGCCGAAGTCGATGACCGGGGCCGGCAGTTTGCCACCGAGCCATTCGGGCAGGGCTTTGGCGGCGCGCCCGAGTTCAGCCGTCGCCGGCGCGGCGAGGCCAACCAGGATCAGCCGGTGGCCGGGCAAGGCCTTCACCTGCAGCGTGCCGTCATTGTTCAGGTGCGCCGTGGCCCCGTTGCCCGGTTCGGTCCAGAGCTTGCGTGCATAGGCCTGTTTCGGGTCGAGCCCGAGCTTCGCCAGGTCGATCTTGATCCTGGCGTCCTTGTTGCCGTCCTTGGCATAGTTGAAGACGCCCAGGGTCAGGCGATCACCGGTGCGCCAGAGCGACACCAGCACGTCCTTGTCGGCGCAGTTCACGAAGGGGTTGCGCCAGTAGGGGTGATAGACGGTGCCCTCATCGTTCACGCCCCAATCGAGCACACTGTCGGGCATCTGCCGCAGTTGCGGGATGTAGGGGTTGAGCCAGGAGTCGTGCATCCAGACCCACTGGCCCTGCAGGCGCTTGGCAGCGTCCACCTTCGCGGGATCCTTGCTCTCCATATTGGCCATCCAGCAGATGTCCACGCCCCAGTTGTGCGCAACGGACAGGGAGCGCATGCGCCCGATCGGGTAGGCGTCGACCCAGTCCTCGGGGGAGGTGTCCAGGTTCCAGTTGCGTTCGCCGTCGAGGACCGAGTCCGTCCAGGGCATGGCGATGGTCAGAAAGGCGTTGGAGGAATGGAAGCCGTTCGCACCGGGCAGGAGGCCCGCATCGTACTGCAGGGCATGCAGCCGCATCATGAACCGGCGTACGTTCCAGCCGTTGTAGCCACTCTGCACGCGGCCGTCGGGGAGGATATAGGGGCGGTCGCTGAGCGGGTTCTTGTGCAGGATCGGGAATGCCAGGTCCCAATAAGTGGACCGAACGCCTCCATCCTTAAAGGCGGGGCTGAACAGGTACATGGCATAGTCGGTATAGCAT
>CAYMAR010000308.1:0-4488 GCA_964388465.1 uncultured Desulfobacteraceae bacterium
GCTACGAGAAGCCGAGCGAGTTCCGGCGCCGCAAACAGCGCGAAGCGTTGCGCCGTGAACGCATCGCGGCGGCCCGCCGAGCCTACCGGCGCTAAGCCGACCAATCGACATTAAGCCTGGCAGCCCATGCTGCCGGGCTTTTTTTGTTGCTGACAGTTCCGTAAATGCCAAAAAAGTATATAAACACGGGAAGTTTTAGCACGATATCCCGGCATCGCCTGAAAAGCTATTTTTTGCAGTTGGATTGAGGGAGCAGGGTGTGTATTTTTTTTGATTTGGTTTTACCCCTTTGACCCGCGCCGAGCATCGGGGATTCAGACGGAAAAAGCGCATC
Source organism: uncultured Desulfobacteraceae bacterium (assembly GCA_964388465.1). Lineage (GTDB taxonomy): Bacteria > Desulfobacterota > Desulfobacteria > Desulfobacterales > UBA5852 > JABZFP01. The sequence continues at coordinate 335 of CAYMAR010000308.1, forward strand.
GGCTTGTTTGAGCGAAGCGAGTCCCGATGCGCTCCGGCTGCATCCTCGACGCGCAGGATGAAGCGGGTCACGGGCGTTTTCTTTTGGCTACTTTTCTTGATGGTCTCGTAAAAAGTCGAAACTTGCAATTACTACCACCATATATTGTGGAAGTAAAGAAAGTAAATACGCATCAGGTTGTGGTCAACCAAATTCTACAAGACTTTTTACGGTTTTATCTTTTCTTGTACGCACAAGAAAAGTAGCATAAAAACAAATAGATAAAAAACCGGCGGCGGGCATCAGAAAACACAACACTTCGATTCCGATAGCGATGCCGATACCGACCCCGATGTGAAACCACAAGCGCCAACTGACACCCGATGAAACTGCGCATGTATAAAATCAGAGCGGACCTGGAGATAAGAGAGCATGGGTGAATACGAAAAATGCCTCGAGACCATGTACGGCCTGCACCGCTTCGGCATCAAACTGGGCCTGGACGTGATGCGGAACATCCTCTCCGGCCTGGACCACCCCCAGCATCGCTTTAAAAGCGTGCACGTGGCCGGAACCAACGGCAAGGGCTCCGTGGCCTCCATGCTCACCGCCATCCTCCAGGCGGCCGGCTTCAGCGTGGGGCTCTACACCTCCCCCCACCTGGTCCACTTCAACGAGCGCATCCGCATCGACGGCCGCCCCATCGCCAACCGCGAGGTGGTGGCCGCCTATAAGGCCGTTCAATCGGCCCACAGCGGCGATCGCGAGCCCACCTTCTTCGAGTTTTCCACCGCCATGGCCCTCTATGCCTTCGGGCGGCGCCCGGTGGACTGGGCCGTGATCGAAACCGGTATGGGCGGGCGCCTGGACGCCACCAACATGCTGACCCCCGAGGCCAGCATCATCACCAATATCTCGCTGGAACACCGCGACTATCTCGGCCACACGATCTCCGCAATCGCCGGCGAGAAAGCCGGGATAATAAAAGAGAACACCCCGGTGATCACCGGGGTGAAACAGCCGGCCGCCGTCTGGGTGACGGAAGCCAAGGCTGCGGCCATGAAAGCCCCCTGCTTTCGCCAGGGACCAGACTTCCGCACCCGCCGGCAGGCCGAGGGCCATTTCACTTACTATGGGATCGACCACAAGTGGTCCGGCCTGGAAACGCCGCTGCTGGGGGATCACCAGGTGTCCAACGCCAGCCTGGCCGTTGCCGCGGCCGAGGTCCTCATCAGAAAAGACGTGCCCATCGATGAGGCCGACATCCGCAAGGGGCTCATGGCCACCCAATGGCCGGGGCGGCTCGAGACCGTGTGCACGAAGCCCCACATCATTCTGGACGGGGCCCACAACCTGGCTGCCGCCCGCAACCTGGGCCGCTACCTCCAGGATCACCTCGGGGACCGGAACATCTTGATGGTGGTTGGCATCCTGGACGACAAGCCCTATAGCGGCATGCTGGCCGGCATGCTGCCCCCCTGCCGACGGGCCGTCATTACCGCCCCCCAAATAGGCCGCGCCGTTGCGGCCGAAACGCTGGCCGCCACGGCCCAACGATATACTCAGGACGTTTGCGTGGTCCCCGAAGTGGCCCGGGCCGTGCAAAAGACCGTCAAGACCGCCGGTCCCCGCGACACCATCGTCGTGGCCGGCTCCCTCTACGTGGTCGGCGAGGCCATCGAAGCCCTCCAGGCAATGGGCCTCATGCCCGCATCCGCTTGACATAAGGGTGAAATTCACTTATTTGCATGGCACTATTCAGTAAGAAGTGGTTTCAAAACCGTGGATCGCGTTCAAGGACAAGGCGCGGGCCGATGAAAAAGCGCAGCATACTCGGCGTATGTGAGCATTTTGAAGAGGTTCGCAATACAGTCATTGGACGTTAGACGGGGTTCTGAAACCACTTCTTTTGCGCCCGTAGCCCAGGGGATAGGGCGTCAGCCTCCGGAGCTGAAGATCGCAGGTTCGAATCCTGCCGGGCGTACCAATTAACTTCAAGGGGTTATCGGGGTACCGATAGCCCCTTGCCATTTGGACACAACGATTCTCCAACCCTTGCCCCAATAAAAACCCCGGCAAAAGCCGGGTTTGCCATGCGCCATAGCGGCGGCGCTTGTTGTTGGTGCTGGGCAAATCGGGGAGCGCGTAGCGGTCAAAGAAAAGCCCCGTGAATCGCGGCCTCATTCCGGCGCCGGCCAGAAGACCGCATCGGAAGGCCGGCACCCCCCCCAAAAAAACTGCGGCCTTACCCGTAAAAGCAACACGTCCCGCCAACAATAGCCTCCCCATCGCGGCGGACATGGATCAATTCTGAATGGCGGCTGGTCCGGAGAGCATGGGGAACGTCTTAGGGATGTTCGACATGCGCCGACAATTTCTCGCCAAGGCATGGGGCCATAATAAAATTTGCTTGGTCAGGGTTTAACAAGTGGAATGGTTACGTGGTAGACGCCGCTGGCCATTTCGGTGCGTACCGGAAAGCCGCCTTTATAGAAGACTTTCATCATGGCGGTATTGGATAGAAGCACGTCCGCCCAGAAACCTTTAATCCCATTTTCAATGGCGATTTTCGAGAGGAGATTGAAGGCATAGGTCGATATGCCGATATTTTGGTATTCTTCATCCACGACAAACGCCATCTCCGCCCATTGACCGTCGGGATCCACGATGTACCGGGATTCTGACACAATGGCCCCCTCACCCGGTTTACCCGTGACACCGACGATAGACATCTCATTGCTCCAGTCGACATTCACATAGGTCTGCATCTGGGCGTGCGACATCGTCTGGCGAGATGAAAAATAGCGGTAATAGACGGCCTCGTCTGAAAAGCGGTAGAAAAGACGGCGCATCTGTTCTTCATCCGAGGGACGGATCGGCCGGAACCGTATCTCGATTCCGCCTTTAAAGCGCTGATGCTCATTGATGTGCGAAGGATAGCGGCGTGAGCTTTCCGGAAGGTAGATTTGATCCCGGTACAGGATGTTGACCTCCTTGGCGGCGGCCACCAGTCCAATCCGATCGTCCGGATGGGCGATTTCGATGAGCGCCTGGGCCCGTTCACGTATCGTGAGTCCCCGCAGGCTGGCCACCCCGTATTCGGTCACGACGTAGTCGACGCCCTCTCGGAAGTCAAATCGGTTATCGACTTCTTCGATGGAAACGGAAATGTTCGCCGCGCCCCGGTGATTGCGGCTGGGCAGCCCGAATATGGTATAGCCGCCATCGGAAATTTGGGCCCCGTTGATGAAGGCGAGAACCTCCGACGATCCCGCAGCGATATTGCCAAGCCCCGTATGCAGGGCAACTCTTCCTGTCAGGTCCACCTTCTGGCCCGCAACGATCGCGACGAATCCGGGGTTCTGCCCGATGCTCAAAGGGTCGAAAACTTTATCTACGGGCTGGAATTCTACCCGTGGATTCTTGTCCAGCCATTCAAGCAACTTCTTCGTACCACAGGCATAGGAAGTAATCGCTTTGCGGTTGAACGTTTTTTTGTAGCGGTTGGTGACAGCCCCGCTGAGCATCAGGTCCATGAGCGCGTCGCTGAAAAACGGCGAGTGGATGCCCAAGTGTTCTTTCTTCGTCAAAGCTCTGCTGACGCCTTCGAAGAGCGGCCCCATCGAGAAGGCAAGACAGCTTCGATCTTCGATTAGCGGCTCGATATTTTCCGCAATTTTATTATAGACCGGCGCAACCGGCCACCGTTCAAAATACACCGGCGGCTCTTCCGATTGCACCAGCATGTCAAAATCGGAAACCGGAACGAAGGTATCCCCCAGCGTTCGAGGGATCATCGGATTAATTTCTCCCACGACCAGCTTGGCCTGCTCCATGGCCAATCGGGCGATATCCACGGAGACGCCCAGGCTGCTGTAACCTTCCTTGTCCGGTGGCGTAATCTGCACAAAAACCACATCGATCCGGATTCTGCGATTTTCAATCAGCTGGGGCAGACGTGCCAGGGGGCATGGGATCAGATCGACATGCCCGGCGGCAATGGCTTCATCGGCGATCCATCCGGAAAAAAACGTCTTCAACCTGAACTTCTGACTTTGGAGATTCTTCGGGGAGATGGCATCCGCAAAGCTCACAATCTGGATCAATTCAAGATCTTGCAGTTTGACGCTTTGGGATGACATGAGGTGTTTTACCAGGGTCCGGGGTTCTGACGT
>CAYMAR010000309.1:0-4478 GCA_964388465.1 uncultured Desulfobacteraceae bacterium
GAACCCCGGTTTCCGGCGTGAGAGGCCGGCGTCCTAACCGCTAGACGATGGGACCCCATTTGTGTGAAATGATCAGGTTGATGTAGCCGAAAAACCTCGTTTAGTCAACTTTTAGGGCCTTGCGGGCCACAATCAGGCGTTTTCGGGCTTGCGGCCCCGGCGGAATCCGAAAACCAGGTAAATCAGGGCGCCCACGAAGGGGAAGCCGGCCACCAGCACCCACATGGCTTTGCGGCCGGTGGAGCCGAAGTCCTTCATGAAAACGTCCACCAGTGCCCAGACGGTGAGAATGAAAAAGGGTACGCTGGCCACCAGCACCGTGAGCGCCATCTTGAAATCCATCGTCAGCCTTTCAACTTGTCCGCAATCTTGAGGATCGTATTCGCATAGGGTTTGCTGTAGTTATACCTGAGGATCACCCGGTAGCGCTTCTTGCGATTGAGGTCCGGCCGCCAGCCGTGGTGCTTCAGGTAGTTGCCCACGCTGGCGATGGCGTCCGCATGCGTGTAGAGATCGACACGGCCGTCGCCGTCGCCGTCCACGCCCAGCCTGAGCGCATTGCTCGGCATGAACTGGCAGTAACCCATGGCGCCGGCGTAGGAGCCCTTGAGGTCCAGCGGATCGAGGTTTTCCCGGCGCACGTATTTCAAGAGCGCCTTCAATTCAAGGTAGGCCCACCGGGATTTGCGGTCGGCCTTGGCATCGAATTTCTGGCGGGAGATCCGCCGGTCGGTGGGCATGGTGGCCCAAAAGGCCTCCCGTGAGCCCTGGTCCTCCAGCGCCGCCATGGTGGCCAGGACGTTGAAAACCTTCTGGCGTCCGCTCATGCCGCCCAGGTTGGTTTCCACCAGCAGGATGGCGGTAATCACCTCCGGGGCCACCTTGTAACGCGCATGGGCGGCCGCAAGGTCGGCGGCATGGGTTTCCAGATACTGGCGGGCTTTTTCGACCCGCCCGGGACGCAGAAACTGATCGTAGTCCAGGCGCGCCTCGCTGTGCCGAAAAAAGAGGGAGACGCCCTCGATGGCCATCTCGGTTTCGGAACGATCAAAAACGGCGGCGACCTGCCCGCCGTCGAAACCGTCGTCAACCAGCCGTTGGATGAGGGGTTCGAAGTATTCCGGAGTGGCGGCGGCGCCCATGGCCACGCAACCGGCCAGCACCAGAAGCCATCGCCTGAGGCCACGCCGGATTTGTTCCCACCGGGTCTGCCGATCGTCTGTGCCCATCGTCTATCCGTTTGTCTTTGCTAATGGTTGATGCCTGAGCGTTCTTCGCAAGCCTCCGGTCGGAATGCGGAAAATCTTGCAGCCTGACCCGCAAAGGCCGATGGCCCCGCCCGCTCGTGGGGACGAACCCAATGGCGCGTCTCGGCCCCGCGCTTCGAAGCCGTGGTCAAGGACCGCATGGATCGTCATCGGAAAAACGCTGCCGCCTGGCCGACCCGCTCGAGCCGACCTCAAAGGCAAAGGCCATCTTAACCCCAACCGGGGCCCAAGTCCATGGGTTGCTTACGGATTGCGGCAAAAAAACGCGGCTATTGGCATCGGCCGATGCCTCTGATATCTATGTATGACCCCGTCGATGACCTGCGCTGCACATTGATACGCAGCTGAAAATCGTTTTATCGGGCGCGCGTCGACGATCACGACAGCTGGAATCCGGCACAACCCCATGGCCACCAAAAAGCCCCCCAAAACCGTGTTCACCTGCCAGTCCTGCGGCTATCAGACCCCGCGCTGGTTGGGCAAATGCCCGGAATGCCAGGCGTGGGACAGCATGACCGAAGAACGCCCGGCGGGGAAGGGCCCGATCACGGCGCTGACCGGCAGCCAGGTGGTGGCCAAGCCCGTGCCCATCGATGCGGTCACCCTGGATGCCGAGAAGCGGCGGCTGACCGGCATCGCCGAATTCGACCGGGTGCTGGGCGGGGGCCTCGTGGGCGGCAGCCTCGTGCTCATCGGCGGCGACCCGGGCATCGGCAAGTCGACCCTCATGCTCCAGGCGCTCTACGGCCTGGCCTGCGGCGGTGCGCGCGTGCTCTATGTCTCGGGCGAGGAGTCCGTACGCCAGATCAGGCTGCGCAGCCAGCGGCTGGAAACCGTGGCCCCCGACCTGCTGGTGGTCTCCGAGATCGACCTGGACCAGATCATCCAGATGGTCGCGGAGTACCGGCCGGACGTTCTTGTGGTGGACTCGATCCAGACCATGTTCAGCCCCGAGCTGACCTCAGCCCCCGGCAGCGTCAGCCAGGTGCGGGAGTCGACCGTGCGACTGATGCTGCTGGCCAAACGCACGGGCACCCCGGTGATGCTGGTGGGCCACGTCACCAAAGAGGGCGCCATCGCCGGGCCGCGGCTCTTGGAGCACATGGTGGACACCGTGCTCTATTTCGAGGGCGACCGCAACCACGTCTTCCGCGTGTTGCGGGCCGTCAAGAACCGCTTCGGCTCGACCAACGAAATCGGCGTATTCGAAATGCGGGAGTCCGGTCTGATGGAGGTCGGCAACCCCTCGGCCGTCTTTCTCTCCGAGCGGCCCGCCGAGGCGCCCGGCTCGGTGGTGACGGCCAGCATGGAGGGCACCCGCCCGATCCTGGTCGAACTCCAGGCCCTGGTGAGCGGGTCGAGCTACGGCACGCCCCGCCGCACGATCCTGGGCCTGGACACCAACCGCGTCGCCCTGCTGGTGGCGGTGATGGAAAAGAAGCTCGGGCTGCACCTTATCGGCCAGGATGTCTTCATGAACGTGGCCGGCGGTGTCAAGGTGGACGAACCGGCGGTGGACCTGGCCGTGGCCGCCGCTCTGGCCTCGAGCTTCACGGACAAGGCCGTGCCCGAGGGCACCCTGATCGTGGGCGAGGTGGGTCTCACCGGCGAAGTCCGTGCGGTGGGCCACGTGGACATCCGCGCCAGCGAAGCCTTCAAGATGGGATTTACGCGCATCATCGCACCCCGCAGCAACCTGCGGCGCCTCGACCAACGCACCCGGGGCGAAATCCTCGGCGTGCGCAACCTCGAAGAAGCCCTCGAAAACATCTTCTGACCCGCGGAAATCGCCCGTCGTCCCCGCGTTCGGGCCAGCGCACGTCTTTCGGTCCGGTTCATACCGGTTGACGAAACCCGTCCAGAAAATGTAGGAATATTTGTTTTAATATTGAATGCCAAGAAGTTAGCGCCGGACCCCAACGGGGCGGCCGGCTGAGAGGCGGGTCGCATGCGCTCCAGGCGTCCCCAAAGCAGACGCACCGCCAATCAATGGGCGGATCACTATACCCGCCGGGCGCGGAAGGACAACTTCCCGGCGCGCTCGGTCTACAAGCTCCAGGAAATCCAGAAGCGGTTTCATCTCATCCGTCGGGGCGACCGGGTGCTCGACCTGGGCTGCGCCCCCGGCGCCTGGACCCGGTTCGCGGCCGGGATCGCCGGTCCGACCGGGGGGGTCGTCGGCATCGATCTTAAAAAAGTCGACTTGGCCCTGCCGGGAAATGTCCGCGTGCTGCAGGGCGACGTTCTGGCGCCGGATGCGGCCCTCGCGGCGGCGCTGGCGCCGGGTTTCCGGGTTGTGATCAGCGACATGGCCCCGGCCACCACCGGTCACCGGGACGTGGATGCGGCCCGCTCGTTCACCCTGTGCGAAGCCGCCCTCGACATCGCGCGGGCGCACTTGAAACCCGGCGGACATTTTGTCTGCAAAATTTTTCAGGGCCCGGATTTCGAGGCGTTCGTCCGGAAGGTCCGCAGCGCTTTTTCGACCCAGCGCCTATACAAGCCCCGGAGCAGCCGCAAGGCGAGCCGCGAAATCTTCGTCATCGGCAAGGGCAGGAAACAGGAGGCATAGATGGCAGGACACAGCAAATGGGCCAACATCAAACACCGCAAAGGCGCCCAGGATGCGCGTCGCGGCAAGATATTCACCAAACTGATCAAGGAAATCACCGTGGCGGCCCGCATGGGCGGCGGGGATCCGGCCTCCAACCCCCGGCTGCGCCGGGCCCTGGATGCGGCCAAGTCCGAGAACATGCCCAAGGACAACATGGACCGGGCCGTCAAGAAAGGCACCGGCGAACTCGAGGGCGTCAACTACGAGGAGAGCACCTACGAGGGCTACGGCCCCGGCGGGGCGGCGGTGTTCGTGGAATCCCTCACGGACAACAAGAACCGGGCCGTCTCCGAAATCCGGCACTGCTTTTCCAAGTGCGGCGGGAACCTGGGCGCGGGCGGCTGCGTGGCCTGGATGTTCGACACCAAGGGCTACCTCGTCGTGGAAAAATCGGCGGCCGACGAGGATGAACTCATGGAGGCGGCTCTGGAGGCCGGGGCCGAGGACGTGCGTGAAGACGGGAGCAATTTCGAGGTCATCACGGCGCCCGAGGATTTTGAGGCTGTCAAGGAAGCCATCGACGCGGCCGGCATCGCCCACATTGCCGCCGAGGTGACCCTGCTGCCGCAGAACACCACCAGCCTTGCGGGCAAGGA
>CAYMAR010000310.1:0-2043 GCA_964388465.1 uncultured Desulfobacteraceae bacterium
CCGGGGTCAGCGTTGGCTGAGGGGTTGTTGAGGCACACGCTGCAGTTGTTCGACATCGTAGCCCACCGCGGTCAGCAGCTCGACAATCCGATCGAAGTCTTCGGACGGAATGGCCGGCGTCCGGGCCATGACCCACACATAGTCGCGTTTGGATCGGCCGATAACCGTCTGGGTGTAGTCGGGGGTCAAAAATATGATCCGGTATTCGGCCTTGAACGGCCAGATGAACTGCATCCCCCATAGGGCATTGGCGCTTTCGGGCTGCACAAAACCACGTGCCGTGAAAGTTTTTTGGGGTCCGTCAAAGGCGCCTTTGTTGTATGTGAACGTCGTGATGACCGTTCCGTCCGTATCCAGGCGATAGTTCTCAAGGGCGTTAAAGGCATTTTTTTCAAAGACGGTGGGGATGCTCGCGATGACGTACCAGTCGCCCATGAAGCGTTTGAGGTCAACCGCCGGAACCGTGGGAATCGGCTGCGGGCTCTTGCAGCCTGTCGTGGCGATCATCGTCGCCAGGGCGATCGAAATCAACACGGCGTTTTTCAAGGCATATCCTCCTCGGCGCGGATCTCCACGTCCGGTTTCAGTCCTTGACCACGATGGTGCGACCGCCTTCCGCGTGAACGATGCCCATGGCCAGGTAGTGAACGGCCTGGCCTTCAAGAGCCGTCATGGTGTGGATCGCACCGGGGGGGATGACAATCGCATCGCCTTCCAGAAGAATGTCACTGCGTCCGTCCACTTGTACGGTAGTTCGACCCGCAAAAATAAAGAAAACCTCGGTCATTTCCTCGTGATAATGGGCCTCGAACGCTCTTTCAGGTTTCAAGTGCACCCAGTTGACCATTTGCAGGCGTCCTTCGGGGATGTCCGCTCTGCGGATGAGGATTTTTTTGAGACACCCCGGGTCGATGGCGCTCTCATGGGCCGCCGGCTCAAAGGCCTTATCGGCATTGCGGACTATTTTTAGGGAGGTGTTGCCCGTCATCGTCAAATCTATCGCTTGTGTTTGGCAGCCAGATTAGTAACGACCTGTAACACAGAAACCAACTGGTAGACTAGTCCATGCATTGAAAGTGTCAACCTCGACCAGCCGGCTTGCCCTTCCAGTCATTCTGGCGTGGCATCATCACAGGCATTCGTAGTATAGGGAAGTTACCAGACCAAACGCCGTCAGGAGATGCGGACGATCAGCCTATCGGCGGTTTAAGACCGGCGGAAGGTTTGGAATTCAGGTTCATTGGCTGGAGAGATCATCCATGAACGCTTTTCTCGGTATCGATATCGGCAGCCTGACCTGCGACGGGGTCCTGATCGACGATCACGGCAAGCCTCTGGCGGACGCGGTGGTGCCCACCGGCGCCCGCAACCTGGAAGCCATCGAGCGGGTGCGGCGGGAAACCCTGCAAACGGCCGGCCTGGCGGCCACGGCCGTTCAAGCGACGGTATCGACGGGTTACGGCCGCGACCGGGTGGATGGCCGCCTGGCCGCTGTGACCGAAATTACCTGCCATGCCCGGGGCATGCAGACCCTCTTCCCGGAAACCGACATTCTGATCGATATCGGGGGGCAGGACAGCAAGGCCATCCGTCTCGACCGCCGGGGCGGGGTCAGTGATTTTGCCATGAACGACAAGTGCGCCGCCGGAACGGGACGTTTCCTGGAAGCCATGGCGCGCGCCCTGCAGGTCGATATTGCCGAACTGGGTGAATTGGACCGCGGCGCCCGAGAAAACCTGACACTGAGCAGCATGTGCACCGTGTTTGCCGAAAGTGAAGTCGTCTCGCTGATCGCCGACGGCAAGGAGACCCGGGAGATCGTCGCCGGGCTGAACCGAGCCATCGCTTCGCGGACCGCGGCGTTGGTCAAGCGGGTCGGCGGCGAAGTCGGGGCGCTCAACTTGGCCATGTCAGGAGGGGTGGCGCGCAACGGCGGGGTGGTCCGGGCGATATCCGCCATTTTGGGGCGTCCCCTGGCCGTGCCTGAAAATCCCGATACCGTCGGCGCATTCGGCGCCGCCTTGATCGCCCGCCAGCGTTTTC
>CAYMAR010000310.1:2143-4474 GCA_964388465.1 uncultured Desulfobacteraceae bacterium
TGCGGTTGTTGCTCAAAAAACACGCCCGGGTCAATCCATACACGGGCGGCTTTCACGCCCGTCAGCAGGCCGAGAAGGAGTTGCGGATCGTCGGGCTGCAGATCCAATATTTCGACCGCCTGTCGGCAGCCCTTCCCCCGGAATCGACATCGGGACGCCGTGGTGCCGCTGCGCCGGCGTCTTCGACCGATTAGATCGACATGCTTTTCCCGGTCGCACCGGGCGGTTGCCCCGGATTGCCTTTTGGCGGGTTTCGGTGTTAAATACCGCCAGCAGCGTGTCCGTTGCATGTGCTGCGTAAAAAAAACGCGGAACATCCGGCGGCATCGAGGTCGAGGGGCCGGGGGGGTGCCGGTTATATAGTTTAAATTTTTTGACCGTGCCGTCCGTAAAAATAAAGGAACCCACATGATCGTGCCTGTCATTCTCGCCGGTGGGGCCGGCACCCGGTTATGGCCCCTGTCCCGGGAACTGCACCCCAAGCAGCTCCTGCAGTTGACCGGCCATCACAGTATGATCCAGAGTACGCTCGACCGCCTGGAGGGTTTGGCCGATCTCGCACCGCCGGTGGTCATCTGCAACGAGAGCCACCGCTTCATGATTGCCGAACAGCTGCGCGAGATCGGCATCCGTCCGCAGACGATCATGCTGGAGCCCGTCGGACGCAACACCGCGCCGGCGATCGCCGCCGTGGCACTCTATCTGGCCCGGCAGTCGCGCCAAGACGACCTGCTCGTTCTTCCGGCCGACCACCACATCGAACATCCGGCCGTTTTCCACCGGGCGGTGGTCGCGGGTCGGGAGCTGACCGCCCGAAAATTGCTGACGACCTTCGGGATCGTGCCCACGGCGCCGGAGACGGGATATGGCTACATCCAGAAGGGCGAAGCCCTGGACACCGGGGACGGCGGCGATCAAACCGCGGCCATCGAGGCTTTCGTCGAAAAGCCCGATCGCCAAACGGCGGCGGGCTACCTCGCTTCCGGCCGCTACCTTTGGAACAGTGGCATGTTTCTTTTCCGGACCGACACGATTCTGGAGGAGATGCAGCGCTGTGCGCCCGAAATTCTCGGGGCGTGCGAGGAGGCGGTGGGGTGTGCGGCGACCGACCTCGATTTTTTTCGGCTGGACCCGCCGGCCTTTGCCGACTGCCCGTCCGATTCCATCGACTACGCCGTCATGGAGAAAACCGACCGTGGTGCGGTGGTACCCCTCGATGCCGGCTGGAACGATCTGGGCTCCTGGGAGGCCCTCTGGGAGGTGGGGGCCAAGGATGGTGCCGGAAACGTCACCAGCGGCGACACCCTCCTGCACAATGTGACCCAGTCCTACGTGTTGGCCGACAGCCGACTCGTATCGGCGGTCGGGGTCGACCGCCACATCATCGTGGAAACGGCCGATGCCGTTTTCGTCTGCCCCCGCGACCGCGTTCAGGATGTCAAACATTTGGTCGCGCAGCTCAAATCCGCCCGGCGGGTGGAGGGTATCTGCCACCGCCGGGTCTACCGGCCCTGGGGGATGGTGGAGAGCATCATCGACGCGAAGCGTTTCGAGGTCAAGCACATCACGGTCCATCCCGGCAAACGCATATCTTTGCAGAAGCACCACCACCGGGCCGAGCACTGGATCGTCGTCAAGGGCACGGCCCAAGTGACCCGGGGGGCGGAAGCTTTTGTTCTCAAGGAAGACCAGTCGACCTATATCCCGCTGGGGCAGCCGCACCGCCTCGAAAACCCCGGGAAACTGGCGCTTGAAATCATCGAAGTGCGCACGGGGTCCTATCTTGGCGAGGACGACATCCAGCGTTTCGAGGACGACTACGGCCGCTGACAGACCGGCGTCGGTGGCGTTGTGACGGCCGTGCGTCCGGTGCGGTCATGCATTTGCGGCAAACCCGATCGGTCGCAAACCACAGGAAAACGAAAATGAAAAGAGCACTCATTACCGGGATCACCGGACAGGACGGCGCCTATCTGGCTGAATTGCTGCTGGACAAGGGCTACGAGGTCCATGGGATCAAGCGCCGCTCCTCCTCCTTCAACACCGCTCGCGTCGACCATCTGTACCGCGATCCTCATGAGAAGGACATTCGCTTCTTAATGCACTACGGCGATCTCACCGATGCCACCAACCTGATCCGGATCATCCAGGAAGTGCAGCCGGACGAAATCTATAATTTGGCGGCCCAGAGCCACGTCAAGGTCAGTTTTGAAACACCCGAATATACCGCCAACGCCGATGCGCTCGGAACGCTTCGGATCCTGGAGGCCATCCGGATCCTGGGGAGGGAGGATCAGACCCGCTTCTACCAGGCCTCCACCAGCGAGATGT
>CAYMAR010000311.1:0-4450 GCA_964388465.1 uncultured Desulfobacteraceae bacterium
GATCAACGACGCCCTTAGGAGATCGCAGATCATGTTGCTGAGACATACACCGACTGAAATCAAAGAACGCCGTGCTTTGACCGTCAACCCGGCCAAAACCTGTCAGCCGATCGGAGCCATGTATGCCGCGCTGGGCATTCACGGCTGCCTGCCCCACAGCCATGGCTCCCAGGGTTGCTATGCCTATCACCGCAGCGCCCTGACCCGGCATTTCAAGGAGCCCGTCGTCGCCGCCACCAGCGCTTTTACCGAGGGGGCTTCGGTCTTTGGCGGGCAGGCCAATCTGGTGCAGGCCATCGACAACATCTTTACGGTCTACAACCCCGACGTGATCGCGGTGCATACCACCTGCCTGTCCGAGACGATCGGCGACGACGTACCGCAGATCTTCGCCAAAGCCAAGGCCGACGGCAAGGTCCCGCAGGGCAAGTACGTCCTGCATGCCAGCACGCCGAGCTATGTCGGCTCCCACGTCACCGGATTCGCCAACATGACCAAGGCCATGGTGGACTATTTCGCCGAGTCCAACGGCCACCGAGCCAAGACCGTCAACCTGATTCCGGGCTACGTGGAGCCCTCCGACATGGCCGAGATCCGCCGGATCGCCGAACTGATGGGCGTGGCCACGATCATGTTCCCGGATACCGCCAAGGTCCTCAACGGGCCGCTCACCGGTAAATACAAAATGTTTCCCGAAGGCGGCGTGACAATCGAGGAACTCAAAAAGAGCGGCAGCAGTATTGGCACCATTGCCATGGGCCGCACCGCGTCCATGCCCGCGGCCCGGGCGCTGGACGCCAAGTGCAAGGTCCCCTGCGAGATCCTGGGCCTTCCCCTGGGGCTGCACGGCACGGACGAATTCGTGGACACCCTGCGCCGGATGGCCGGCGTCAGTGTCCCCGCGGCCCTGAATCTGGAGCGCGGCCAGCTGGTGGACAGTATCTCCGACTGGCACCAGTACCTCTACGGCAAGCGCGTGGCCGTTGTCGGCGATCCCGACCAGGTCCTGGCGCTGACCCGCTTTCTGGTCGCGCTCGACATGCAACCCGTGCACATCATTACCGGCACTCCGGCCGGGAAGAAATACGAAAAGTCCCTGCGCGAAGCCGTGGCCGGGGTGCCTGCCGATGTGAACATCAAGGTTCCTGGCGACATGCTGCTCTTTCACCAGTGGATCAAACACGCACCGGTGGACCTGATCATCGGCAACACCTACGCCAAATATATCGCCAAGGACGAGGACACGCCGCTAATCCGTCACGGTTTTCCGATCTATGACCGTCTGGGGCACAGCTACTTCGCCACCATGGGCTACCGCGGCGCGCTGCGCCTCCTGGAGAAGCTGCTGGATGCCATCCTGGACCGCAAGGATCGTGACGCGGATGACATCGACATGGAACTGGTCATGTAAAGCAAGTCGAATAGCGGCGCCTCAGGCCGTCATGCGGCGTTGGCGAACTCCGGTAAATGCTCACAACCAGCAGGTTGCTGCGCTTTCCCGATCGCCCGCCGCCTTGCCTGACGGCCTGATACTTGCTCTTCGACACGCTTTATTCAACCGTTCCTCACAAGGTTATTAGCAATTTCTTTATTCAGGAGAAGATGATGGCTTCCATCCCGATTTTAGAAGAGCGGCAGGCCCAGATCCACCAGAAGGGCGCCCAGCCCTTCGAGATGGACTGCAGCAAGCACAGCCTGGCCGGGTCGGTCAGTCAGCGGGCCTGCGTCTTCTGCGGTTCGCGGGTGGTGCTCTACCCGATCGCCGACGCCCTGCACCTGATCCACGGACCCATCGGCTGCGCGGCCTACACCTGGGACATCCGCGGGGCCCTGTCTTCCGGACCCGAACTGCACCGCATGAGTTTTTCCACCGACCTGCGCGAAAAGGACGTCATCTTCGGCGGGGAGAAAAAGCTTGCCGCCGCGCTGGACGAACTGATCGACCAGTACCAGCCCAAGGCGGCCTTCGTCTACTCCACCTGCATCGTCGGGATCATCGGTGACGACGTGGCGGCCGTCTGCCGGCAGATCGCGAAAGAAAAGGGCATCCCGGTGTTGCCAGTCCACTCCGAGGGGTTCAAGGGGACCAAAAAGGACGGCTACAAGGCGGCCTGCGACGCCCTGGCCAGACTCGTGGGCAGCGGGGACACGGCCGACATCGCCCCCGTGAGCATCAATATCCTGGGCGAATTCAACATCGGCGGGGAAGCCTGGTTGATCAAGAAGTACTACGAGGAGATGGGGGTCGAGGTGGTCTCGATCATGACCGGCGACGGCCGGGTGGACCAGATCCGTCGCAGCCACGGGGCCGCTCTCAATGTGGTCCAGTGCTCCGGGGCGCTTACTTTCCTGGCCGAGATGATGGAGGAAACATACGGGATTCCGTATATCCGTGCGTCCTATTTCGGTATCGAGGACATGGCCACGGCCCTCTACGACGTGGCCGCTCATTTCAAGGACCATACCGAGGTCATGAAACGCACGCGGGCCATCGTGCGCCGCGAAGTCGGGGCCATCATGCCCGAGCTTGAGCAAATCCGAAAGGATCTGGAGGGCAAGCGGGCCGCGGTATACGTGGGCGGCGCCTTTAAAGCCTTTTCCCTGATCAAGGCCCTGCGCCACCTCGGCATGCGGGTGGTG
Organism: uncultured Desulfobacteraceae bacterium; assembly: GCA_964388465.1. Taxonomy (GTDB): domain Bacteria; phylum Desulfobacterota; class Desulfobacteria; order Desulfobacterales; family UBA5852; genus JABZFP01. The sequence continues at coordinate 2,641 of CAYMAR010000311.1, forward strand.
CTCGTGGGCTCGCAGACCGGCAACGCCAGCGATTACGCCACGCTGCAGGATATGTGCGAGGACGGCACCGTGATCTTGGACGACGCCAACCCCCTCGAGCTCTCCAAATACATCATCGAAAAGGGCGCCGATCTGTTTATCGGCGGTGTCAAGGAGCGCCCCATCGCCTTCAAGATGGGCATCGGCTTCTGCGACCACAACCACGAGCGTAAAATGCCGTTGGCCGGATTCGCCGGCATGCTGCAGTTCGCCCGCGAGGTGCATACCTCGGTGACCAGCCCGGTGTGGCAGTTCGTTCCGGCCCGGGCGGCCGCGCTGGCGGCCGGAGAGGAGGCCCGATGACATCCGTCCTGTCGACCGAGCATTTCACCGCCACCCAGAATGCCTGCAAGCTCTGCGCGCCCCTGGGCGCGGCCCTGGTGTTCAAGGGCATTGCCAACACCGTTCCGCTGCTCCACGGCTCCCAGGGCTGCTCCACCTACATCCGGCGCTACATGATCAGCCACTTCAAGGAGCCGCTGGATATCGCCTGTTCCAATTTCGGGGAGGAAACGGCCATCTTCGGGGGCGGCGCCAATATCAAGATGGCCATCGATAATATTCGCCGTCAGTATGACCCGGATCTGATCGGCGTGGCCACCACCTGTCTGTCCGAAACCATCGGCGACGACGTACCCATGTTCATCCGGACCTATCAGGCGGACCACCTTAACGAAGATTTGCCGGCCCTGGTCCATGTGGCCACCCCCAGCTACCAGGGCACCCACATGCAGGGCTTTCATGGGGCGGTGCGGGCCCTGGTCGCCGCCCTGGCCGAACCGGAATCCGCCCGGGAGTCCAAGCGCATCAATCTCTTCCCCGGAATGGTGTCGCCCGCCGACCTGCGCGAGCTCAGAGCCATTGTCGCGTCCTTTGGCCTGACACCCGTTCTGGTGCCCGATTACAGCGATACCCTCAATGGTCCGCTATGGACCGAGTACCAGCGTATTCCCGATGGCGGTACGCCTGTGGCGGCCCTGCGCGGGGCAGGCGCGGCGGCGGCCAGCATCGAATGCGGCCTGGTGCTGGCCGGCGCCGACGATACGGCCGGCACCTGGCTCCACAAAAATTGCGGCGTGCCCCTGCATCGCTTGGGCCTGCCCATCGGCATCCGCCAGACCGATCGTTTCTTCGACGGCCTGGCGGCGGTCAGCGGGCGTCCGGTGCCGGAGCGGTATACAGCCCAGCGTGGTCGCCTGCTGGATGCCTTGGTGGACGGCCACAAACATCTGAACGGCGTGCGGGCCGCGATATTCGGCGAAGAGGATCTGGTGGCCGGCCTGGCCGGCTATTGCGGCGAGTTGGGCATCGTTCCCGCATTGTGCGCCACCGGTGGCGGCGACGGGCGGTTTGCAGCCACCGTCAAGCGCGTGGTTCCGGCGGCTCATCACGACCGGATGCAGATTCTTGAAGATGTCGACTTTGTCGCTATCGAGAAAGCGCTCGTGGACATGGACGTGAGTCTGCTGATCGGACACAGCAAGGGCTACACCATGGCGCGGCGGCTAAAAAAACCATTGGTGCGGGTAGGGTTTCCGGTCCACGACCGCGTGGACGGCAGCCGATTGGCGCATCTGGGCTACCGCGGCGCCCAGCAGCTATTCGACCGTATGGCCAATACGCTGATCGAGGAAAAGCAAAAGAAGAATGCTGTGGGGTATACGTATTACTAGATGTATCCAAGAATATCTTCTCAATTGGAAGAAGAGGCGTGATTATGGAATCTGCCCATGTGAGTCTGTTTGTTCATTTTCTTGCACGCGCAAGAAAA
>CAYMAR010000312.1:0-4445 GCA_964388465.1 uncultured Desulfobacteraceae bacterium
GGTTTTATACTGGTGGGTTGGATGGGTTCGGAACCCTCAGCGACAAGGAGAAGTGTTATGGCCCAACAAAGCTTCAATATTCCCCGAATATCCTGCGGCCACTGCGTGAAGGCCATCCAGGACGAGCTTTCCGAGATGCCCGGCGTCAAGTCGGTGCAGGGCAGCCCCGAAGACAAGCGCGTCGTGGTCGACTGGGACGCACCCGCATCCGAGGCAGCCATCCGCGCCAGGCTGCAGGAAATCAACTACCCGGCCGATTGATCATGACAACCCGCACGATCACCCTGCCCGTCAGCGGGATGACCTGCGCCAACTGCGCCCTGAACATCGAACGCAGCTTGCGCAAGCTGCCCGGGGTCGAGAACGCCAGCGTCAATTTTGCGGCCGAGCGGGCCGAGGTGGCCTACGACGCCGCCCGCATCCAGCTGGCGGACCTGGTGGCCGGCGTGGAAAAGGCCGGCTTCAAGGCGCCCACCGCCCGGGTGGAGCTGGCCGTTACCGGGATGACCTGCGCCAACTGCGCCCTGAACATCGAGCGTACGCTCGCCAAGCGCACGCCGGGGGTGGCCCGGGCGACGGTCAATTTTGCCGCCGAAACCGCGTCGGTCGACTACTTCCCCACAGCCGCGGATGTCGGCGATCTCGTTGCGGCCATCGAACGTGCCGGTTTCGGCGCCATCGCAGCGGATGACGACGCCCCGGAAGACGATGCCGAGGCCCTGGCCCGCCGGGCCGAGATCCTTGACCAGACGCGGCAGTTTCTGGTCGGCCTGGTATTTGCCCTGCCGCTCTTCGTTCTCAGCATGGCGCGTGACTTCAACCTCACGGGGGCCTGGAGCCATGCTCCCTGGGTCAACGGGCTGTTTGCCCTGCTGGCCACGCCGGTCCAATTCTACACGGGCCGTGATTACTACACGGGGGCCTTTCGCAGCCTGAAGAACCGCACCGCCAACATGGACGTCCTCGTGGCCATGGGCGCCTCGGTGGCCTATTTCTACTCGCTGGTCGTGTTGGTCTGGCCGGCCGCCGGCGACCATGTATATTTCGAGACCTCGGCCGTCATCATCACCCTGATCAAGCTGGGCAAGATGCTCGAGGCCCGCACCAAGGGCAAGACCGGCGGCGCCATCCGCAAACTGATCGGCCTGCGGCCCACGACCGCCACCCGCATCGAGGACGGTGAGGAACAAGATGTCTCGGTGGCCCGTATCGTGGTGGGCGATATCCTGCTGGTGCGGCCGGGTGAGCGCATTCCCGTCGACGGCATCGTCATCGAGGGTCAGAGCGCGGTGGACGAATCCATGCTTTCGGGCGAGCCCATCCCGGTGGACAAGGCCCCCGGGGATCCCTTGGCGGCCGGCACCATCAACGGCCAGGGCCTGATCCATTTCCGGGCCACCCGGGTCGGGCGGGACACCGCACTGGCCCAGATCATTCGCCTCGTCCAGGAGGCCCAGGGCAGCAAGGCGCCCATTCAGGCCGTCGCCGACCGCGTGGCCGCCGTCTTCGTACCGGCCATCATCGCCGTGGCCCTGGTCACATTTGGCACCTGGTGGGCGCTAAGCGGCGATTTCGTCCCGGCCATGATCCGGCTGGTGGCCGTGCTGGTGATCGCCTGCCCCTGCGCCCTGGGGCTGGCCACGCCCACGGCCATCATGGCCGGCACCGGCAAGGCCGCCGAAGGAGGCATTCTTTTCAAAAACAGCACGGCGCTCGAGCAGGCCACCCGACTGGATACCGTAGTGCTCGACAAGACCGGCACGATCACCGAGGGCAAACCCTGGGTGACCGATGCGATCGCTCTGGAGGCCTTTGAGGGTGACCGGCGGGATCTGCTGCGGCTGGCCGCCTCCGTCGAAATGGGGTCCGAGCATCCCCTGGGCCGGGCTGTCGTGGCCCAGGCCAAAGCCGAGGGCCTGGATCTGCGGCCGCTCAGCGAATTTGAGGCCACCGGCGGTGCCGGGGTTCGGGGCGCGATCGATGGGCGGCAGGTCATGATCGGCAAGCCCCGGTGGTTCATGGAGCAGGCCTATCGGATGGACGAGGGCGAGGATATCATCAAAATCCTGCAGGCCGAGGGCAAAACCGTACTGGTGGTTGCCCGGGAGGAGACGATTTGCGGGCTGGTGGCCCTTTCCGATGTTCTCAAGGCGGATTCGGCCGAAGCCATCGGCGATCTAAAGACATTGGGACTCGACATCGTGATGCTCACCGGCGACAACCACGCGGCCGCAAGCGCGATGGCCACTTATCTGGGGATCGATGCGATCGAGGCCGAGGTGCGCCCCAACGAAAAATCCATGCGGGTCAAACACCTTCAGGACAAAGGCCGCCAGGTCGGGATGGTGGGGGACGGCATCAACGACGCCCCGGCCCTTGCCCAGGCCGACGTGGGTTTGGCCATTGGCACGGGCACCGACGTGGCCATCGAAACGGCCGATGTCATCCTCTCCGGCGGGAGCCTGCAAGGCGTCGTGCGGGCGATCGGTCTGAGCCGCGCCACCATGCGCACCATCCGCCAGAATCTGTTCTGGGCCTTCGGCTATAACGTAATTCTCATCCCGGTGGCGGCCGGTGTGCTCTACCCCCTCGAGGGCCTGCCCATGATGCTGCGCCAGCTCCATCCCATCCTGGCCGCCCTGGCCATGGCCTTTAGCAGTATTTCGGTGGTGACGAACAGTCTCCGGCTGTACCGGTCGCCCCGGTAGATCAGGCATTTCAGGAATCCTGGCGGCCTTTTTGACCATCTCCCGACGAGGGCTCTCTGTGTCCGCAGGTTAGACGGTCGGGATGGATACCTTGATGTGGCCGTTAACATTTAGTGCCATCCTCTCGGACGACAATGCCCCTTGGCGCGATGGCCGACGGTCATTTGTCCGGTTGGGCGGAGAAATACGATGAAAAAGAAATGAGCCCTAAAAAACTTGTTTGCAAATAAGTGATGGACAATGAGCCCAAAAGCACACGAGACATTTGACCGGGGCATTCGCCTGGAAAAGGCGGCGCAATTCGACAAGGCCAAGGCCATTTATGAGGACATCGCCACGCAGGTTGTCGACGAATCGGTTCTGGAGAAAGTTCGGGGCCGGATGGAAGACATCGACGACCTGATCGCCGAAAAGGCGGTTTACCAGCGCATTGATGCCAACGCCAAACGGGTACTTACGGAAATCGGGGTAAATATCGCCGAGAATGAAGCCCTGATGGACCTGCTCATGGAAGCCGATGCCGTTGACTTCGACAACGAAACGGCGCTGTTCATCCCCTTGAAGCGGGGTTATATCGACCACTGCCTGGAGAAAGTGCCCCGTGGAATGCCTGGAGACCCGGGAAGGAACACTTTTGGCACCGGCGCGACATCACCCTTTCTAAAACGCACCGGCGATGAAGAATTGCGTCCGGCCAACCGCGAGGAATACGTAGATATAATCCGCACGGTGAGTGAACAACAGGATGTTGTCGGCATTTTCAGTCTGCCGGTTGCCTGCGACAAGAGCACGACGCTCTTCGAGATCGCCCAGCTGATGGAAAAAGGCTATCAAGGGCTCAAGATGATAACGACCAACACCATGCGCGATGACGAAGTGCTGTTTTTGAAAGGAAAGGCGCACTGGGTCGACGGCACCAGCCTGATGACCGCCTTGGCGCCGATGAACAATATGGTTGGTCCCTTCGTGCGCAGTGCCCGCGCGGGCAACACCCTTTTGCTGGTCGACCAAAGCATCGCCGGCCTTTCCGGTCCCGGCAGCCCGGAGTCCATCCTGACGCTTGTCCATGCCCAGGTTCTTTTCATGATGGTCATCGCGCAGACCGTCAACCCGGGTACAGCCTGTATCCACTGTGGCATCCCCAGTGTGATCGAGGCCGGCGGCAATATTGCTTACAGTTCCCCCCACCAGACGTTCATCAACGCCGCCATGGCGCGGGTCAACACCTGGATTACGGGATTCCCCTCGGCCCAGACCGGCGGGAGCACCAGTCTGCCCGAGGTAACGCCGCAGGCGCTGACGGAGTCGGAGTTAAGCCGCAACACGCTGCGTAAATATGGGGTGCATATCCTGCGGCATGCCATGGGGGCGCTAGGCAGCCTCAACTTTTTCAGCCTGGAGAAATTCAGGGAAGACTGCGAGCGGGAAAGGCGCGCCAAGCATATTTTTGAATCGATGCCAAAGAATATGGGCGTGATACCGATGTACTTTCCCGCGGACGACCAGGCGCTTGCCGCCATCCGCGAAATGGCTGAAAAGGGCAACCCCAAAAATGCCGATCACACCTTGAAGAACGTGGATGCGTTCTTCCTGTGGGAAGAGCGTATCCGGCAGGCGGCCACAAAGAAACTTTATTACCCGCAGCTCAACGATACCGTCATCGCTTCGATCCAATCCGACGCGTAATTTGGGCATGTGAATTGGAAACGGCATGGGCATGGAGTCAACGCCAAATAT
>CAYMAR010000313.1:0-4444 GCA_964388465.1 uncultured Desulfobacteraceae bacterium
CCCAGTTTGAGTTCACCGCTTTCGATGGCGAAGAGAATGTCCAGCGCCCAGGGCACCAGCAGCCATACAATGGTCACCTGTTCCTCGGAGACGGCTTCCAGGATCCAACGCGGTTCGATGCCCTTGAGGATAACGGCTTTGGCGCCGACAATGAAGTTGCCGAACCAGTGCATCTTGGCCCCCGTGTGATAAAGCGGCGGGATGCACAAAAAATTGTCCGCGTGGGTTTGTTCATGGTGCCGGTTTTCGACGTAACAGGCGAATTCCAGATTGCGGTGGGTCAGCAGCGTGGCCTTGGGGGTGCCGGTGGTCCCGGAGGTGAAGTAAAGGGCGGCCTCGTCCTCGAGCTTGAGTGCGATCTCCGGCGGGGTGTTGGCCGCATCGCTGATGAAGTCTTCGAAGGGCGCGGCGTAGTCGGGGGCCTGGTCGCGGGGGCCGACAAAGACATAGTGCCGGACGTGGGCGTCCAGTTCGGTCTTGACGGCATCGATCCGTTCGATGAACTCCGGGCCGAAGAAAATGGCCCGGGCCTCGGCCGTGCGGGCGCAGCGCAGGATGGTTTTGGCCACGAAACGGAAGTTCAATGGCACGGCCCAGGCGCCGGTGCGCAGGATGCCGAAATAGATGGGAAGCCACTCGAGGCTGTTCATCATCAGATGGACCACCCGCTCGCCGGGCTGGATGCCCCGGGCCATCAGGGCCTGGGCCACCCGATTGGCCAGGCGATCGAAATCGGCCCAGGTGATCTCCCGGCGTTTGTTTTCAGCCGGGGCCCGTTCGATCAGGGCGGGCTGGTGGCCGTACATGCGGGCGTTGCGGGCCAGGATTTCCGTAATGATCATCGGTCGTATTCCTGCGATTGTCGTTGGGGCGCTTCGGGCCGCTCTGTCGGCCGGCGCACGTTATTCCGCCCGGTTGCATAGCAGACGGGCGCCGGTACGGTCAACCGACCGGCAGACATGGCGTCCGGCGTGTTACCCGTTCGGCGGCAATAAAACCGCTGCCCGGAAAAGAACCAAAGGCGGCGGTTGGGGATGACCTTTACGCGTCAGGCGGATGTGTCTTCAGCCGGGGATACGGCTTTCTGCTTTGCGGGGCGGGCTTTGGCGGCCAGTTGCACGATCACGTTGTAGAATACCGGGACATAGAGCACCGAGAAGATCGTGGCGGCCAGCATGCCGCCGAAGATGGCGGTGCCCAGCGACTGGCGGCTGGCGGCCCCGGCCCCGCTGGCGATCAAAAGCGGCACGGCACCCAATACGGCGGTGAACGAGGTCATCAGGATGGGCCGGAAGCGCAGGCGGGCCGCCTCCAGGGCCGCCTCCACGACGCTCTTGCCGCCGGCACGGATCTCGCTGGCGAACTCCACGATCAGGATGGCGTTCTTGCTGGCCAGGGCGATCAGGAGCACCACCCCGATCTGCGTGTAGACGTTGTTGTCCATGCCGCGCAGGGCCACCGCCGCCACGGCCCCCAGCAGCGCCAGGGGCACCACCAGGATGACCGCCGTGGGATTGCTCCAGCTCTCGTACTGGGCCGATAGAATCAGATAGACCATGAGCACGGCCAATGCAAAAATGAAGATCGCCTCGCCGCCCACCTGCTTTTCCTGGTAGGACATGCCGGTCCACTCGAAACCCATCGAGGTCGGCAGTTTGGTGGCGGCCATCTGTTCCATCAGGGTCAGGGCCTGGCCCGAGCTGAACCCGGGGGCCGCCTCGCCCGTGATGCTGGCCGCGGGGTAGAGGTTGTAGCGGGTGATGGTCTGGGGGCCCAGGTTTTTCTGCACGTCCAGCAGCGTGCCCAGCGGGATCATCTGGCCGGCGTTGTTGCGCACCTCCAGTTCCTGGATGTCCCGGGGTTCGAGCCGGAAGCGGCTGTCGGCCTGGACATAGACCTGATAGGTGCGCCCGAACTTGTTGAAGTCATTGACATAGGCCGACCCCAGGTAGGCCTGCAGCGTGTTGAAGACGCTGCTCAGCGGGATGTCGAGCGTCTTGGCCTTGATGCGGTCCACGTCGGCATAGAGCTGGGGCACGGCCGCGCTGAAGGTGGTGTTAAGGGCGGTCAGGCCCGCCTGCCCATTGCCGTCGGCGATCATCTCCCGGGTCATCTGCTGCAGGATGTCCACACCCACGGCCCCGCGGTCCTGGAGCATCATCTCGAAGCCGCCGGCGTTGCCCAGGCCGTTGATGGCCGGCGGCACGAACACGAAGCAAACCGCCTCCTGGATGCCCCAGAAAGCCTGGCGCAGCCGGCCCAATATGGCCTCCTGGCCGCGTTCGGGATCGGTGCGCTCCTCCCAGGGCTCCATAATGATAAAAAAGGTAGCGGCATTGGAGACACTCGTGCCGTCGAGCAGCGAATACCCTCCCAGGGTGCACCAATCTTTGACCCCCGGGGTTGCTTTGATGATGGCGTCCATCTGGCGAACGACTTGGGTGGTGCGCTCCTTGGAGGCCGCGTCCGGCAGCAGGGCCATGGCGATCACGTAGCCCTGGTCTTCGTTGGGGATGAAGCCGGTGGGCAGGCTCTTGAAACCCCATCCGGTCACCCCGGCCAGCGCCGCGAAAAGGATCATGGCGATCGCCCCCCGGCGCACGAACCCGGTGACCACTTTTTCGTAGACACCTTGGCCGCGGTTGAAGACCGCGTCGAACTTGCGGAAAAAGATGTTTTTCTTGGCCGGGGTCGGCCGCAGGATGAGCGCCCCGATGGCCGGGCTCAGGGTCAGGGCGTTGACCGAGCTGAACACCGTGGCCGTGGCGATGGTCAGCGCAAACTGGCGGTAGAGCTGGCCGGTGATCCCGGCCATGAAGGCCGTTGGTACGAACACCGCCAGGAGCACCAGGGTGGTGGCCACGACGGGTCCGCTGACCTCTTCCATGGTCTTGATGACGGCCGCCTTGGGGGCGAGTCCTTCGGTGTCCATCAGGCGCACGGCGTTTTCCACCACCACGATGGCGTCGTCCACCACGATGCCGATGGCCAGCACGATGCCGAACAGGGAGAGCATGTTGATCGAGATTCCCAGCCCGGCCATCACGGCGAAGGTGCCGATCAGCGACACCGGGATGGTGATGGCCGGGATCAGGGTGGCGCGCCAGTCCTGCAGGAAGACGAAGAGCACCAGGAAGACCAGCAGGATGACCTGGAGGAGGGTCACGAAGACTTCCCGGATCGAGGCCTCCACGAACAGGGTGGTGTCGTAGGAGATGCTGTAGTCCAGGCCTTCGGGAAACCGTTCGCTGAGGCGCTGCATGGCCGCTTTGATTTTGCCGGCCACGTCCAGGGCGTTGGCCCCCGGCAGCTGGGAGATGGTGATGATCCCGATCTGGCTGCCGTTCAGCTCGGCGAAAAGATTGTAGTTTTGGCTTCCCAGCTCGACCCGGGCCACGTCGCGTACCCGGGTGATGCGCCCGCCTGCGGCCGTCTTGACGATGATGTTCTCGAACTCTTCGACCTCGCTCAGGCGTCCCAGAGTGGTGATGGTGTACTGGAAACTCTGGCCGCTGGGGGCCGGGGGCTGGCCGATCTGGCCGGCCGCCACCTGGACGTTCTGCTCCTCGATGGCCGCGATCACGTCACCGGTGGTCAGATCACGGGCTTTGAGCAGTTCCGGGTCGAGCCAGATACGCATGCTGTAATCCTGGCCGCCGAACACGTCCACGTCGCCCACACCGTAGATGCGGCTGATTTCGTCCTTGATGTTCAGGGTGGCGTAGTTGCTGAGGTAGAGATTGTCGTAGCGGCCGTCCGGGGAGGTCAGGGCGATGAAAAGCAGAAAGGCCGTGGATTTTTTCTTGGTGTTGACCCCCTGGCGCTTGACCTCGTCGGGCAGTTTGGGCATGGCGATGGCCACCCGGTTCTGGACCAGGATCTGGGCCATGTCCACGTCCGTGCCCACCTCGAAGGTGACCGTCAGGCTGTAGCTGCCGTCGCTGGCCGAGCGCGACATCATATAGATCATGCCTTCCACCCCGTTGACCTCCTGCTCGATGGGCGCGGCCACGGTTTCGGCCAGCACCTGGGCGCTGGCGCCGGGGTAGGAGGTCGTGACCTCCACCGTGGGCGGCGTGATCTCGGGGTATTGCGAAATGGGCAGGGCCAGGACGGCCACCAGCCCGGCGATCACAATGACGATCGAGACGACGGTGGCGAATATCGGGCGTTCGATGAAAAAGCGTGAAAACATGGTTGTCTCGCTTCCTAAGGCAAGAAGGGGATCCGATTATTGCGATGGCGTTTCAGCGGCCGCCGCGTTGTCTTTTTCCGCCATCAGCGTCTTCAGATCGGATTGCTCGGGCGCCACTTTGGCCCCGGGGCGCGCGCGCTGGATCCCCTTGACGATCACCCATTCCTCAGGCCGCAGACCATCCTCGACCACCCGCAGTCCCCCATCGGTTTCGGGACCCAGCTGCAGCAGGCGGTATTCGACCACATT
>CAYMAR010000314.1:0-4439 GCA_964388465.1 uncultured Desulfobacteraceae bacterium
CCTTTCCGCCGCGATGCCTTGAACCGGCCGGTGCGTTACCTGGACAAATACGCACATCTCAACGCCCGTTAATCGTAATTCTGTCGTTCGATGCCTGACTGGCGGCGGCCGAGGTCGGGCTGGCGGTTGCATCCCGGGCGCCGGCGCGGTCCTTGCACGGATAGAGCCCCTATGCTAACAGCGAAACGCAAACGGTGTGCACGCTCACAAGGAGGCGACAATGATCGTTGGGATACTGAAAGAGATCAAGACCGAGGAAAACCGTGTCTGCATGACGCCCGCCGGGGTCGAGGTGATGAAACAGAACGGCCATGCCGTGATGGTGGAAAAAACGGCCGGTGTGGGCAGTGGCTTCGACGACGCGGCCTACGTCCAGGCCGGGGCCGAAATCGTGGATACGCCCCGGGAGATCTTCGAACGCGCGGAAATGGTCATGCACGTCAAGGAACCTCTGCCGGCGGAGTATGAACTCATCCGCCGCGACCAGATCGTCTTCACCTATCTCCACCTGGCGGCGGCCGAAGCGCTCACCCAGGCGCTCGTGCAGACCGGCTCCGTATGCATCGCCTACGAGACGATCCAGAAAGCGGACGGGAGCTTGCCGCTGCTGACACCCATGAGCGAGGTCGCCGGGCGCATGGCCGTCCAGCAGGGGGCCAAATATCTGGAGATGGTCCAGGGCGGGCGCGGCGTTCTGCTGGGCGGGGTGCCGGGTGTCGATCCGGCCACGGTGGTCGTGATCGGCGGCGGCGTCGTGGGCACCCAGGCCGCCAAGATGGCCTGCGGGTTGGGGGCCAAGGTCTACGTGTTGGACATGAACCTCGAAAGACTGCGCTACCTCTGTGACATCATGCCGCCCAACTGTTTTCCCCTCATGTCGAGCCCGGCCATCCTCCGGCGCCTGCTCCAGGAGGCGGACATGGTGGTCGGCGCGGTTCTCGTGGCCGGGGCCAAGGCGCCCAAGCTGGTGACGCGCGAGATGCTGTCCATCATGAAAAAGGGCGCGGTGATGGTGGACGTGGCCATCGACCAGGGCGGCTGTTTCGAGACCTCCAGGCCGACCACCCACGGCGACCCGATTTACGAGGTGGACGGGATCGTACACTACTGCGTGGCCAACATGCCCGGCGCGGTACCCAAGACCTCCACCATGGCCTTGACCAACGCGACGTTGCCCTACGCGGTCGAAATCGCCAACCAGGGCTGGGTGAAGGCCATGCAGACCAATCCCGAGATCAGGCTGGGCGCCAACGTCGTCCAGGGCAAGGTCACCTACCGCGAGGTCGCCAACGCCTTCGGGTTCGCGTACACGCCCATCGACACGCTGCTTTGACCCGCTGAGCGGCTTCGACAACGCCAAGCGGACGGCGGCACTTCAGAGGAGTCACTGTGGAGAAACAAATCAAACGCACCCCGCTGCACGGCTGGCACACATCCCACGGGGCCACGATGGCCGATTTCGGCGGTTACGCCATGCCGCTGTGGTATGCGTCCGCCAAAAAAGAGCATTTGTCGGTACTGAAGCAGGCCGGTCTTTTCGACACCAGCCACATGGCGGCCCTGCTGCTTTCCGGCCCGGGGGCCCATGAACGGCTTCAGCGCGGCTTCACCAGCAATCTGGATGCCTGTATCGGCCCTTCCAAAAAACCGTTGTTCCCCGGCCGCTGCGTTTACGGGGCCTTTCTCAACGCCGATGGCGGGGTTATCGATGACGGCATCGTGGGCATGCTTAGCGACGATAGCTACATGGTGGTCGTCAATGCCGGAATGGGCGCCAAGGTGGCCGCGCACCTCGACGCCCTCGGTACCGGCGGCGAGGTCGCCATCGACGACCTGAGCGACCGGCTGGGCAAGATCGATGTCCAGGGTCCCGTGGCAGCCAAAATCGTGAGCCGGGTGCTGGCCGCGCCGGAAAAGGTGTTGGACCGCATGCCCTATTTCTCGTTCCAGGGGCATTTTGCCGCCGACTCACCGCTGGCCGACGCCGTGCGTCTCGATAACGGCATGCCCGTCTTGCTCTCCCGCACCGGCTACACGGGCGAGTTCGGGTTCGAGATCTTCGTCGCCCCGGAGCAGCTCGTGGCCACCTGGGAGATGATTTGCGCGGCGGGGGAAGCCTTCGGATTGGAGACCTGCGGCCTGGCGGCCCGCGATTCCCTCCGGGGCGGGGCGCTGTTGCCGCTCTCGCACCAGGATATCGGCGACTGGCCGTTCATCAACCACCCCTGGCCGTTCGCCCTGCCGTTCAATGCCGACCGGTCGGGGTTCACCAAATCCTTTATCGGCGACAAGGCCCTGCTGAGCGCCGAAACGGCTGAATACACCTACGCCTTCGTCGGTGCCGACCTGCGCAAGGTGTCCACGGCGGATCCGGCGGTGGTCTTCGACGGGGCCGGCAATGAAATCGGGCGCGTTTTGACCTGCGTGTCCGACATGGGGATCGGTTGGCATGCGGGCCGGATCCTCAGCGTCGCCAGCCCGGACCAACCGCAAGATTTCGTGCCGCGCGGGCTGAGCTGCGGCTTCGTCAAGGTCACCCGGCCGCTGGCGCCGGGAACGGGCCTGCAGTTGAAGGACCGCCGACGCCACATCAAGGTGACCATCGTGGAAGATATCCGCCCGGACCGCACCGCGCGCCGACCGATCAAGGAAATGCTCTAAGGGTATCCCGCCCCGGGATGCGCCGGGTCCACGGCTCTACAGGCCGGCCAGGAACCGGGGCCCCAGTTTTTCCGCCAACCAGAACAACAGCATCCCCACGACCACCGTGCCCCCCAGCGACCGCGTCCACCAGGCAAAAGCAAGCGTCGGCAGGGCCACCAGGAGCTCGGGCCGCAGCAGATCGATGTGCCGGGGGCTGCCTTCGAGGACCAGGGCCGGCAGGAGCAAGGCGGCGAGGATGGCGGCCGGAATCAGCTCCAGCCACTGGACGAACCACTCGGGAAGCGCGCGGCGGGAGAGGACGTGCAGGGGCAGCCAGCGCGGCAGGTAGGTCACCAGCCCCATTCCGATCAACAGCAGCACATAGTCACTCATGGTCGGCGGCGCCCCTCCCGGGCTTACGTTGAATGACCACCCCCGCGGTGGCCGCGGCGATCGAAGCGACAACGATATAGCTGTTGCCCGGCATCAACAGGGCCAGGCCTACGGCGCTCACGCCGGCGATCACGGCCGTCAGCAGGTGGATCCGCTGCCGGATCTGGTAGATGAGCAGACAGATGAACATGGCGATGAGGGCATAGTCGATACCCAGCGCGCCTTCGGGAATGAAACGGCCGCCCACGCCGCCGGTCACGGTGCTGACCAGCCAGGTCAGGTTGGCCGCCTGGTTGACCACCAGGGCCCGGGAAAGGCCCCAGCCCTCTGACCGCAAGCGGGGCAGATTGACGGCAAAGCTCTCGTCCGTGACGCCGTAGGCAAAGAGCGCGAGCAGCCCCCGGTGGGCGGCCCGCAGGTAGACCGCCAGCGCGGAGCTCATGAGGATATGGCGCAGGTTGACCATGAACGTCGTGGCGATGATCGCCGGGGCCGAAGCGCCGGCGGAGAGCATGGAGACGGCGATAAACTGGGAACTGCCGGCGAAGACGACGATGGACATCAGCCCGATCTGGAGCGGCGTGAGACCGGCCTTTTGGGCCAGGACCCCGAAGGCCATGCCGATGGGCACGTAACCCAGGCAGATGGGCCATCCGGCGGAGAGCCCATCGGTAAAGACGGCCGCGCGCGGAGCGGATGAGCGGGTTGCCATGATGCTGCGTCCGGTAGGGGTTCATGTTTTTGGCGGCCCGGGCGGTCGCCTTATTCGAAAATCGCCGCCGTTTTCGCACGGTGCGGACCGTTGCAATCAGACATAATGGTTTGTCGATAATATTGCAAATACTTAATTAATTTGATTTAAACTTTCAAATAATTTGCAATAATTTATTTAATATGATCAATTATACTGAATTTAGGGGTTGGTTTAATCTCGAACTCAAAGGCTTTGCAGATGGCCAAATTGGACGCATACGACCGCAAGATCATCGACGCGCTGCAGGCCAATGCGCGCCTGTCCAATATCGACATCGCCCGGCGGGTCAATCTGTCCCATTCGAGCTGCTCGCGCCGGATCGCCCGGCTCGAACGAGAGGGCGTGATTACCGGCTACCGGGCGCTCACCGACCGGCAGAAACTGGGGCTGTCGGTGCGGGCCTTCTGCGGCGTGGTTCGCGAGACCGCGGTGGGCTGGGAAGAGGTCGCAGGCAACCTGGCGCGAATCCAGGGGGTCGTCAGCGTATTCGCCGTCTCCGGCGAAGTCGACCTGATGATCGAAATCGTCGCGCGCGACATGCAGCATTATTCCCAGGTCGTGCTGCAGGACGTGTTCAATGCGAAAGGCGTCAGCGCCACCCGCAGTTTTTTCGTGCTGGCCGAGGTCAAATCGATTTATTGACCGAATC
>CAYMAR010000315.1:0-4415 GCA_964388465.1 uncultured Desulfobacteraceae bacterium
TGGGCCCCGTAAGATAGCGCCATAATTCCCGAGCGTGGTGATCATAGACGATGATCCCGCGTGGCTTCAGTGCATGGTCGGCCGTGGTGATGGTGATCACATCCATGTGTCCGTCCAGGTTCAAATCGGCCAGCCCGGCGATGCGTCCCCCGCCGTCAGGTTGGCCGTGATGATCGTGCGCGATTCTGCGAACATGGCGCCAGACAGCATCTCCGTCGCGGTTGAGAAGCAATAGATGAAGGTCGTGATCATCCACCCCGGATACCCCTATGGCCGGCCCCCCGTTCCAGTGATCCACCCGATTGATCGCGATCGGGAATTGAAAGCTTCGTTTCCATAACTGCGATCCGTCGGATTTGAGTGCATACAGTTCACGGCCTGAGGCGGTGATGAATTCTTCCTGGCCATCTGCATCCAGGTCGTAGGCCGTGGTATTGGAATAATCGTCGAGATCACGATTGCTTATGGTCAGCTTCGTAAAGGCTTCGCGCCGGTGCGAAACCGGCGGGGTGCGCCCGATGCGGATCGGAAAGGGGCGATCGGCCTGCAGGTGAACATTTTCTAAATACAGCGTCTTCCCACCCTTTTTGACCATGATGGCGGCCGGGCCGGTCCAGGCCGCTAACCGGTGTTGGCCGACGTTTAATCGATGCCCAATCTCCAGGTTTCCGGCCCACACGTCAATGCCGTCGATCCGTGTGTCGACCAGAATGGTGGCGCGTTTCTTCGGGGCCGGCCGGTGATTGAAGATCATATCCCCGTTGCCTTCGATGTAGCCAAACTGCGGTGTCTGCCGGCTGTGGGACTGTTGCGTGATGCTGGGCCGCACGGTGGCGTAAATCTCGGTCGCGGTGATATGCCCGTCGGCGTTGATATCCGCCGCGCCGTTCAGGGCGGCCAGCAGATGATCGGTAAACAAGCCGTGGCCATCGGATTCCAGGGCGTGTTCCGAGCGACTGCCGGCGGTTAAAATTTGAATGCTTCGGGTCTGCATCATTTTTAGGATATAAGCGGAATCTTGGCGCGGATGTCTTTTTATCGCCCGGGTCAGGCCCAGACCCGAGTAACACGAGTCAAAGGCAAGCAGAATGTGCTTGGCCCTGAAGCGCTTAACCTCATGATTCAAACGCGCCATGGACAGCATCGTGCCCTCCCAGTCATAGTCATCGGCATCGTAGGGCAGGATGTATCCCCTTTCCCTGCCACCGGGAAGATCCTCCGTTTGGCCGTGGCCGGCAAAATAGAATACGAACCGGGCGTTGGCCTCAACCGTTTGGCGCAAGGTCTCCAAATGGTGCCAAATGTTTTGGCGCGTGGCGTTTTGATTGGTCAGAACGGTTACCTGGAAGCTTTTTTGTCTCAGAAATGCCGCCATTGCGGCTGCATCCCGGGTGGCATATTCAAGGCTCGGCCAGTGTTCGTATTGATCGATACCGACCACCAGGGCGTGGGATGACGAATAGCCGGTTTGAAAGACAGCGGCCGGCAGCACCGATGGCGCCAAAATCCCGATGATCATGCCAAGGGTCAAAACCCGTATCATGTCTAATGGCCCCCGCGGCGTGTTGCGCCGGATGGTATTTTCAATCGTGGTCCGCGCACCTATCGTTTCACCCGGGCCCGCGGATAGCTGGTGAGATGAACAGAGGCCTGCGCGACATCCCGGCGCACCGGTGCCCGCGCCGATTCGGCGCCCCTGACCCCGACCAGCCTTTCCAGGTCGTGGAATACATCCGATTGGGGATGAATATCTTCTTTGCCGATCAACTTCTCCAGCGCCTTGGGCCTGTCCGCGAATGCAAACAGTTTGACGGTCTCCGTCCCGAAAGGCCAGCGGGCCTGCAATCCTTCGGTCCGAAGGCGTTTTTCTCCCGGCGGTACCCGCTTCAGCTCCGAAATACGGGACGGGTATAGGACATGTACGGCGCCGGCCGGATCAACATCGATCAGCAGCAGGTAAGCCGGTTTTTCGGTTCGGATCACAAAGCCCAGGGTTTCATTTTCCCGAATGATGCTTGGCGGGTGCCCCCCGCTGAGCTCGAGTTGAACACCAAACGGCTGGTGAGGGTAGACGAGGCTGACCAATGGTTGAATCCGCGGATGGCGTCGGATGCGATCCGCCACCAGGTGGACATCGAAAGATGTAAACCGGCAAAGCGGACGCTGGTCGGCCTGCGCCAGAACCACCCCGTCGCCATCTTTGGCCAGCGTGAGGTCCGGTTCGTGGTTGACGACGCGCACGCCGGCGATCCTGGACAGGTGTCTTTTCAGGGCGGGCAGTTCATCCGCGATTCGAATCCGCAAGGTCAATTCGGCGCTTGCCGGTGTGCGGTCATCGTTCGCCAGGTGACCGCCGGAGCGCAGGAAAAAGGCTCGGGCGTGGAGATTTGCGGCGTTGCCGCCATGCTGCGGCAGCGCCTGCGGCGTTTGGTTGAACCGTTTTTGAACCAGGGATCGGGTGGCGCTGTACAGCTCCAGCTGACTCCACCGTCCGTCGTTGTTGGCGTCGACAGGCACGTGGCCGGAGAGGACGCGCAAAAGCGCGTCTGTCAGGGCGCCGTGAGGTTTCCCGTCGATGGTCGGGTACAGATAAAGCAGGTCTTTCTGAATGTCTTTGGCGATTTCATTTTCCGATGAAGCCGAAATATAGAAAATGTTTTGGTACGGATAAGGCGCGTCATGAATTAAATTGTCCTCAAAGCGGCCAATTGAACGCTCCTCGTCGAAGACGCGCTTCGATGCGAGTTTCAGATAGCGACCAGGACTGGATTTTGTAGCCCTCCCCGCATACCGTACGGTGTTGCCTGAAAAACAGGTGTCAAAAACCAGGAGAACCATTCGATCGCGATCCAGTCTTTCGAGCAGGGGCCGCAAATCGCGCCGCCCGATGATGAGTTGCGCCATCATCTCTTCCAGGGACTGGTTGGGGTCGGCGTTGAAATCCGCCGGTACCAGGGCCCCCGAGGCATGGGGCAGCGGCAGCGCCATGAGATCGTCCCGCCGACTGGTCCCGTGGCCGCTGAAGTAGATGAAGATGCGATCGCCTGGCCGGGTTCGATGGGCCAGCCGATTCAGTTCCGCAAGGATGCGGGCCTTGCCCGCTTCTTGATTGACCAGGGTACGGATGTTCGCCGTGCTGAAACCATATCTGGAGGTCAAAAGGGTTTTCAGTGCGGCCACGTCATGGGGGGGGCCCTCCAGAATCCTGGTTTTATACTGACCGATACCAATCAACAGGGCATGGTTGGCGGCCTGCGCCTCCGTCGCCACCCCTGGCATCAACAAGATGAGAATCCCGAGCGCGGTTTTTTTCCACGGATCGCATGTCATCGCGTCACCAGAGTGGAATCCGTTTAATAGCGAATCAGGGTGATTTTCACCCTGCGGTTCAACATATGATCGGTTTCATCGTCCCCGTCGTAGAGCAATTGCGTTTCGCCGCGCCCGGTGGCCTTCAGTTTTCCGATCAGGGCCGGAAACCGACGCTCCAACGCCATTTTCACAGTGCGGGCCCGCTTTTCGGAAAGCATCTGGTTATACGTGCGGGAACCGCGTTTATCGGTGTGGCCGACCAGCACGAAAGCGGCCTGGCGCATGTTCGCCCCGGATAATGCCCGACCGAGTTCAGTGACCTGGCGGCTGCCGTGCGCATTCAAATCCGCGCGATCAAAGGCAAAATGCACCGGAAGGTTCACCGCGGGACGCACGCTGAACCGGCCGCTCGTGCCGATAGCGTCGTCGGGGTCAAGGAACGATGCGATGTCGGCGGCGGCCATGATCGTCTGATATGATTGAATGCGCGCATTCCGGAGCGCCACTGCAAGCCATTCCGGGGCCGGGGCCGGGTGAAATTGATAGGCCAATTCCAAGGCACGCAGGGCTTGGGGCCCTTGATCGGCCTGGTAAAGAACCTCGCCGTGGCGTCCCAACGCCAGTGCTTCGGTTCGGGGGGTCGCGGCGACGGCACGGGCCTGAGAAAATGCGCGGGCCGCGGGGTCTAACCGACCGCTCGCGGCGTACTGCCGCCCCAGCATGTACCAGGCGTTGAAATTCGGACATGCCGCTATGGAGCGTTGCAGCCATGCAATGGACCGTTGGGGATCGCCCGCGGCTTTGGCGCGTTCGTAATCGGCTGCGCTGCGCTGACAATCCATGGCCAACGCCAGGAAGGGCCAGGCGACAATCACCATCACAAGACTTGGGAAGAGAAGACGCGGCATCGGCAATCGCCTCACAAGCATTTCTAGGGTCGGAACACCTTCATGGGCATCGACGCTTAATTGCTTTTTTCTACCAGCAGTGACCCGCATTACGCACATCGGTCGTGATCCTGCCGGCCGCCAACCCTTCCTGTCTCTGACGCAAGGCCAGCGACCGCGACGAATGCGGCGACAACCTCGCCAGAACATCCGTTG
>CAYMAR010000316.1:0-2509 GCA_964388465.1 uncultured Desulfobacteraceae bacterium
TTTTACCGTGAAAGAAGAAAAGTTGCCGATGGCGAGAAGAAACCGCGCTTCCGGGTTGTGGGGATAGCGGACGGCCATCTCAAGATCTATACGGATCACCTGCGCCTTTCCGAACTCGAGCATATCGCCGAGGCGGTCGGTGCTGAACTGATCCTGCTGCGCCAAGGAAGAAAAGACAAACCGTCGAAAACGAAAACACCCTAAGGAGAAGCGATGGCACTGGTGCGAGACAAAGACGGTAAGCGGCTGCACGTCCAAAGCCGCCTGATGGGCGAGAGCCTCGTCAGTCAAGAATTTCTGCAAAAACTTGAGATTGCGCCCCAGAAGCGGCTCTATCCCGATGTCGCCGTTATGAAGATCGGCGGGCAGTCCATATGTGACCGGGGAATCAAAGCATTGCCCGCCATTCTCAAGGAGATCGTGGCCAATCGGGAAAGCCACAAGATCCTGCTCACCACCGGGGGCGGCACCCGCAGCCGCCACATTTACACCATCGGGCTCGAAATGGGGATGCCCACCGGTATCATTGCACGCTTCGGCAGCATGATTTCAGATCAGAATGCCCTGATGGTGGCGACGCTGCTCTCACCCTGGGGCGGCATCAAGATGTCGCACAGCGATATCGTCAAGCTGCCCACCTATTTTGCCGAAGGCATCATTCCGGTGATGCACGGCATGCCGCCCTATGACTACTTTGCCATCAAGCCGGAGAAGGGACGCATACCGATCCACCGCACCGATGTGGGGCTCGTTGTCCTGGGCGACCTGATCGGATCGAAACGCATCATTTTCATCAAGGACGAGGATGGCTTGTACAGCGATGATCCCAAAAAGAATCCCGAAGCCGAATTCATACCCAAAATCGGCGCTCGCGATTTGATCGCCCGGGCCCAGGACGATCTGGTGATTGAACGCCCCTGCCTCGAGATCATTCAAAACAGCGAAGTGATCGAGTATGTCCAGATCGTCAACGGTTTGGTTCCGGGCAATATAACCAAGGCGCTGGCGGGAGAACATGTGGGGACGATTATCACCAAACAGGACTGAGGCCTCTAAGATTGTGGGAATACGTGTTGGCGCCTGCCGGCGGACCGGACCCGGTGGGGGTTCACTGTGCCAAGGGTACCCAAACCGCCGTGCAACCGAGGTCAGTCCGTCTCGGCCCGCGCCAGTAACCGGATGCCCAGCAGTTTAAGGCCTTTATACGGGCCGGTCTGCATTTCGGTAATATGTTTGATTTCCGATTGATACGCGCCTGAAGGCTCGGTTCCCTGGGGTGATATGAAATGGACCTCGAGGTGTTGCCCCACCTCGATGATTTGCAGGAAACGTGAACCGGGGGTGATCAGCAGGCCGGCCCCCTGGTTGGATACATCGGTGACCCTGAACTGGTAGAGCGGTTCGCCCACCAGTTTGATCTCCGCACGATGGTTAAAAAGTTGCGTCGACCGTGCCGCGTTCCGTTTCTCGGTCCATTTGGAGTGGCGGGGGGTGTCGCGCATCGGGCTATGCCTTATTTAAATCTTTCGGACCAAGGGTTTGTACCGTGGCATGCGATGCCGGACGGCATTCAATTGCGCGAGGCGTCGTCATCGGATCGAAGGCTGTAGAGATTATTCGACGGCGGTGATCCCCGGCGTTCGTGCGAGAGTTCACAGTCCTTGTAATGTGGGTGCGATTGACGGTTGAAACTCACGAGCGCCCGGACCACCCGGCTGTCCAGAGCGCCTCTTTCGGCCATGCCGACGAGCACCTCCAATGCCGTGCGGATATCGTAGGACTGCGGCCGATAGGGGCGTTCCGAAATAAGGGCATCGAAAACATCGCAGGCCACGATAATCTCCACCAAAGGGTCCTTGAGGTGGATGCCGCGCGGGTAGCCCGATCCGTCGCGACGTTCGTGATGGTCGCGTGCCACAACGGCGGCCAGTCCACGCGGGTCGCGCAGGTAATAGCCCAGCAATACATAGCCGGCCACGGTATGATGCTCCAGCCGGCGCCGCTCCTCCTTGTTGAGGGGCGATGTCTTCTGAAGGATTTCCAGGGGGACGCAGATCTTGCCGATGTCGTGCATCGGCCCATTCATGGCCTCGACGACCTGATCGAAAGACGCCTCCAAAAGTTCCTGGGCCAGAAGGGCGCTCAGCATCATGACGAGCAGAATATGCCGGTAGGTGTATTTGTCAAGGACCCGGAAATAGTCGAGGGATGCCAGAACCGGGGGGATCAGTTCGACCTTCTCGAGCAGATCCATGACCTGGCGGTTGCGCTTCGCATCGGAGAAGACGATACTATATTGCGGAGTGTCGAACAGACGCCGAATATCGGCCCGGGTCGTTTCGGAGTCCAGAAGGGGTCTGGGTTGGGGAACCGGTTTCGGACGACGGGTGATGAGATCGTCGAGCGCCTCTTCCGACACCACCGCCCCCGGTGCGAAAAGCTCTACCTGATCGACGGTGTAGATTGGATAGCGGATTTCGATCGGTTGCACAGCGCGTCCTCAAAAGGC
>CAYMAR010000316.1:2609-4398 GCA_964388465.1 uncultured Desulfobacteraceae bacterium
GTCCCGGGTCGACACCCTTTTCGGAAAACAACCATTTCCGCGAACGAGACCCATATGATTCCCCGAACGAGACCCTTATGAAACGGCCCGTCCTTTTGCCTGTCGTTGGCCTTCTTTTGGTGATGGGCTTCACCGCGGAGATGGCCTTGTCCGGTTCGCGGTCTCCGGCCCAGTTCCCCGGTGAAAACTGGACCCAAATCAAAGCTTCGGAGCAGCACGGCTGGTCTCCGGAGAAATTGAGACGGGCGGAATTATTTGCCAAACGCATCGGCACGGCGGCCGTCATGGTGATGGAGGGCGGCAGGGTCGCGGTCGCCTGGGGGCCTGTCGACCATCGCTTCCCGCTGCATTCCATTCGCAAGCCCCTCCTAAGCGCCCTATTCGGCATTTATGTCGCCCAAGGGGTGTTGGACATTTCCCGAACGCTGGAAGCGCTCGGCATCGACGACGTGGCCCCGGAACTGACCGCCGCAGAAAAAAAGGCCACCGTGGCCGACCTCCTGACCTCGCGTTCCGGCGTCTACCATCCGGCCTTGGGTGAGGTCGCCGCCATGAAGCAGGTCCGCCCGCCGCGCGCAAGCCATCCGCCGGGCACTTTCTGGTATTACAACAACTGGGACTTCAATGCCCTCGGCACCATTTTCGAGCGGGAAACGGGGGTGCGGATTTTCGAAGCCTTTGAAAAGCGGATCGCCGTTCCGATTCAGATGCAGGACTTCATTGGGCGCGACGGCACCTACATTACCGGCGCCGCATCCGTCCATCGCGTCTATGCCCTGCGCATGTCGACCCGCGATCTGGCCCGTTTCGGCCTTCTTTATTTGCGGAAGGGAAAATGGCGGGGCCGGCAAATCCTACCCCCCGAATGGGTTGAAGCCAGTACAACCACGCACGCGGACATCGGGCGGGGCCGCGGTTACGGCTACATGTGGCGCACGGCCGTCGGAAACGGGCTGGCCCCCAATATAAACTTGCCGGTGCGATGTTGCTTTCACAGCGGGGCCGGTCTTCATTTTCTGGTCGTCATCCCCCGGCTGGATCTGGTCCTCGTTCATCGCGTCGACACCTACACCCGCGGACCTTATCCCAGCGCCCAGCAGATCGGCCGCCTGTTCTGGATGATCCTCGACGCCCGGGGTGTTGCGGACATCGGCGCCGATCCCTCGCTGGCCGGCGCCGATGCCGAACCCTTGCCGGGCGACCGGCTCGTCGGCGCCCTCACCGCCCATCGCCTGCAGATCCTAAGGCCCAACAACCTGGTGCAGGGTGGGGATCGGCACTACCGCCTGGATTTCGAGGCGGATGGGTCAATGCATCTCAGCGCGAAAGGCCGCGAAAACATCCGCGGCCGGTGGCATGTCAGCGAAAACCGCTGCTGCGTCGATATCGACGGCCTTCAATCCTGCTTTGCGGTCGTCGACACCGAGGCGGCGATCCATTTTTACGATTCTACGGGGACGCGCTATGCCACGGCCACCAAGGTAAGGTAGACGCGCTGGCCGCATCCCGCGAGATGTATCTGTTCCTCGCTTTAATTTTCTGTCGGGCCAAGCGCCGCCGGTGAAGCGCTGGGGGGGAACGCTGTGCAAGGGCGTCTAAGCATGCCTGAACCGATAGGCGATTGCTCCAACTATACCGCGGAAGACATTCGACGTGACTGGGAGGTCAACGGCCGTTCCACCATCCTGGAGAAGATCAAGGCGGAGCGGGGGGCAGGCCGCTGCAACTGTGCCGCCAAACACCCCAAGGGCCGATGATGCCTGGCCGATGTTCGCCAGGTGGTGAACCG
>CAYMAR010000317.1:0-4397 GCA_964388465.1 uncultured Desulfobacteraceae bacterium
CGCCCACGGAGGTCGACACCTTTGCGACGGCGATCACCTTGAAGGGGAAAAAATGAAGCGCAAACCAGGGGTGACCCGCGCGTTGCTCAACGTCTTGGGACTGGTGTTGATCGGCGGTATCCTGGCAGGCTGCCAGACGACCGCCGACGGGAGTGCCGGACAGACAACCGCCGCGCGCTTGCCCGCTAACCCGCTGGCCGGCACGAAATGGCGTCTCGTGTCGTTCCAGTCGATGGATGACGCGATCGGGACGGTGCGCCCGCCCGATCCTTCGCTGTATACCATGCATCTGCAAGGCGACGGCACGGTCAGCATGCGCCTCGACTGCAACCGTGCCCGGGGCCAATGGTCGGCCGTGCCCAGCGGCGACGGCCGCAGCGGCCGCTTCGCATTCGGGCCCCTGGCCATGACGCGCGCGATCTGTCCGCCCCCGAGCATGGATGCGCAGATTGCGGCCCAGGCCGGGTACATCCGCGGCTACCTGCTCAAAGAAGGCATGCTGTACCTGAGCCTGATGGCCGACGGCGGCATCTATGCATGGGCGCCTGACGACTAGCAGGCTTCGCAATCGACGGCGGCCGCATCCAGCACTTCGAAGACGTGCTTTTCCGGTTCGCGCCCCGGCCGCCGAGTAGCGTCCGCCGGAACGGTGGGTGTTCGGGATGCTTTCCATTTGACAATCCGTCCCGATTGTTCGCATTAATGAGAGCGGCCTGCCCGGACGGTCGCGGGCGCCCAGCATCCCGAAACCGGCCCCGGGCGGCGCAGCGATTTCCCATTTGCTTTTTTCGCGTGATCGAGGATTGTGGCATGAAACACTATCGCATCGCGGCGCTTCCCGGCGACGGTATCGGAACGGAGGTTCTCCCCGAGGGCATTCGCGTACTGGATGCGTGCGGCCAACGGTTCGGCTTTCAAATCCAGTGGGATTTTTTCGATTGGAGCTGCACCTATTTCCAGAAGCACGGCGTGATGATGCCCGCCGACGGGATCGAACAGCTGAGCGGTTACGATGCGATCTATCTGGGGGCGGTGGGGTTTCCGGGCGTACCCGACCACATTTCCCTGTGGGGGCTCCTGATCCCGATCCGCCGCCAATTCCAGCAATACATTTCGCTGCGGCCGGTGCGGCTGCTGCCGGGCGTTGAAGCCCCGGTCAAGCGGGAGGTCGGCGAGATCGACTTTATGATCGTACGCGAGAATATCGAAGGCGAGTATTCCCAGATCGGCGGGCGGATCTACGAGGGCACCGCGGCGGAAATGGTGATCCAGGAAAGTGTTTTCACCCGCAAGGGGGTGGACCGCGTGCTCGACTATGCCTTCCGGCTGGCGGCCGGGCGGCCGGCCCGGCATCTCACCTCCGCCACCAAATCCAACGGCATCTTTCACAGCATGCCCTATTGGGACGAACGCTTCCGGGCCATGGCGGCCCGCTACCCGGACGTGGCAACGGATCAATACCATATCGATATCCTGGCGGCCCAGTTCGTGATGCACCCGGACCGGTTCGACGTGGTGGTGGCCAGCAACCTGTTCGGCGACATCCTATCGGACCTGGGGCCGGGGGTGACGGGCACCATCGGGATCGCCCCTTCGGCCAACATCAATCCGGAAAGGCACTACCCGTCCATGTTCGAGCCGGTTCACGGCTCGGCCCCGGACATCGCCGGTCAGGGCATCGCCAACCCCATCGGGCAGATCTGGGCCGGGGCCATGATGCTCGCGCACCTCGGGCATCCCGATGCAGCGCAGGCCATCGAAAAGGCCATCGAGAGCTTTCTGAAGCGTGATGTCGAACGCACGCCGGATATGGGCGGCCGGGCCGCCACGGACCAGGTGGGCGAGGCGATCGCCTCACGCGTCTAACGGCCGGCGACCGCGCCGGCCATACCCTTTCGCCCAGGAGGCGGGCATGTTCGAGGGTTTCACCCAGCAACGGATACGCGTCGCGCCCGACGTCGAGATCAATCTGCGCACCGCGGGCAACGGGCCGCCGCTGCTGCTCCTGCACGGCTATCCGCAAACCCATGTGATCTGGCACAAAATCGCGCCGGCCCTGGCCCGTCGGTTCACGGTGGTGGCCACCGACCTGCGCGGCTATGGTGACAGCGCCAAGCCGGACGGCGGCGCCAACCACGAAAACTACAGCTTTCGGGCCATGGCCCAGGACCAGGTGGCGGTCATGCAGACGCTTGGGTTTCCGCGCTTTTTCGCGGCCGGCCACGACCGCGGCGCCCGGGTCATCCACCGCATGGCCCTCGATCATCCCGCGCAGGTCCGCAAAGCCGTCCTGATGGACATTCTGCCCACCTTGTATATGTACGAGAACACCGACATGGCATTTGCCCGCGGCTATTTTCACTGGTTTTTTCTGATTCAGCCCCATGATTTCCCGGAAGGCATGATCGCGGCCGATCCGGAGCACTATCTCACCCATAAATTCAAGAAGGGCCTGCGCACCGAGGGTGCGATCACACCGGAAGCCTGGGACGAATACCTGCGCTGCTTCAAGGATCCCCGCACGATTTACGCCTCATGCGAGGACTACCGCGCCGCGGCAGGGATCGACCTGGCGCTCGACCGCCAGGATGGGGGACGCCGCCTGACCTGCCCCCTGCATGTGTTGTGGGGCCGCCGCGGCATCGTCGGCCGACGGTACGACGTTCTGACCCCCTGGCGCGAATGGGTCCCGCAGGTATCGGGGCGCGCTCTGGACAGCGGCCATTATCTGCCCGAGGAGGCGCCCGAGGAAACGCGGGCCGAGATCGAAACCTTTTTTACGGCGGCCTGACGGTCAAGGACCGCCGGCCCCGCCGAAAATATCAACCCCACCGGAAAGGAGAACGGAAAATGACGACAGGCGAAGCCACCCCTAAAAAGCCCTTGTGGTTGTCGATTGAAGAACAGTTCCTCACGCTCGCGCCGGAGGACCTGTCCGGGGAAGCGCTCGAAGCCACGGTCCAGCGCCTCGCCGGCCAACTGGACGCGTCCGGCTACAACGTATCCACGCACGGCGGCAACCTAGTGGATCTGCGGCTGGCCCTGGCCGAGGTGCAAAAGGTCGGCCGGCCGCTGATGAAGGACCTCAACGCGGCCGTCGCGGCCTTTTCCCTGGAGGACGTGGCCGCGCCCTTCGCAACGGCCGACAAGCTGATCAACGAGATCGGTGCGACCTGGCCCAGCTTCAAGCTTTCCAGGTGCCGGCCCGAAGTGATCCGGATCGTCGAAGCGCGTAAACTCGAGCTGCTGATCGAAAAGGCGCGCGGTCTCGCCGGCGACGAGGGCATCGAAATGCTCATCAACGAAGCGGTGGACGACGAGGTCATCACCAGCGCCATGGAAATTACCGAAGACAAGCTTAAAGCCGTGAAGGCCGAAATGGCCAAACGCCGCGCCGAGCGCAAAAGGGTCATGGGTCTGCTCGAAAAGGTCGGCGACAAGCCGGATGTCGAAAAGGTGAAGTTCCTTTTTGAAAACAACGTCGCCGAGGCGTTGATGCTCGAACTGGCCGGGGTCGACCAGGGGGCGATCGACGGTGCCAAAAAGGCCATGGAAGAGGAACTCAAGGAAAAGCAGCGGCTGGCCGAAGAGGAGGCCGCCCGCAAGAAGGCGGAAGCCGAAGGACCGGCCCTGGACGCCATTCCGCCCGAGGAGATGCTCGAGCACATCGAGGCCATTCGCGAAATCATGGAGTTCAGCGATCAGGAGAAGGAGATCCGGACGATGTGCGAGCAGAGCGGTCTTCCCAAGAGCCTAGTGGATATCGCCGTCTCGGATCCCGGCAAGCTGGACGAACTCGAAAAAGAAGCGGGCGGATGACACCCACCGGACGGAGGGCCAAACACGGGGACCGAGGCCGGCGCCATCACCGCAAAGCGCCGGGATCGGTCCCCGTTACGCAGGCCTTGTAGTCGATGACGACCCGTGGGTTTGCACGGCAGGTGGAGACCATGGCGATCACCGCGGCCGCGTCCCCGCCGGCCAAGCACCATCGAGGAGCGATGCGAAATAAATTTCTCGGCACCGGCCAGCAGGGCTTTCGTCCGCTGCGGAAAGTGCGTGTGGTTCTTTCCGGCCTGCGCTACGCGATCGTTTACGATTTTGCGGTGACCTATAAGATTCTGCTGTCGGTCCTGCTCCTGGCGGGCTGCTTTTACTACCGCCGGTGGCTGGATTTCGGGATCGTTCTGGTTGCCACCGGCCTGATGCTGGTGGCCGAGATGGTCAATACCACCATCGAGGCCCTGTGCGATTTTCTGGAACCCCGCGAAAACGAGAAAATCGGGATCATCAAGGACATCGCCGCCGCGGCGGCCGGCATCAGCATCCTGGTTTGGTGCGTCGTTACCGGGATCGAGGTGGCCAGCCTGCTGCTGAACCCGGGTTGAAGCCGACGA
>CAYMAR010000318.1:0-4391 GCA_964388465.1 uncultured Desulfobacteraceae bacterium
CGGTACGGCTTTTGAGCCGCCCGTGGCGATGTTCGACGCCTGTGGTATCGATCTGCGCCGCGAAATCGAAGAAACACGGGCCGAATTGCCGGTCGCGCCCCTGGGGGATGAACTGGTGGGGCCCATGGCGACCCGCATCATGCAATGCGCCCGGGACCTGGGGTACGACTGGCAGAAGCTGCCCAAGTTCATCGACCAGGAAAAGTGCCGGCCGGACTGCTTTCGCTGCAATTATGGGTGTCCCGAAGGCGCCAAGTGGAGCGGGCGCCTGTCCGTGGACGCGGCCCGTCGTGAGGGCGCCCGCCTGATCAACGGCGCCCGCGTCGAACGGGTGCTGGTTGAAAACGGCAAGGCCGTCGGGGTGGCCTACCGCAAGCGCAGCCAAACCCACGGGGCCTACGCCCCCACGGTGGTGGTTTCCGCCGGGGGCATCGGCTCCCCCCTGATTCTTAGAAAATCAGGCCTAGCGCAAGCCGGGCGCGACTTTTTCTTCGACCCGCTGATCGTCGTCATGGGCATCGTGGACGGTATCCGCGGGGGACGTGAGATTCCCATGGCCGCCGGCATGCACCGTGAGGCCGACGGCTACGTGATCACGGACATGACCGTGCCGTGGACCCTGCATGCCGTTTTGAATACGGCCGTAGGCCGTCTGGATCAACTCCACCGGCATCGGCAGACCCTGGCCATCATGGTCAAGATCAAGGACCGTCTGGGCGGCCGGCTCACGGACCGGGGCGGTATCCGCAAACGGCTGACCAACGCCGACAAAGTCAAGATCGACACGGGCTATACCCAGGCCCGCGAAATCCTGGCCCACGCCGGGGCCCGCAACATCCACCGCAGCGGGTATCTGGCCGCCCATCCGGGCGGAACCGCCAAGATCGGTGAAATCGTCGACCGTAATTTACAGACACGGATCGACGGTCTCTACGTCTGCGACTGTTCGGTCATGCCCGATGCCTGGGGGCTGCCGCCGACCTTTACACTGGTCGCGCTGGGCAAACGTCTGGCCCGTCATCTGGCCTGGAAATAAACATTTGGCCACGCCGTCTCCGGTCCGATCGAGGCGGAACGCCGATCCGGATATCAAGGGATTTTCATGAAGCCTTCAGCCGACCCGGCCATCGAACGGCGCCACAGTGCGGCGCCGAATTCTGCGCCGCTGCTGTCTGCGCTACAGTCCTGCATGCGGACCCGGGAGGCAAGGGCCGCGCTGGGCACGCTGATCGCCGATGCGCTCCGTCTCTGGTCCGGGGACAGCGCCCTCAAGCAGAAATTGGCCCGGCCCGTTGCCCGCCACATCGAGACCCGCTTTAAGCGCTCCCGTCCGAACGACCGCGATAACCGGTCGGGCCTGGTCGATCTCGTTACGGAACTGGTGAACGCTTCTTTTTCGCACCTCCTTACCGCCGCGGAGGCCATGGAAGCGCTTGACCCGGAAGAGAAGCACAAGCGGATCGAGACCTTTGGCGCATCGTTCGGCAGCGGCCGCTCCGGCCGACTCCTGACGTCACTGACACGGTCCCTGAACGAGGTGCACGCCGCCCATCCCGACGCCCTGGCCGCGGCCATCGCACCCGCCGTCCGGGCCTGGGTCGCGAACACCGATTTCGGGGCGCTCCGCGATGCGGCCGATGCCATGGGGCCTGAAGTTCAGGCCTTGGCTGCGGAGATCAACGCGATCCTCTGGCGCTATCCGGCCAAACTGGTCCTGTCGCTTTCCTTTCTGCCGGAGTTGCTCAACCTGGCCGCCATTTGCACGAACGAAACGCTGCGTGGTTTCAACCAGGCGTCGCCGGATCTCGTGGCCGACATCGGCCTCGCGCTGATCCGGTCCATCGACGGTGAACGCCTGGGCACCGCCCTGAATGAACTGAGTGAGGTCATCCGGAAGGCCCATACCGGCAGCGCGCTGATCGGTGAACCGGGGCGCCCGCAGTTGGCCGACGACCTGCGCGCACTGTCCGAGGCCGTCGCCGATCGGCTGGACGCCGAGACTTACTGGCAGGCCCGGGTGGCGTTGGCCGAAGACAAGGCCGCACTGGCAGGCAGCCTGAATGATGCCCTGGGCGCAACCCCGGATTTTGTCGCGGCCGGCCTGAAAACCTATGCCCGCCGTCAAAACCCCGAATGGGAGGTCCGGCGCCGGCGCCTGGAAGCCCTGGACGATCTGCCCGACGAAATCCTGGGCGCGGGTCTGGCCGAGGGGCTTTCGGATCTCGACCTGCAGGCGGTGGCCGAGATCACCAATCGGGTCACCACCCTGTTCGATCGGGTCATGGCCCTCAAACCGGAACTGATCCCCGATCTGGTTCGGCAGCTGGCCGATGCGCTGGATCTCGATGCCATCGAAGCGTCCATCGGCGGGGCGGCTGCGGCCTGCGGACCGGCCCTGCGTCCGGTGCTGCGTGCCCTGCTGCCGGATCTGGTGACGCTCCTCGGTGACGCGCTGGCGCCCGCGGACGACGCCTTCGAAGACCAGATGGCTCATGCCCGCCGGCGCTTGCGGGCCCTGTTGATCGACCCGGAGACCCGCCCATGATCGACGCTTTCCACGATGCGGCCAGCACCATTGTCAATCGGTCGATTGCCGCCTGGAAGCAATCGGGCCGGGATGTGGTCGGCTACACCTGCTCCTACGTACCCGGTGAAATCTTCCATGCCGCCGGGATCCTGCCGGTCCGCCTGCGGGGCATCGGCACCACCGGCCTGCAGATCGGCGACGCCTATTTCGGGCCCTATATCTGCTCCTTTCCCAAGTGCATCCTGCAGTTGGCCGGCGAAGGCCATTTCGATTTTCTGGACGGTGTCGTCATCACGCCGGGCTGCGACAGCATGCGTCGGCTGGACGAGTGCTGGCGCAAGGCCGGTGAAGACCACCCGGGCACGGTTCCGGGGTATTTTTACTACTTCGACGTGCCCCACAAAACCGAACCGCATGGATTGGCCTGGTTCGAAGAGGAGATGGCCAAACTCATCGCCGGCGTGGAAGCGCATTTCAAGGTGCGCATCACGCCGGACGGGCTGAAAGCCGCCATCGCGCTGTTCAACAAAGGGCGGCGGCTGCTGGCACGTCTGGAGAGCCTGCGGGCGGACGCGGGCACGCCGGTCACGGGAGCGGAAGCCTTTGCCGCCACCGTGGCCGGCACGGTGATGCCGCGGGAGATTTACACCCAGGCGCTTGCCGCCTGGATCGAGGACCTTGCCACCCGGCGGAACACCAGCGAGACGGCGGATCGGCGGCGCTTAATGGTGCTCGGCAGCATCAGCGACGATATGGATCTCATCCAGATGATCGAAGAGGACGACCGGGTGGTGGTGGCGGCCGAGAACCTGTGTTTCGGCATCCGGCACGCCGGCCATGCAATCGACACCCAGGGTGATCCGGTCGAGGCCCTGGCCCGCGGCTACCTGGACCGATCGATCTGCCCGCGGATGTTCGGCCGCTACCGGCAGCGCCTGGCGGCTGTTCTGGACGTCATTGCCCGCGCCCGCATCGACGCGGTCGTCCTGCAGAACATTCGCTTTTGCGACCTGCACGGCTCCGAGAACAGCCTCTTCGAACGCGATCTGGAGGCCCGGGGGATTCCCTGCCTCAAGATCGAGCGTGAATACGGGCCCCTGGTGGAAAAAGGCCGCATCCGCATGCGGCTGGACGCCTTCCTGGAGCGGATCGCATGAGCAACTTCTGCTGTTGCGCGCTGGGGTTTTTTCTTCCGGAACCATTCGATTTATTTCCGGCAGCATTAAAACGGCGTAGGAGAAGGCCCATTTTCCCCTTTTCTGGCAATGCTGAGGATAAAACGAGACGCGCTGCAGAACATTTTGGATGGTTTCGAAAAAGGTTCGCGAGCAGGGCTTGCGCACCCTGAGGAGCGGGGTGTACCCATCGTACGCCGCAGTGACGAAGGGCGCGTGTAACGCCGCTGCCGCGCATTTTACGGAACGATCCCGGAGGAGAACATGCGAGCGGAGGTAAAAGCCTACCCCTTCGACTGGATGCTGTGGGCCGCGCTGGAACACGGCGCCAAGGCCGCGGACGGCACGCCCGCCGAACTGCGCCATCTCTACCGCTACATCCCCTACTTCAGGGGGGCCCTCGAACCCATGCTGCGCGAGGGCGAACCCGGGATCCTGTTCATCAAACTGCTCAGCCGCTATTTGCGCAACATTCTCGACGCCCGCCGTGACGGCCGGAAACTGGCGGCCACCACCTTCTGTTTTCTGCCCGGCTTGTTTTACGCCCTGGACGTGGTCCCGGTGACCCTGGAGATCATGTCCGCCCTGGGCGGCTTGCTGTGGAAGCGGGGCATGTACGACTACCTGGACTACGGCTGCGAGGTCGGGTTTACGGAAACCTCCTGCTCGTCCCAGCGCGGCGCCCTGGG
>CAYMAR010000319.1:0-4365 GCA_964388465.1 uncultured Desulfobacteraceae bacterium
GGAAATAGATATCAAGGCCCTCATCGCGGCCGGGCACCATCCCATCACCCTCGATAACCTCTCCAGCGGTCACCGCAGTTTGCTTCCCGGCGGGGATTTCATCGAGGGGGATATCGGGGATACCGCCTTGCTGGACGGCATCTTTGCCTCGCGACGTATCGATGCCGTCATGCATTTCGCGGCCTTTATCGAAGTGGGCGAATCGGTCCTGGATCCGCTCAAATACTACGGCAACAATTTTACGTGCACCGCCAATCTGCTGAAAACCATGATCCGCCATGATGTCAAACGCTTTGTTTTCTCCTCGAGCGCCGCGGTCTACGGTGAACCCGCGTATACCCCTATCGATGAGGGCCATCCTTTAAACCCCACCAGCCCTTATGGTGAAACCAAATTGTGGGTGGAGAAAATGCTGTCGGCCTGCGAAACGGCGCATGGGATGAACGCCATTTCGCTGCGCTACTTCAACGCGGCCGGAGCCGATGAATCCGGAACGATCGGCGAACGCCACGAGCCGGAAAGCCATCTGATCCCTCTGGTTCTGGAAGCCGCGCGGGGAAAGCGTGATCACATCAAGATCTTCGGCGTCGACTACCCCACGCCGGACGGCACCTGTATTCGCGATTACATCCATGTCAGCGATCTGATTGCCGCCCATCTGACCGCTATCGACGCGCTCATGGACGGTGCCGGAAGCAATGTGTATAATCTTGGAAACAGCCGGGGCTTATCCGTACGCGAAATCATCGAAACGGCTGGGCGCGTCAGCGGCCGCCCAATCCCCGTCGTCGAAAACCCGCGGCGACCGGGGGATCCCGCCGTCCTCATCGCCGGCGCCGACAAAATCAAAAAAGATTTGAACTGGCAGCCCCGTTTCGAAAGCATCGAAGATATCATTCGCACCGCCTGGAGGTGGCATACCGCAAAGTGAATCTTATCCCGCCGGACGGAAGTCGCGAGGTCGCCCTCCGGAGGGAAGCGTACCGATTTTTGGCGTTTAAGACTTTCCTTTGCACTCGGGACCAATCCGTTAGGATCGCGCCATGAACGCATCATCAGCAATTTATCTCGTCACCGGCGGCGCCGGTTTCATCGGCACCAACTTCATCCGCCACACGCTTGAGCTTCGTCCGCAGTGGCGCCTCGTCTGCCTGGACGCCCTCACCTACGCGGGCAATCCCGCCAACCTGGCCGACCTGCCTGAACGCTATCCCCAGCGCTATCGCTTCATCCAGGGCGATATCCGTGACGCGGAAATGTTGTCGACGCTCTTTAAGGAAGAAAACTTGGCCGGCGTCATCCATTTTGCGGCCGAGTCCCACGTGGACCGCTCGATTCACAGGCCCCAGGCCTTTATCGAAACCAACGTCAACGGCACCTGCCAGCTGCTCGCGGTCTGCCAGGCGGCCTGGGAGCAGAGCGGCAAACCCGAAGATTTCCGTTTTCTGCACGTCTCTACCGACGAAGTCTATGGCACGCTGGGCGACACCGGCTATTTTACGGAGGCCTCACCTTACGCCCCCAACAGCCCCTATTCGGCCTCCAAGGCCGCATCGGACCACTTCGTGCGGGCCTGGCACCACACCTACGGCCTGCCGGCCGTCGTGACCAACTGCTCCAACAATTACGGCCCCTATCAGTTCCCGGAGAAACTGATTCCGCTGATGCTTCTCAACATCCGCGAAGGGCGTGAGCTGCCGGTCTACGGCGATGGCGCCAATGTCCGCGACTGGCTCTACGTGGTCGATCACTGCGAGGCCCTGCTGACCGTCCTGGAAAAGGGCGCGCCCGGAGAGACCTATCTGATCGGCGGCGGCGCTGAAAAACGCAATCTGGAGATCGTGCACCTGCTGTGCGACCTCCTGGACCGCTTGCTGGCGCGGAGCGGCGCCCAAAGCAGCCGCGAGCTGATCCGCTTCGTCACCGATCGCCCCGGCCACGACTATCGCTACGCCATCGATGCGACCAAGATTCGCAACGAGCTTGGCTGGCGGCCGCGCTTTCGGTTCGAAGACGCCATCGAAGCCACGGTACAATGGTATCTCGGAAACATGGACTGGGTGACCTCGATCCGCAGCGGTGACTACCGGCAATGGATCGAGACCAACTACGACAACCGCTAAACTTAAAAAAGAACGGACGCACGCATGAAAGGCATCATCCTGGCCGGCGGCAGCGCCACCCGGCTCTACCCGATCTCGCTGGTGGTCAGCAAGCAGCTGCTCCCGGTCTATGACAAACCCATGATTTATTACCCCCTCTCCATCCTGATGCTGGCGGGCATCCGCGAGATCCTGGTGATCTCCACCCCCCAGGACCTGCCCCGCTTCCGCGAGCTTCTGGGGGACGGCCATCAGTGGGGACTGGCCTTCAGCTATGTGGAACAGCCCCGGCCGGAGGGCATCGCCCAGGCCTTCATCCTGGGGCGTGAATTCATCGGCCCGGATCCCGTGGCCCTGGTGCTGGGCGACAACATCTTCTACGGCCACGGCCTGCCCAACCAGCTGGAGCGGGCCCAAGCGCGGGATCAGGGCGCCAGTGTCTTCGGCTATTGGGTGCGCGACCCGGAACGCTACGGGGTCATCACCTTCGATGGGGACGGCAAGGTCGTCGACATCGAGGAAAAGCCTGCCACACCTCGATCGAATTGGGCCGTCACCGGCCTGTATTTCTACGACAACGACGTGGTTGCAATCGCGGCCGGGCTCAGCCCATCGGATCGGGGCGAGCTTGAAATCACGGACGTCAACATGGCCTATCTGCAGAAGGGACAGCTCTTTGTCGAAAAGATCGGCCGCGGGGTGGCCTGGCTCGACACGGGCACCCACACCAGCCTGATGCAGGCCTCCGGCTTCATCGAAGTCATCGAGCAGCGCCAAGGGCTCAAGGTGGCCTGCGTCGAAGAAATCGCCTATCGCCAGGGATTCATCACGGCCGCTCAGCTGGAAGCGCTGGCTGCACCGCTCAACAAAAGCGGCTATGGCGAGTATCTGCTCAACGTCCTCAAAACCGAAGGGCTTTTTTAGGAATGGAAATTCAGACGACCCCCATCGATGGCGTCTGGCTCCTGACCCCCAGGGTGTTCAGCGACCCGCGCGGCTTCTTCACGGAAACCTTCCAGCGTGAACGCTTCGCGGCCGCCGGTCTGCCGAGCGATTTCGTCCAGGACAACTTGTCGTTTTCCTCATGCAAAACGCTGCGGGGCTTGCATTTTCAGAACCCGCAGGCACAGGCCAAGCTCGTCCAGGTTATTCAGGGCGAAATTTTCGATGTGGCCGTGGACATTCGCCTGGGCTCGCCCACCTTCGGGCAGTGGTTCGGCATAAAGCTCTCGAGCGCCAACAACCGGCAGATGCTGATTGCCGCCGGGCTGGCACACGGTTTCTGCGTCACCAGCGAAACTGCCCATGTGCTCTACAAATGTACCGACTTTTACGCCCCCAAAGCCGAAGGGGGGGTCCTTTGGTCCGATCCGGACATCGGTATCGACTGGCCCGTCGAAAATCCGCTGCTCTCGGAAAAGGACCGGCAGTATCCCCGGCTCAAGGATCTTCCCCGGGAAAAGCTGACGGGTGGGAAATGACATGCACCTCCTGATCACCGGCGCCCAGGGGCAGCTGGGGCACGATGTCGCCCAAGCGGCCGACCAACAGGGCTTCGACACCCAGGCCCTGCCGCGCAGCAGCCTGGACATCACCCGCGCCGACCTTGTCGACCAAGCGATCGATGCCCGTCAACCGGACCTGGTGGTCAACTGTGCCGCCTACACCGCCGTGGACCTTGCCGAGGAGGAACCGGAACAAGCCTTGGCCGTCAACCGGGACGGCCCGTCCCACCTGGCGGCGGCCTGCGCACGCCATTCGATCCCTCTGATCCACGTCTCCACCGACTACGTCTTCGACGGCACCAAGGACAGCCCTTACACCGAGACCGATCAGATCCGTCCCATCAATGCCTACGGCCGCAGCAAGGCAGCCGGTGAGGCGGCGGTCCAGGCCATGACCGACCGATTCGTCATTCTGAGAACCGCCTGGGTTTTCGGCGCCCACGGGAACAATTTTGTCAGAACCATGCTGCGCCTGGGGCAGGAACGCCCGTCCCTGAGGGTGGTGAACGATCAGGTGGGCTGCCCCACCTTTACCGGCCACCTGGCCGAAGCCATCATGGGGATCGTCGCGATCTATCGCACCGAAACAGAGCTCCCCTGGGGTATCTACCATTATGGCGGGCAGCCGCCCATCAGCTGGCACGGGTTCGCCGACCATATATTCACCACGGCGCGGGCTATGGGCGTACCGCTGAAAATCGAGGCCCTCGAGGCCATTCCGACGAGCGAATACCCCCTGCCCGCCAAGCGCGCGGCCA
>CAYMAR010000320.1:0-4350 GCA_964388465.1 uncultured Desulfobacteraceae bacterium
GCTGGCCTGGATATAGTCCGTGGTGGTTTTGGCATTTAGCTCCTTGACGAGTGCTTTGACGATCCGGGCGAAATCCGCGACTTCAAGCCAACTGCCCCGGCACTGGGTGCAAAATCGCAGAGAAGCCATTGACGCCCCCTCGGTCAGCGTCGTCAGGGGAATGTCGCCGCATCGGGGACAGTAAAGGGGATCAAACTCAACCTGGAATTGGGCTTCGCGGCGCCATATCCTGAAATCCAACCAGCGAAGCTCCGGCGAGAGCGCATCCTTG
Organism: uncultured Desulfobacteraceae bacterium; assembly: GCA_964388465.1. GTDB lineage: Bacteria > Desulfobacterota > Desulfobacteria > Desulfobacterales > UBA5852 > JABZFP01. The sequence goes on from CAYMAR010000320.1 coordinate 272, forward strand.
ATTTCGTCGATTTCGCCCGGATCGAACCAGATCCCCCGGCACTGACCACATTCGTCGACGGCGGTGTCGCCGATCGGCCGTCTCTGCATCGGCTCTCGGCATTGTGGACAATTCATGTTTGACTCCTTCCGACGGCTTGCTTTTATCCGGGCCCCGCCGCTTGCTGCGCCCTCGATTGGACGGAGCCCTCATTTGCCAAGCATTATGTTACGGCGGGCACGTGCGAAGCCAATGGGGCCGATTGCGTAAAGCGCGCCGAACCGGACCTTAAACCGGCTTTGCGCCTGTGGGACGACGCGGCCTACCCTGCCGCCGAGGCGGGAATACTGCCACGGCCCCATGGACAAACCAGGCGCTTGGGTCAAATATGATGTTTTGAACCCTCGGCCCATGAACCGGGCCGCCTGGATCACGTCCCCCAAGGAAGAGCCCATGTCGATCAAAATCGAACAGGATACCATTGTTCGCCGTCCTTTGTTGCACTGGATTTTCCAGGTCGACCTCAAGCTCCAGGTCGCCTTGCTCCTCAGCATGGTGGTTTCCGTCGGCGCCAACTTAGTGCCGCTGGAGATGCAGAAAAGAATCGTGAACGAAGCCATCGAACGGCAGGACGTCGACCTGCTGGTGGTGTACGGCGCCATCTACCTGGCGGCGTTCGTGACCGCCAGCGGGATGAAATACCTCATCAACGCGCTCCAGACCGTGATCGGCCAGAACGTCCTGGCCGCCATGCGCCACCAGTTGTATACGCACCTGCTCAAGCTGCCCCAGGATTTCTTCCGCAACACCTCCTCCGGGCAGATCGTCACCGCGCTGGTCACCGAGCTGGCCACGGCCGGCGATTTCGTGGGCATGGCCGTGGCCGTGCCCCTCGTAAACCTGCTCACGCTGGGCGCCTTTGCCATCTATCTTGCCTGGCTCGACCCTCTCCTGGCCGCCGTGTCGTTCAGCGTCTACCCGTTGGTCGTTATCCTGATCCCACGCCTGCAGAGACGCGTGAACGCCTACAATCGCCAACGGGTGGATGCGACCCGCGATTTTTCCGGGAGGCTGGGTGAGTCCGCGGACGGGATTGACGAAATCAAGGTCAACGATGCTCTCCGCCTCGAGGGCGAGAGGCTCGGCGCATTGATCGAAAGACTGCGCCGGATTCGTATTACCTGGAACTTGTACCGTTTCGCGATCAAGGTCACCAACAGCCTACTGACCAACTTCAGCCGCTTTTTGATCTTCGCCCTGGGCGGTTACCTGGCCCTCAACGGGCAGCTGGCGCTCGGTGTCCTGGTGGCGTTTCTGTCGGCCCAGGAAAAACTCTACACGCCATGGAAGGAATTGGTCGCCTTTTACCAGGCCTACCAGACGGCGGCGGTGACCTACCGGCGCACCATGGATTTCTTCGATCGCCGGATCGACGAAGACTTAAAGACCGGAAAGGACGAAGTCGCTCGGCTGACCGGAAAAATCGATGTGGACGGGCTTCACTATCAGACCGCCGACGGCAAGACACTGCTCGAGGACATATCTTTTGGTTTGACGCCCGGACAGCACATGGCCCTGGTAGGTGGATCGGGCAGCGGCAAGAGCACCCTGGTGCATTGCCTCATGGGGCTCCATCCGGACGGCGACGGTCGTTACGCACTCGACGGGCAACGCCTGGCCGATTTCAGCCGGCGTGACCTGGCCGCCAACATGGGGGCCGTCTTCCAGTCGCCGGCCATTTTCAGCGGCAGTCTGGAGGACAATCTGCTCTACGCCTGCGATGCGCTTATCGATGATTCAATGGACGGGAAGGCGGCCCCCCGGCCGGATCTGAATGCGCGGATCGAAGCGCTGCAGCAGGCCGATCTCTTCAGCGACGTTTTGGGTTTCGGCCTGGCGGCCCGCCTCGATCCCGTCGAACACAGCCATCTCCAACAGTCCGTTCTATCGCTGCGCCGCGGGTTTCGTGACGATCTGCCGCCGGACGCGGCCGACCATATCGAACCGTACGCCCAAGAACGATTTCTGTCGCATGCGTCCATGGCCGAAAACCTGTTCTTCGGCCGGTTAACGGAGGATGAGACGACGATCAGGGAATTGCCTGCCGCGTCCTGGTTTCGAGATCTGCTGCAGGAGACCGATCTCTGGAAACCTCTGCGCGGCTTCGGTGTCCGGCTGGTCGAAGACCTTGTTGAAGAACACGGAAACCGGTTCATCCCTACCCGCAAAATGCCGGTCACAGCGGAGGAAATGCCCCTTCTGCGCCGAACGGCCAGCCGGCTGCGGAGCACCCAGCCCGCCAAGCTCCCCGAACGTCAGCAGCAGATGCTCGTCGGTATAGCGCTGCGCTACGCCCCCGCCGATCACGGGTTGTCCGAACCGCCTGCGGAACTGACCGAGCGCATCGTCAATGCCCGCGCGAGGGTGAAGCGGGCCATGATCGAGGTGGATCGGAACGGTGTGGATTTCTACCACTCGAAAAACTATATCGAAAGCGCCAGCATTCGGACCAATATCGTATTCGGCCGGATCACCTCCCGCGATGCCGCCGCCGTCAAGCGCATTGACACATGCGTCAACCGGCTTCTGGTGGAAGACGAACTGCTGGAGACGATCGTCGCCATCGGCATGCAGCATCCGGTCGGCCGCGCCGGCGAAAATCTGTCGGGCGGCCAGCGGCAGAAACTGGCCCTGGCCCGGGCGCTTCTCAAAAAGCCGCCGATTCTTCTGTTGGACGAAGCCACCGCCAGCCTGGACAATGAATCCCAGGAACGGGTGCAGAACGTGCTGGCCACGCGCTGGAAAGGCAGGACGACGCTGGTGGCCGTTGTGCACCGTCTCGACATCATCACACACTTTGACCGGATTGCCGTGATGGAATCCGGGCAGATCGTCGAAATGGGCACTTTCGAAGAATTAATGGATCGAAAAGGACGGCTGTATCAACTCGCTCAAAAACAACGGTAGGAGGACCGCATGGCCATTGAACGATACGATCTCCTGTATGCCTGCCGCCGATGCCGACAGTCGCATGCCATGGGCGTGGCAATCGAACTGCCCCATGGCCCGGCGGAGCGCATCAGCCTGAATGCCTATCGTGCGACCCGGACCATACCGCCCAGCATCGCTCAGTTGGTGGGGCGCCCGGTCCTCTGTCCGCAATCCGGGGAACACATCGTTACACAAGATCCCGACCGGATCTTTATCCAGCCGCTCTCCAAGGACCCGAAGAATAATCTGGACGACAAATGAATTGAAGCGGGTCTTCGTCAATTGTACAATCGACATAGCGATCCATTGCTGGGTCATGTCATGATGGCGCCGCTGGAGATAACATCCTATTTACGCTTGTTTGACGCTCTAAGCGCCGCTCTCCTCAGGCACTGAGACCACCAGTACCGGTGTCGACGTGCGGCGAATCACTTTTTCGGTGACCGATCCGGATACGAATCGCGCCCACCCGCTTTGTCCGTGACTTGCGATGACGATGATATCGGCCTCGATGCCATCCGCAAATCGGGCGATTTCGGTACCCGGGTCCCCTGTGACTATTTGCGGTTCGCTCGCCAGATCGGCTTCGATTTCTCCCATTAGTTTGTTCAAGGCTTCACGTGCGTTATCCTGCATTTCTTCGATCGCGGTGCGCAGATGAAACCCGGTCGGGGCCGATGCCCCCGGTATGGTCGGTAGGGGGTTCACGACATGAACCGGATAAAGTGTCGCCGAAAAATGCTTTACTATCTCAAGCGCCTTGTGGAAGCTGTATTTCGCGGCGTCACTGAAATCCGTCGGGGCTACGATTTTGGATACGGACAGCATAGGAATTTTCCTTGTGGCTTGGCGTGCGTTAAACGCCCGGTCAGGGGCGCAGAAAATCAGGTCCGTGACGCACCCTGAGCCGATTGCGGACCTGCACCGCACCGCCTTCCAGCGCGTTGGCCGTGGCGACGCGGCGGGCGCGCAGGTCGTCGACAACGCCCGTCAGCAGGGCCACGCCGTCATTGACGGTCACCGCGACCATATCGTCGTCGACGTAGGGGCTCCAACGGAGTTCGTCGAGAATCCCCTGCCGGATCTGCCAGTCTTCCCGCCGGTCTGGT
>CAYMAR010000321.1:0-2507 GCA_964388465.1 uncultured Desulfobacteraceae bacterium
ATCTCCTGCAGACGACTGAACATGGTAGGATCCAGCACGTGACCGTCCAGTACAAGACGTACCACGACGGTCTCCAGGTCGTGCGGGTATTCCAACAGACAAGTCTGCAGTTCGCGGCCGCTGGTCCAGACCCCTTGGGCCAGATACTGCGGCCCCACTTCTGGGAGCAGCATGTTAAACAGCTTGAGGGTGATCAAACCATCCACGCAGGCGCTGGCCGCCGTTGCGTCATTGCGGTGACTGATCGTGTTGCGAAAAGAGGCCAAGCTACCGGCTTTGCGCAAGGTCGCCCCGACCAGACCGGGCATGGCCGCCGAAAGCGCCAGCGTGGCACCGTCCTTCACCACCGCCGTTGCGACGTCATCCACGGGCTTGCCGTTGAGAAAAATCGTGGTAATGCGATCCGCCAGATAGTCCGGTGCCAGTTTGAACTGATCACAAAGGAGGCTCTGGATATCGCAGCCGACCCGCGCCTCGACCCGGACCCCCTGCTGCAGCAAGGGGAAAAAAACCGCCAGATGGTCCGGCTTCAGAACAAAGGATAGTGAGGTGGCCATAGTAAACGCCCTTTCGTTGACCCTCAGGCTTGCAGGCCGATTGGCCGCGGGCGCGGGTCCCGCGCTTGGCGAAAAAACGGGGAGTTTCCCGCTGGAAGCTCCCCGTTAATGTATTTATAGGCTAATGCGGTCAGACCGCAAGGGCATGCTACCAGTTGAATACCGCGTCGAGTTCCTCATCCTTGACTGCAAAAGTGATGTTGTGGGGAGGCAGTTTCTCCTTGTGGAAATAATCCGGCAGCCGGTCATGCTCCGCCGTGAAACCGGCCTTGGCATTAAATTCCCGTTCGTTGGTCAGGATCTTCTGGCCGAGGGCCGCCACGTCATCGCCTGTGAGCTCGAGGCCGTAGAAGGCGTTCAGCAGATCGACCAGGGCGTTGAATGTCTCCGGCTGATCCAGAACGGCAAAGGCGATGAACAGACACATGCCCGTTGAGTCGATGGCCGCGGTAGCGATTTGCAGGTTGCGCGAAAGCTCGACCTGTCCTTCAGGTTTAAGCGGATCCACGCTGCCGCCCACACCCAGGATATTCGTGGCCACGGCATAGCCGGAGGTATGATCGGCGCCCATGGGGGTGGTGGCGTAGGTCACGCCGATGCCCTGCACCGTGCGCGGATCGTAGGCCGGCATGGCCTGCCCTTTGACGACGGGCACCCGCTCCACACCGAAGACGCGCCCGGTCACAGCCGCCCCGTTGCCCAGAATACGGCCCAAGGGCGTACCCGCGCCGACTTCCTTGAGAAGGTTGATGGCGGCGTCGGCATCGCCGAACTCGGCCAGACCGGCCTCCATGGCGACCGCAATGGTGGCCCCCATCTCGATGGTATCCAATCCGAAGTCATCGTCCATTCGATCCATCTGGGCGATGGCATCCAGATCGTCAATGCCGCAATTGCCCCCGTGGGCCCAAACGGTCTCGTACTCGGGTTGTTTGGAGAGAAAATTGCCGTTCTTGTCATAAAACGTACCCGAGCAGCGGATCACGCAGCCCCGGTGGCAGCCATGGGTGGCGGAGCCTTCTCCGCCGCGCTCGTTTTCCAGGGCGGCCTGGGTCTCGCCGCTGATCTTGCCCGCGCCCTCGAAGGAGCCGCTGCTGAAGTTGCGCGTGGGGTAGCCCCCGGCTTCGCTGAGCACGTTGGTCAGCACGTTGGTGCCGTAGGCGGGCAGCCCTTCGCCGGTGACCGGGTGTTTGCGCAGACCGGCCACAAACTCCTTGTTGGCCGCCTTGAATTTTTCCGGATCCTTGGGCGCGCGCATCTTCTTGCCGGCGTCGTCCAAAACGAGCGCTTTGACACCCTTGGAGCCCATGACGGCACCAACGCCGCCGCGACCGGCATGGCGCGTGGGGCGTTGCTCCATATCCGAGAAGGCGATCGACGCGGCCCCTAATTTCATTTCTCCGGCCTGGCCGATGGAAATGCAGGCGACCTTCTCGCCGTGTGCGGCGCGCAGCTTTTCGACCGTATCGTAGTTGCCGAGCATCTTCAATTCGTTGGCCGCCTCGATCTTGGCCCCGTCCTTGTCGATAAAAACCTTGTAAAGGCTGTCATCTTTGGGCCGGCCTTCCAGCACGATAGCCGCATAGCCCAGACGCGCCATCACCTGGGCGGCCTGGCCGCCTGAATTGGATTCCTTGATCCCGCCGGTCAGCGGGCTTTTACAGCCCACCGAAATCCGGCCCGACATCGCCGCCGCGGTCCCACTCAGCAAGCCCGGTGCGATCACCAGCTTATTGTCTTCGCCCAGAGGATGACAGGTGGGCGAAACCTCCTGACCCACGATCATCGAGGTCAAGGCCCGTCCGCCAAGGCCAGCATAATCTCCCACCGGTCCTTCCGAAATGCTCGGACCGCCGTCGGCTCCCATATTGATACGCAAGATTTTGTCCATAACGATCTTTCCTCCTTTTTGGCATGAACGTCGCCGTCTCGTGTCGGGCATCGCGCTTT
>CAYMAR010000321.1:2607-4338 GCA_964388465.1 uncultured Desulfobacteraceae bacterium
CGGCTTTCTACGCGTTGTCGTCCTGAATGTCCTTGAGCGCCGCCGCCCGTACGTCGTCTATGATCTTCTTCAGGGGCAGCCCCTTCTCCAACGCCAGCCGTTTGCAGTCATCGTATTCCGGGGTCAGATTGATGATTCGGCCTCGGCTCCTGGCCAGTTTGACAGCCACGGGGCCGTGCACCGTATCAATGCGGCGAATCTCGCGCGCGGCCATGATGCGATTATCCACCCGCCAGCGCAGGCCGATTGTCGTGGTCTCCTGCATCAGGATATCAGCCAGCGATCCTACCGCATCGGATTTGCAGATCACCGAAAGAAGGGTGCCGGGGCGGTTCTTCTTCATCTGCACCGCGGTTAGAAAGACATCCAGGGCCCCTTCGTCCAGCAAACGCCCCATCAGGTGGTCGTAAAGCTGGGGATTCATGTCGTCGATGTTGGTTTCAATTAAAACGGTCTGCTCCACCGCGTAATCGCCGACACCGTCGCAGGCCTCGCCGATGGTCACCCGCAGCAGGTTGGGAATCGCCGGGTCGGCGGTTCCCGCGCCGTAGCCGACCTGATTGACGGTCATGGCCGGCATGGGGCCGAATCCTGAGGCCAACGTCGTCAATATGGCCGCGCCGGTGGGGGTCAGCAATTCACCGTCGACCCCGGTGGAATAGGCCGGCCGTCCTTTGATCAGTTCCGCCGTCGCCGGCGCCGGTACCGGCAGGATGCCGTGGGCGCATTCGATGGTCCCGCTGCCGACGTGCAGCGGCGAGCAGAAAACCTTGTCGATACCCAGGGCCGCCAAACCGACCACCGCCCCGACCACGTCGATGATGGCGTCCATGGCCCCCACCTCGTGAAAGTGCACCGCCTCCAGCGTCGATCGATGAACCCGGGCTTCGGCCTCGGCCAGCCTCACGAATATGTCGGTGCTCCGGGTTTTGACTTTTTCGTCCAAATCGCTGGCGGCGATCATGTCCCTGATGTGGGCAAGATGGCGGTGATGGTGGTCGTGATGGTCCTGATCGATAACAATCTGCGCCTGGGAGCCGCCGATCCCCTTTTTGACCACCTTGGTGACATCCAGTGCGTAATGGGTCAACTGCAGCTTGGCGATCTCCTCGCGGAGCCGTTCGATGGAAAGACCGGCATCCATCAGGGCGCCCAGGATCATGTCCCCGCTGGCTCCGGCAAAACAATCGAAATAAGCGATTTTCAAGTTGGTTCTCCAGATCGAACGTTTACAGGTTCGATTCACCGACCGGCCGTCGATTGACCGGGCGTGTCCTGCGCGGGTTCGACGAACGCGGCGCATGGCGACGCGTCCACGCAGCCTTTAGCGGGGAAATATCGGTCTCGTCGCCACCCGAACCCTTTGCGGTTGGAGATTCTCCGTCTCCGTCGGCGATGGATTGTTCCGTCTGACCCGCAGCAAGCTTGTTGATCAGGCTGGCCTGATAGGCCGCGCCGAACCCGTCGTCGATATTGACCACGGACACGCCCGAGGCACAGCTGTTGAGGATGCACAGCAGAGCGGCCACCCCACCGAAGCTGGCCCCATAACCGACATTCGTGGGGACGCCGAGGACGCTGGCCAGCGTGCCCGCCATGCCGACCAAGACCACCGCCACGTTGGCCTGATACAAGTTGTCCCGCACGGTCAAAATCCGGTGAATACCCGCCACATTGGCACCATAGATACGATTGACCCGGTTGCCGAGAGTTTCGGCCGTAATGGCGGCC
>CAYMAR010000322.1:0-4315 GCA_964388465.1 uncultured Desulfobacteraceae bacterium
AGAGGAGTGGATTCGGCGGGAAGGCCGCGTTGACAACGGCCCTCCCGTTCCAGCTGTTTGGGGCAATGAATGTCGCGGAATTCTAATGCGCCCGCGGTCAGTCGTTTGATTCGATAGACGGTACAATATCGGCTTCCAGACGCCTCACTAACGCCAGGGAATCTTCAAGCGCATCGTTGATTTTGAAAAACTGGATTTTCAGCGTTTTAAGGCTTGCCGGTGTGGCCTTGATGGCATGCGCACCACCGAGCCATTCCTGTAGACCCTTGGCCTTGTCACTCAGAGCCAACAGCCTTTCGGCGAAGGTGCCCACTTCAATGGCCCACTTCTGCCGCTCGGCGGTAGGAAAATCGATCGTGTTGCCGCCCAATCCCTCCACCATCGCCTCGATGCCATAGTTTTGCGGATCGGCAATAATTTCATACTCCGTCATTGGCCTGCCTCCTTTTTCCGTTTTGCGGACTGTTTAGCGGTGCGCCCAATTCGAAGGATTGCGGTCGAGGTGTTTTGTGCGATTAGTTGTGATCTCTATCACATGCCCTCAAATCTGTCACCACAAAGGCGGTAATCGTTATTGACCATTGAACTGTCCCGGTTATACCGTGCTTGCATACCGGATGTCGTGAGTTAGAATTATATATTAAATTTTTGACCGCATCTTCCATTAGAATTAAAATATATCCACGCCATTCGGGATCATTTAATGAGATCCAGATCCAACCGTTACTGGGTCACCACGGCAATGATCGCCGGGCTGGTTTTCAGCCTGAGCGTTACGCATCTGAATGCAGATTGCCCCGCGCACGGTCATGACGCCCCGGTTTTAATTGAGCGCCTGATTTATCCTCACGGACAAGGCGAGGGCTATCACATCGCCTACTGCGTGGAACTGCCGCTGGAAATCTACTGGCAGTTCAAAACGGATTTCCACAATGAATTTCTGACCGGCAACCCGCAAATCAAAATGCATCGTTTTGTCGGGCGGGAGGGGAATGCGGTTCTAACCGAAAATCGCTATGCCCACGACACCGAAAAGCTCTTCCGATGGCGAACAACGGTTTACGCCAGCCAATACCGCCTTAACTTTGAGCTTCTCAATCCCGATGAAGCCGGGCAGGCGTTTCATCACGGTACCATTCAACTGGAGGCCAGCGGACGCCACACCATGATTTATCAGAAAGCCCGCTTTCAATTTTCAGGAGCGTCTTTGTGGGCATTCTATCCCTGGCGTGGCGGCATGCGTTCATTCTTGCAGTCTTTCGTGGACTGGGAGCGTGAGGCCGCCCTGACATGGAAGACTGAATATGAAGCCCGTCGACGCCAGGAAGCCCTCAAGCAGGCGCGCATGCGGGAAATATTTTCGGTGAACAGGCGCTACCCCGACAAATAGGCCGGTTTGCCGGCATTGCTCTAAGCTGTATGCTCAATCGCCGCGATTGCATTGGGCCGTTTACGCACCATCAACCGGCGAACTTATCAGACCGTTGGCATATTGTGCATTACAGGCATCAAACAGGAAGAGGTGATCAACCGATGAAAACCAAACTCGATAAAATTATCAATACCATCAGCGAAAAATACAAAGACGAAATCATGGCTTGCGCCCGCAACTATGTCGAGGTAAATATCGGCGATACCGCCGAACAGATGGGACACCCCGAGCTTAAAAAAAAATACGCCGCCGTTTATGCTGTGGTGCCGCTTAAAGCGCCCAAACCGGGGATGAAGGTTCGTATCGACGGGCGTACATTTGTAAACTATGCGTTATTCGATTCCGGGGTGGCGGTGCCGGGTTACATCGCCCAGGACGCTTCCCTGCCTCATCAGGCCTATATTCCGAACGACAGCATGATCTGCAATTTTACCTGAGGCCATGATGATACGCGTCTTTCCGGTGAATGGGCAAGCCAACGGCGGCTTAATTGAATCCACTGGGGAGGTTGGAAACATGACCGCATCACAAGCACAGGCACCCGATAACCTGGTCACATTGGCCGACGGATCGCGTTGTCACCTAAGTACTTTCTGGCAGGAGGCGCGCCTGGTGCTCGTTTTTCTGCGTCACCTGGGCTGACCCTTCTGCCGCGAGCAGGTGGCGCAGTTGCGCCACGCCGAGGAGGACATCCGCCAGGCTGGCGGCAATGTCGTGTTGGTGGGCATGGGAACCGAGTCACAGACCCGGGAATTCACGGAACGCTTCGCTGTGCCTTTTCCGATGATCTGCGACCCTGATCAGCATCTCTATCGGGACTTCAGTATCGAACGCATGTCGCCGCTGGGTTTCTTTTCGCCGACCATGGCCCTGCGGGGCATCGCCGCCATGGCTCAGGGGCACACCATGGGTTTGCCTGAAGGGGATGTTCGCCAGCTTCCGGGGGTCCTCATCATCGAATCCGACGGCCGTATCATCTACCGCTACGACGGAAACGATCCGGCCGATCACCCCTCGCCGGCCGTCATCGTGGAGCAACTCAAAGCGCGGTGAGCCCGTTCGCGGAGAAGATTGGCAGTATCCGCATCGCGACCATCGAAGCGTGCATCCTGATGCATGTGGCATCGGGCGCCGGTTCGGATCAACCTTGTTTGAGCTGGGCGTGCGTCGAACGGATCAGTTCCGCGGTGGCATCCCAGGACAGACAGGCGTCCGTGATGGAGATACCGTAACGCATGGTCGCCAGATCGCCGGTGTTGTTCTGCCGACCTTCCTCCAGATGACTTTCCAGCATCATGCCGATGATCGCATCATTTCCGCTGAGGCGCTGCTTGACGGCGTCCCGCCAGGCGACGGGTTGTTCTTCGAACCGCTTGCGCGAATTTTCGTGGGAGCAGTCCACCACGATCGCTTCGGGCAGACCTTTGGCCTGGAGGAGATCCACGGCCTCGCGGATACTGACGGAGTCGTAATTGGGGCGCCCGCCGCCGCCCCGCAGGACGATGTGGGCGTAGGGATTGCCGGTGGTCGTGACCACGCTGGTCTTCCCCTCGGGATCGATGCCCAGGAAACTCTGCGGCGAACCGGCGGCGATCATGGCGTTGATCGCATTGCTCAGGCCCCCGTCGGTGCAGTTCTTGAATCCCACGGGCATCGACAAACCGCTGGCCATCTCGCGGTGGGTTTGCGATTCGGTGGTGCGGGCGCCGATGGCGGTCCAGCAAACGAGTCCCGCGATATACTGGGGCGTGATCGGATCGAGCAATTCGGTCGCCGTGGGCAGGCCCATTGCGGTGATTTGCATCAGGAGTGCCCGTGCGCGTCGCAGCCCGTGGGACATATCGCAGGAGCCGTCTAAATGGGGGTCGTTGATCAGTCCCTTCCACCCGACGGTGGTGCGGGGCTTCTCAAAATAGACCCGCATCACCAGGAGCATGGTATCCTCAACCTCGCGGCTCAGCGCCCGCAGCCGCTGGGCGTATTCCAGGGCCGCTTTTTCATCATGAATCGAGCAGGGGCCGGTAACGACCAGCATTCGGCGGTCTTGCTTGTCGATAATATCCTGAATGGCCTGGCGGCCTTGGACCACCACCCGGGCGGATTCGTCGGAGACCGGTAGCTCCTTTTTCAAATCGGCCGGAGCCACCAGGGGAATGAACTCCTTGACGCGAACATCATAAGTCTTCATTTTACGCTCCAATAAGGCGATTGCAGGGGATGCCCGTTCTCGCGATGCGTGACAGCGCGGCATTCAATGCGGCTATCGATTGCCAAAGCCTATCATTTTTATCGCCATCGTCTAAATATGCAAGCGAATTGTTGCAACGCGCGGCACAGAACCGGCGGCGGCCTAAACGCCACCTACAATATAGCACCGGCATCACCGCTGGCGGGTGCCCAAAAATGAGGGAAGGTAACGGCTATGCTCGACGTCGTCAAACGCTTTTTCAGCCCCGTGGACGCCAGAACCGCCAATGGCCGGTCCGAAGAAAACACGCACGACCTGAAGATGGCGGTATGCGCCCTTTTTGTGGAAATGGCCCGGATCGACGAGACATTTTCAAAGGATGAGATGACGGCGGTTATCGCGATTCTCCAGGACAAATACGGATTGTCCACCGAGAACGCAGCGGCCATGATCACGGCGGCGGAGGCGGCATTGGAGCAAAGCGTTGACTACTGGCAGTTCGCGCGCTTGATCAACGCGAACTACAGCATGGACGAGAAGGTCGCCATGATCGAAATGCTGTGGCGCATCGTGTTTATTGACGGCCGTTTGGACAAGCATGAAGACTACCTCATGCATAAGCTGGCCCGGTTGCTGCGCCTGCACCATAAGCAGCTGATCGATGCCAAAATGAAAGTCCTTCATGGCCCGCAAGA
>CAYMAR010000323.1:0-4305 GCA_964388465.1 uncultured Desulfobacteraceae bacterium
CTACTACATCATCGCCCCCTCCGAGGCCAGCTCCAACCTGGCCCGCTATGACGGCGTGCGCTTCGGCGTGCGCAGCCGGGGCCACACGGACATGATCGACATGTTCCGACGCACCCGCTCGGCCGGTTTCGGGGCCGAGGTGCAGCGGCGCATCATTCTGGGCACCTATGCCCTCTCGGCCGGTTACTATGACGCCTATTACGGCAAGGCCAGCCAGGTGCGCACTCTGATCGTCGAGGATTTCACCAAGGCCTTTGCGCACTGCGATGTCATCATGTCGCCCGTGGCGCCCTCGCCGGCGTTTGCCATCGGCGAGAAAACCGATGACCCCCTCACGATGTACCTGTCCGACGTGTTCACCCTGTGCGCCAACCTGGCCGGTATCCCGGGAATATCGGTGCCCTGCGGGTTCTCATCGGCGGGGTTGCCCATCGGGTTGCAGATCATGGGGCGGCACTTCGACGAGGCCCGGCTGCTCCAGGTGGCGTACAATTTCGAGCAGGCCACGGATTTTCATCAGGGCAAACCGGTCTTATGATTTTTTTAACGTGGTTTTCTGCTCCCGTGGTTATGGCGCCAAGGCGTTAAACGAAGGAGGACGGTAATGAGCATCCAGCCCAAAGGCGACCCGATTCGCAAAGCGGTCCGATGGATATCCGACGAGCGCAAGCACGACGCCAGCCTCAATCTCAACCGGCTGGTGGAGAAGGCGGCCATCGAATTCAACCTGAATCCCAGGGAAGTCGAGTTTCTGACCCGGGTGGTCAAGGAAGAGCTGGCCTAGCGTCCATGGCCCGCATCCGCATCCTGCCGGAAGTTCTCTCCAACAAGATCGCGGCCGGCGAGGTGGTGGAGCGGCCGGCCTCGGTGGTCAAGGAACTGGTGGAGAATGCCATCGACGCCGGTGCGGACCGCATCGCCGTCGCGGTGGAAAATGGCGGGCGCCGGTGCATCCGGGTGGCGGACAACGGCTGCGGCATGACCCGCGACGACGCCCTTCTGGCCATCGAGCGCTATGCCACCAGCAAGATCAGGCGCGACGAGGACCTGTTCGCCATCAAGACTTTGGGTTTCCGCGGCGAGGCCCTGCCCAGCATCGCTTCGGTTTCGCGCTTCGTGCTGGCCACCCGCCGGCCGGGGGACGACGCCGGCACCGAAATCCGGATCGCCGGCGGCAAGATCGAAAGTGTGCGCGCGGCCGGGATCCCGCCCGGGACCATGATCACGGTCCAGGACCTGTTTTTCAACACCCCGGCGCGGCGCAAATTCATGAAGACCGTGGCCACCGAAATGGGACATATCGGCGACGGGTTGGCCGGCCAGGCGCTGGGGCACCCGCGGGTCCATTTCGAGCTGCGGCACAACGAACGCCTGCTGCGCCGCTTCCCGCGCACCGAGGATGCCATCGAGCGGGTGGCGGCGGTTCTGGGCACCGACCTGCGCCGCGCGCTTTGGCCCATGGCGCTGGAAACCGAAGCCGCCACGGTCAGCGGGTGGGTGGCCGCCCCGCGGGTCAACCGGCGCACGTCGCACGGGGTGCACATCTTCGTGAATGGTCGCCCCGTGCGCGACCGCACCGTGCTGCACGCCGTCCTGCAGGGCTATCGCGAGCGCTTGATGAAGGGCCAGTACCCGGTGGTGGTCTGCCGTCTGGCGGTGCCGGTGGACGAAGTCGACGTCAATGTGCACCCGGCCAAACACGAGGTTCGCTTCGTGCGCCCGCAGCAGGTTCACGGCGCGGTGGCCGGTGCGGTTCATGCGGCCCTCGTTGCGGGGGGGGGCTCGCCGGGGGTGGAATCGGAAGCAACCGACAACCGCCAGCGGGCGATGCCGGCATCCCACCGTGCCGCCGACGGCGTTGCGGAGCCGGGATCCGGATTCAGCCGTTCGTTCCGGCCGGTCGCCGCGGCAGCGGACGGCATGCGACCGTCGGGCGCCAGGGGGCGCAGATTGCCGCCGGGAGCGTTGCGTGACGATCCGGCGGCGCCCGCGCCCTCGCTTTGGCCCGGCGGCCGTTTTGCAGAGCTTCAAATTATCGGACAGTTCCGCAATACCTATATCGTCTGCGAATCCGGGGCCGGGCTGGTGCTGATCGACCAGCACGCGGCGCACGAGCGGATCTACTACGAGCAGCTGCGCCAACGGTCCGCAACCCGGAATGCGGCCGCCCAGAACCTGCTGATGCCGGAAACGCTGGAGCTCGGCTTTCGGGAGGCGGCGGCCCTGGAAACCATGCAGGAGGCCTTGGCGCGCTTGGGTTTTGCGATCGAGCCCTTCGGCGGCAACGCCTTTATCATCCGCGCGGCGCCGGATTTTCTGGCCCAGGCGGAACTCGGCCCGATGATTCGCGAGATCATCGCGGGGGCCCAGGCCGCCGGGGTGACGCCCGAGCCTGGCGTGCTGCGGGAAGAAAGCCTGAAGATCATGGCCTGCCACGGGGCCATCCGTGCGCGTCAGTCGCTCGCCGCCCCCCAGATCCAGCGGCTGCTGGCCCAACTGGACGAATGCGAAAACCCCTCCCACTGCCCGCACGGGCGACCCACCTGGATCCGCTGGTCCGTCAACGCCCTGGAGCGCGCCTTTGGGCGCCGCGCCTGAGCGCCGCGGGCCGTTGCGGTTGTGGCCCCCGGCGGGTTAGAATTCGACGGGCGCCGGTTCGGCGGGCAGCTGCTGCTCCCGGCGGTAGGGGTCCCAGGAGACCAGATAGCTTTTCTGATCCCCGGTCACGGGGTCGCCCACCCGCTTGACCACGGCGAAGATCAGCTCGTTGCGGCCGTCGTTGTCGAAATCCCCCAGGTTGTAGTCGCTGATATAGCCCGAAAATTTGCGGGTGCGCCAGGCGCCCGCCAGGCCCACGTTGTCCCACACCAGGCACTCGAAGCGCCCCTGGCGAAAAACGCGCGTGCGCTGCATGATGCCCCGGGTGATATCGGCGTTTTGCACGACGATGACGGCGTTGTGGCCGTCCCCGTTGACGTCGGCCAGCAGGATGCGCTGCGAAAGCCAGAATACGTTGTCCGGCATCTTGTCCTGGTAGAGATAGCCCTCCTTTTGGGAATCGCGGTAATCCTCGACCGTCATCAGCCAGGTGCGGCTGCCGCCGTAGGGCTCAGCGCTGCGCCACTCCTCGTTGCCGCCGGGACCGAGGACCCGGATGCGGTCCTTGTTGTCGAATACCACGATATCTTCCACGCCGTCGCGGGTCACGTCACCGTAGGCCATCCCGAAGACACTGGTTCCCTGGGGCAGCCGCACGACGGACTGGGACTGGTAGGTGCCTTCGATCCAGGCCAGGCGATGGGCGGGGCCCCGCACCACCGTATCCGTCCGGCCCTGCTGGCCGAGAAGGGTGGTGCGGCCGTTCGCTGCGTCGCGGCTGACCCGGTAGAACCAGAAGCTCGCCTCGTGGATCGAGGCATAGGCGCTGCCGTTCCACTCCATGACGATCACCCGGGGCGCGAATCGCTCGCTGCGGCAGTTGAGGAAGATCTCGGCCTTGCCGTTGCCGTTGATGTCGGCCGCATCCAAACCCAGGATGGTGTAGGCCGTGTCGAGCTCGAAAGCCGCCAGCTTTTCAAATTTGCGCTGCAGGGACCGGTAGACCTGCACCTGCCGGTCGCCGGCAAACACCGTTTCGGTCTGCCCGTCGCCGTCCACGTCCGCCAGGGCCACGCCGGTGATCTTGACGGGGAAGCGCCGGCTGCGCCAGACCGCCTCGTCGCTGGTGTCCATGGTCGGATCGGATCCGATGCGCATGCCGCCGCCGGACTGCCGAAGCCGTTCTTCCGGGTTCATCTGGCTGTTGTCGGCGGGCGTCGGCGGGGGTTCCGGGGCGGCCGGCGTGGCCGTCGCACCTTCTGCTGCGCTCCGCCCGAAGACGCGCGTGTTCACCGCCCCGGCGAAAGCGTTGATGTGCGCGATCACGTCGCCGTGGTTCTGGCCGGTTTCGTTGTAACTGACGAGGATGGTGTTGGTGGCCACATCGACAAAGCGGGCGTCGGTGCTGACGCTGCCCCCGAAAACGGTCAGGCTGCCGAAGGCCACATAGCGGGCCCCCAGGCGACGGCCGGCCTCGGCCGCGGATTCGCGGTCGAGCGTCTCCGGGAGTTCGTTCACCACTTCGAGGGCCTCGGACTGGTCCACGATGAAAACCTTGCCCGGGTCGCTCAAGCGGGTGGACAGCATCGCCGTGATGCCCTTCTGTAAAAAGGTCAGATCCTGGTCCGCATGGACGGTAAAGGGCACCACCAGGATCCGGGTGGCGTCCGCCCGCAGGCCGGGCGGTGGTTCGAAGCAAGACAGCGC
>CAYMAR010000324.1:0-4294 GCA_964388465.1 uncultured Desulfobacteraceae bacterium
TTCGGAAACGCTCCGGCCTCCTCCCAGTCGTCGACATGGGGGCGTATGGCCCGGTGCACAAACTCCCGCACCGACCGCCGCACCCTGTCGTGCGCCTTCGAAAAATACGCCTGACACCCAGATTTCGTTTTAAATTCCAAAACCATGTCGACCTCACTTTAAGTCAGCCTTGCGATGCAAATGTAGCGACCCCATGCTGTCTTTCCGGCACCTCCAGCGCGTGACTCCTTGCTGCAGACAAGGCAGGCATCCTTTGGCCAGCGAAGCGCCCGATTGTCCAAGGCGAACACTTACAGAAGCGCGCGACACACGGGGCTTAAAGACACGCTACCCCGCAGCGAGGGCATGCTTTGGGGTCTGTTTTTATTCCCTTTTGGCCCGCGCCGAGCATCGGCCTTGTGGCCGGATTAAGCGCGCGGACTGTCTGAGCGGCAGCGAGTTTCCGCGCGCGCCGGCCGCCAGGGCGACGCGCAGGGAAAAGCGGGGCGAGGGCGGTTTCTTTTGATCTTTTCTTTCACGTGAAAGAAAAGGAAGGGGTAAAATCAGCGGAAGGATCGAAATGCGCCGTACCCGAAATACAAGCGAAGATTTTCCCCACAAGTTATAGCTTTGGTGGGGGAATCACCAGCGCCTCGCCCTCGGCCACCGTCTCCCCCTTCTGGTTCGTCCATAGCAGCTTCATCCGCACCCGCCGCTTTTCTTCCAGTTTCTCCGCGACTTCGGCCCGGGCCGTGATCGTGTCGCCGAAGTGGGTCGGCGCCCGAAAACGGGTGTTGATCTCGAGGGCCACCGTGCCCAGGCCGGGCAGCTTCATGCCGAGCACCGGCGCGATCAGGCACTGGGGCAGGGCGCCGTGGGCGATGCGGGTGCCGAAGGGGGTCAACTTGGCGAATTCCTCGTTCACGTGCATGGGGTTGAAGTCGCCCGAGATACCGGCGAATAGATAGACATCCGTTTCGGTGATGGTCTTGGCAAACGCGGCCGACATGCCGATTTCCAGCTCATCGTAGGTTTTCCCCAGTTCCAAATCCATTCCATCTCCTTTTCAGTGCGGCGCGGTTCGCACCTCGCGCTCGAGATCCGGCGGCACCGGGATGGTTTTGACCCGCAGGTATTCCCCCAGGGTCTTGGCCTGGGGGTCGCTTTTTAGCGAAGCGGCCACACCTTCTCCCAGAATCCCCCGGATGTAGAAATTGAGGGCCCCGAGATTGGGCAATTCGTAGCGCTCGATGGTGTAGGGCGCCGCATCGGGGAGCAACGTTTTTAACCGCGGCACGGTGAGAAAGCGCCGCAGGAAAGTGAAGGCGGTCTCGCTGCGGGCCCAGACCCCCAAATTGGCATTGCCGCCCTTGTCGCCCGAACGGGTGCCGAAGAGCCGCCCCAAGGGCCGCTCCACGGCGGCCTTGGAGGCGTCGCGTTCGCCCGGGGCCGCTGGTGCCGCGGGCGGGCGTGGAGGGGTCGCAGTCCCGGTAAGCGGTTCGATCACCACCGTCTCGTTCCCGAGCACGACCGTCGGGCGCACATGCTGATTGGCCACCAGGGCCGGCCAGTGCTGAATGGCCGGCGTGCCCTTGGACGGTGGACCCGTGGCGGTAAACCCGGGAATGCTCACCAGCGCCAGTTCCACGATGGCGGCCGAAAACCGGGCCACCTTGGCCGCGTCCGGGTCGATCACCCCCAGACGCAAATAGGCAAACGCCTCGTCGTTGGTGGCTGGCTGCGGCCGGTCCGCGCGCACCAGCTGCGATTCGAAAACCGCGAAACGATCGCGCCCGCCCAGGCTTTCCACCACGGTCTCCTCCAGGATGCGGGCCTTGGCGTCGATATCCAGGCCGGTGATCACCAGGGTCATGGCATTGCGGTAGCCCCAGAAATTGTTGAGGCAAACTTTGGTGGTGCTTGGCGGCGGCGCGCCGGCAACGTCGGAGACCCGCACCCGGTCGGGGCCGTCCGGGGTCAGCCGAATGGTGTCGAACCGTGCGGTCACGTCCGGGGTCAGGTAGTCCGGCCCCTGGATTTCATAGAGCAGTTGAGCGGTGATTGTGCCCACCGACACGAGGCCGCCGGTGCCCGGGTGCTTGGTGATGACGGCGGAACCGTCCGCGTGAATTTCGGCGATCGGAAACCCCACCCGCCGGTAGGAGGGAATTTCCTCGATAAAGGGATAATTCCCGCCCGTGGCCTGGCCGCCGCACTCGATGATATGGCCGGCCACGGCGGCGCCGGCCAGACGGTCCCAGTCGTGCCGGGACCATCCGAAACGCCAGGCCGCCGGGCCGGTGACCAGGGCGGCGTCGGCCAGGCGGCCGGCCACGACGATATCCGCCCCGCGAGCCAGCGCCTCGGTGACGCTCCAGCCCCCGATGTAGGCATTGGCGGTGATGGGCTGGGCGGCAGCCGCCGCAAGCGAGATCCCCTTGTCCAGGTGGGTGAAAGGCTCGCCTTTGGCCTGGAGTTCGTCCAGGCGGGGCAGGAGATCATCGCCTTCGACGAAGGCGATCACCGGCTTGAGCCCCAGTTTGTCAGCCAGGGCCTGAAGCGCCGCGGCCAGGCCTCGGGGATTGAGGCCGCCTGCGTTGCTCACCACCCGAATGCCGCGTTCCAGGCAGAGCCCCATGACCGCTTCCATCTGCCGCAGGAAGGATCCGGCATAACCCCGGGAGGCGTCCTTGAGTTTCTGGCGGAAAAGAATCGCCATGGTCAACTCGGCCAGGTAATCGCCGGTCAGCACGTCGATCGGCCCGCCCGTCACCATTTCCATGGCCGCGTCGAAGCGGTCGCCCAGAAAACCGCTGCAGTTGGCGATGACCAGTTTTTCTTCCGACGGGGCTGAACCCATGGGCGCTCCTTTCATTCGGGCGTGGTTTCAAGCGCGGCCGGCGGCGGATACGACCCGGGTGACACCGGCCGGGCGTGACGTCCGCCGGCCCTGTCAACGCCCTTTGAAGTTGGGCGGCCGTTTTTCGATAAAGGCCATGATGCCTTCACGCGCGTCTTCGGTGCCCGCCACCTCGGCCAGCTTGTCGGCCAGATAGTCCAGCGCGTCTTCGAAGGGCATGTCCGCCATGGTGTGAAAGGCCTCCTTGCCGATTTTCATGCCGATGGGGCTCTTGGCGGCCAGCACCGCCAGGAGACCCTCCACCGCCGCATCCAGTTCATTCCGCGGCACCACCCGCGTCACCAGCCCCATGGCCAGGGCCTCGGCCGCCGCGAGCCGGCTGCCGGTCAGCACCATTTCCATGGCCTTCTTGCGCAGCACGTTGCGGTAGATCAGTGCCCCGATCATCATCGGAAAGAGCCCCACGTTGACTTCGGGGGTCCCGAACGTGGCCTCCTCGGCGGCAATGACGATGTCGCACGCCAGCATCAGGCCCATACCGCCGGCCAGGCAGTAGCCGTTGACCCGCGCCACGGTGGGTTTGGGGCAGCCGGCCAGGCGCTTGAGCAGCGCGGCATAGCGTTGGAACACCGCCAGCCCCTCCGCATCCATGCCGCCCCCCAGATCGGCCCCGGCACAGAAAGCCCGGTCCCCCGCACCGGTAAGGGCGATCACCCGCACCGACGGATCGTCCGCGGCCGCGTCCAGGGCCTGGTGCAGCAATTCCAGCGTCTCGGGATCGATGGCATTGCGCTGGGCCTCACGGTTGATCGTCATCCACCCGACCTTGTCCTCGACCTGATAAAGTAAGGGTGTTGTCTCCGCCATTTTCACCTGCCTTGTGATATTCCACGTATCCGCATTAAAAAGTTTTCCTTGTGATTTTGCGTGTCACGGAAAGTAAATACTTCTCAACGGTTTAAAAAAACAGAGCCCAGCCGGTTTCGTGAAAAGTTCGAGATCAAGGCTTGCGAAGTCAGAGGAGAGAGGCGTACTTCAGTACGCCGCAACGACGAGGGCTTCGCGTAACGCCGATATCGAACTTTTCACGAAACCGGCTCGAGATCGACGAGAATGTCTCCCGGCCTGACCTTATCCCCCACCGCCACGTTGATCCGCACCACGCGCCCCTCGAAAGGCGCCGTCAGCGTCGTCTCCATTTTCATGGCCGACACCACCACGAGGTGATCGCCCCGAGCGACGGTCTGGCCCTCCTCGACGAGCACCTTCACCACCACCGAGGGCATGGGCGGTGTGACCTCGCATGAGCGTCCGTCGACCCTGCCGCCGGCTGCCGCCAGGGCCTGCCGATCCGCATCGCTCACCCGATAGCGGATCCCGTCGATCAGAATTTCCCTGACGTGGCCCTGTTCGGCGACAAAAGCGTCGACCCGGGCCCCGTCCACCTCGAGGGCC
>CAYMAR010000325.1:0-4263 GCA_964388465.1 uncultured Desulfobacteraceae bacterium
GGTAAAAATCAGCCCATGGTGCAGTTCAAGGGCATCATGAAGCGGTTCGGCAAGGTGGTGGCCGTTGAAAAAATGGACTTCGATATCGAGGAGGGCAGCCTGGTGACCCTGCTGGGGCCTTCCGGATGCGGCAAGACCACGCTGCTGCGCATGGTGGCCGGGCTGGAAGAACCCACCGCCGGGGACATTTTCATCAAAGGGGTCCGCATCAACGACACCCCGATCCACAAACGCAACCTGGGAATGATCTTTCAGAATTACGCCCTGTTTCCCCACAAAACCATTTTTGACAATGTGGCCTTCGGTCTGAAGTACCGGAATGTGCCCAAAGCGGAGGTTCGCGCAAAGGTGACCCGGGCCCTGGAAATGGTGCGGCTGCCCGGTGTGGAAAACCGCATGCCGAGCCAGCTCTCCGGCGGTCAGCAGCAGCGTATCGCCATGGCCCGGGCCATCGTGATCGAGCCGGACGTCCTATTGATGGACGAGCCCCTTTCCGCTCTGGACGAAAACCTGAGGGAGGAAATGCGCCGCGAGGTGGACAACCTCCAGCAGATGATCGGTGTCACCACCATCTTCGTTACCCACGACCAGCGCGAAGCGCTGAGCATGTCGGACAAGATCCTCGTTATGAAGGACGGCCGCAAACAGCAGGAAGGTCCTCCCGAGAAGGTCTACAACGAGCCGGTCAATCATTTTGTGGCCGATTTTCTGGGACACTCCAATTTTATCGCCGGCGAGGTGGTGGCGGTCAAAAACCGGCATGTGGACGTGCGCATCGAAACCGGCGACATTCTCTTTGCGGAAAACATGGGCGGTTTTTCCAAAGGCGATGCCGTCGAGATGATCGTCCGCGCCCAACGCTTCGATGCTTATCCCACGGAAGAATTCACCCCCAGGGAGGGATTGAACCATTTTGAGGGACGCATCAAAGACCGCAGCTACATGGGGGGCGAGGTCAGCTATTTCATCGAACTGGGCAACGACCGGGAAATTCACGTCATCAGCATGATGCGGACACGGATCTACAATATCGGCGAAGCGGTCAGCGTTCAGGTGGCGCCGCATCACTGCCATTTGATCCCCCTGGCATGAGCCGGGAGCAAAACCCTGCGACCGCGTACGTGAGGGGAAACCCGAAAGCCGGCTTTCGCCGTTTTCGGGTTTTTATGTTACCCCTGTTGTCGTCCGTGCGGCGATGTTAAAGTGCGGCAGACGCAGAGATCAGAGGGGACACTATGCTCAGACTGGATCGTATCGCAAAAGAATTCGTGAATCACTATCATGATCGCATCGCGACCATCGATTCTCATACCCAGGGGGAACCGACCCGTTTGCTCGTGGGCGGGATCGGGCCGCTTCCCGGCGCCAGCATAAAGGCCAAACGAGACTATTTCGAGTCTCGTTTCGACCCTATCCGCATGCTGCTGACCCGGGAGCCCCGGGGGCATCGCGGGGTCATGGCCGCCGTGGTAACCGAACCGGTCAGTCCGCGCGGCCGGTTCGGGCTGTTTTACATGGATGCCCGGCGCTACCCTTATTTGTGCGGTCATGCCACCATCGGGGCCGTGGCCACGCTGATCGAAACCGGGGCCCTGGAAGCCGAAGAGGGCGATGCGGTGATCACCGTGGATACGCCTTCCGGCCCCCTGGACGCCCATATCCGCATCCATGCCGGGCGAGTGGAATCCGTAGCCATCGACATGGTGCCCTCTTTCGTTTTCGATACCGGATGCCAACTCGACGTCGACGGCTGCGGCACGATTCCAGTGGATCTGGTCTGCGTCGGTGGTTTTTTTGCCATGGTACCGGCAAGCGCCATCGGGATCGAACTGGTGCCGGCCAACAGCCACCGCCTGATTTCTCTTGGAATGGCGGTGATCGAGGCGGCCAACAGCGCCTTTCGCGTCTATCATCCCGAACGGCCCGAGGTGAACACGGTGGACGTGACCGCGTTTTATGACGAAGACCCCCGGACAGGGAACGGTATCGGCCTGGTGATCTACAGCGAATCCCACATGGACCGCTCGCCCTGTGGCACGGGCACGACGGCCAAGATGACGCTGCTCCATCACCAGGGGGCGCTGGGTACCGGCAGGCTTTACAAAAACGCCGGCCCCCTGGGGACCGTGTTCGAAGGCCGGATTGTCGATACCACGACCGTCGGCCATTTTAAGGCTATTGTCGGGCAGGTCAGGGGAAACGCCCAAATAACCGGTTACCATCAATTCGTCCTGGATGACCGTGACCCCTTCCGCCAAGGATACTTGCTGTGAAGATAAATGACTCCGAACCCGACCTGATCCTTTTCAACGGCCGCCTGGCCGTCCCGCCCCGTGCGCCGTCCGGTTTGTCGGCCCTTGCCATCGGTCAGGGACATATCCTGGCCCTGGGCGCGGACGAGGATGTTCTCCCCCTGGCCGGAACCGCCACTGCGCGGATCGATCTCGCGGGCCGCCTGGTTGTGCCGGGGTTTGTGGATACGCATATCCATTTTTATGAATGGTCGCTCAA
The DNA here is from genome assembly GCA_964388465.1 of uncultured Desulfobacteraceae bacterium. Lineage (GTDB taxonomy): Bacteria > Desulfobacterota > Desulfobacteria > Desulfobacterales > UBA5852 > JABZFP01. Next base: position 2,512 of record CAYMAR010000325.1, read on the forward strand.
ACGCCGGGATCTGAAGCTGGACGACGTGACCGGCCTCGACAACCTGCTGGCCCGCGTTCGCCGGGCGGCCGCCGCGAGCCCGCCGGGCCAATGGATTATGGGCCAGGGCTGGAACGAGACGGATTGGTCTTCGCCGCAGATGCCCACGCGGGAGGCGCTCGACCGGGCCGCCCCGGACCACCCGGTGCTTCTGTGGCGCTGCGATCTGCATCTGGCGGCCGCCAATTCCAGTGCGCTGAGACAGGCCGGAATCGATGCCCGCACACCGGACCCGCCCGAGGGGCGGATCGAACGCGGCGTTCGGAACGAACCCACCGGGATCCTGCGGGAACTGGCCATCAACCGTGTACGGCAGGTCGTGACGCCGCCGGATGCGGACCAGGTGGTGAACGCTTTTACGGGAGCGGCCCGCGCCCTTCATCGGCGGGGGGTGACCGGCATTCACGACATCCGCCTGATGGCGGACGAGGACGGTGCGCGGGCCTTTCAGGCTTTCCAGCAACTCGACCGGGACGACCGTCTCGATCTGCGCTGCTGGGTGACCCTGCCGGGCAACCGCCTGGACGACATTGTCGATCTTGGCCTGCGCACGGGATTCGGCAACGACAGGCTGCGCATCGGCCACGTCAAATTCTTTTGCGACGGCGGTATGGGGGCCCGCACGGCCTGGATGATCGAGCCTTTCCGGGATGCCGGATGCGGTATGCCCCTGATGGACATGGCCGCGCTGGCGGAAGACGTCGCCAAGGCAGAAGACGCCGGTCTGGCGGTGATGATCCACGCCGTCGGGGACCGCGCCAACCGTGAGCTGATCCGCATGTTCGAATCGCTGGCAAACCGTCGGGCGCGTTTCGGGCGGTCGGCGCTTCCCATCCCCCACCGCATCGAACACGTTCAAATGATCCGACCGGAAGATGCCGAGCGGCTGCGGCAGCTCGATCTGGCGTTGAACGTGACCCCGGCCAATATGTTGCTGGATATGAATCTCATCGACGCGGCCGTGGGTGAAAAGGGGCGCTGGTCCTATGCCTTTCGCCGGTTGATGGATACCGGTGCGCCGGTCATGTTTAGTTCCGACTGCCCGGTCTGCGACCCGGCCCCTCTGCTGGGTATGCATGCCGCCGTCACGCGCCGGCGCATCGACGGAGGTCCGGAGAAGGGTTGGTATCCGGAATCCCGGGTGACGGTTCAAGAAGCGCTGGACGCCTACACCATCGTGCCCGCCGCCGTTCACGGCACTAACGCGTGCGGCGTCATCGCCCCCGGCAAGCGGGCGGACCTGGCCGTCTTGAGCGCGGACATCCTGGTGCAGCCATCCCCCTGGCTGCCCGACGTGCGTGTGGACATGACCCTGTTCGACGGCCGCATCGTTCACCGGAATTTTTAAAGGCCCAACCCGAAAAGACACCGCCATGAAGAACAAGAAAAAAATCGTCTGCCGCCATTAGAAGCGGTTTCAAAACCTCAGATCGCGTTCGAGAACAAGGCGCGGTCTGATGAAAAAGCGGAGCATATTCAATGATATGTGAGCATTTTGAAGAAGACCGCAACGCCGTTATCGGGCGTTAGATGGGGCTTTGATACCGCTTCTAAACAGATCCTCGTTACCGCAGGTTTAGAACGCGGCAGAGACGGTCCCCGGTTTTAATTTCATGATCTTCTGGCCCCTAATGTGAATCGCTTTGACTTTCAGGAGACATCGATGCCTCAAACCGCCAAGCGGCTCGCGCATTTTACCGAATCGGTCATTCG
>CAYMAR010000326.1:0-4260 GCA_964388465.1 uncultured Desulfobacteraceae bacterium
CGTCGCGCCCCAGGTACAGCGTTTGCGACGGAAACGCGAAGCTGGTACCGGATTCGGCGACTAGTTGATTGACCCGGAGAAACACGTCTTCGCGGATAGCGAAGTACTCGTTCCATTCCCGCGTCAGCGCGTAGGCCCTGATCTGTATGTCGAGCGAGGAGGGCCCGTAGTCAGCGAATCGCACGCGCACGGTGTCGTGATCGATCTTGGGATGGGCGTACAGCATCTCACGCAGCGTGGCCAGCAGGTAGCGCAACTGGTCGGGCTCGGTCTCGTAGCGGACGCCGATCGTGGTCTGAATCCGCATCTTGTCACACCGCGCCCAGTTGACGATCTCCATGTCGGCGAAGGCGGCGTTGGGCACCGAGATGATCGTACGGTCCATGGAACGGACCTGGGTGGAACGGACACCGATGTTCTCGATGATGCCTGTATTGGCGCCGAAGCTGCAGAAGTCACCGACCCTGACCGGCTTGTCTGTGTAAAGGATCAGGCCGCCGATCAGGTTCTCCAGGGTGGGGCGGATCGCCAGCGCCACGGCCAGACCACCCACGCCCAGACCGGTCACCAGCCCGACGATCGGCGCGCCGAGAGCGTGCGCGCCGTACGCGAGGATGGATACGCTGCCCAGGAAGCCGATCACTCGAGCCGAGAGCCGCATGAGATTCGCATCCAGGCTCTCGTCCGGTATTCGCGGCGACAGAATGCTCCAGTCGAACAGCAGGATCACCGTCGCCCAAAAGATCCAAACGACCGACAGGTAGACCACCACCGTCGTCGCCGCCTCGACCACCCGCGCGAACGCCCCCGAAACATTCACCTCGAAAGCGATGAGGGGCTGGAGGACCAGCACGACGACGACGATCGTCAGTATCGGAGTCAACAGACGGCGGAGCCGGTTGCCGATCGCGCTGTGCAATGGACGGCGATTGACCCACCGGTCCCACAGGATCAGGACGATGGCGGTCAGCAGGACCAGGGCGACCGTGGTCAGGATCTTCCAGATCGGCGTATCGAGCCAGCTCTGCTTGAGGCTGTCCGGCAGCGCGAACACGAGTCCTGCCGGAATCATCGGGCCATGGATCTGCGCCATGGCGTCTGTCCAGCTATCGAAGCCCAACGACGTCTGCAGTGGCAGGTGTCGGATACGCTGCAAGAACTGAGGAGCCACCTCCACAGTCCGGGCGGAAAACAGGAACTCACCCTCCCTGGGTCCCTCGTCAACCCGCGCGATCCGGATCGGTGTGCCCGGGATGCGCCATTGTGCCGGCGCCCCGTCTTCGTCGAAGGCCTCGGCATCAGGTACCGTTGCCAGCGACGGCAGGTCCTGGCGCCCGAGGATATCGAGGAGAGCGTCAATCGTGTCCGACGCCACTTTGTCACGCGAGGCCGCGGGCACCGAAGACAGATCCATCAACTCCGCGAATTGCGCTGTGAGGATCAGCAGGCGGCGGAAATTGGCGCTGTTTTGCTGCTCCCAGTAGCGTGCGATGGCGGCCTCGCCAGCGTCACGGAGCTGCACGAACGACTCGAGTGTTGCGCGCGGACTCTCCGTGCGGACCAGGACGGTCTGCTCTGCGGCAGAGGCCGACAGCGCAAGAGCCGCGAGGGCCGTGAGCAGGCATGCTCGCATGATTTGACGAAGCGTCTTTTGTAACGGGAGTAACATCATTCTCTCCACCGACTGGCTACAACGACCGCTGGTTTCATGCCGGCTCGCGATTGCAGTAGACGCCCCCCATCGTTCGCTGTCTTCTATTTCGCAATGGTGATCGGTATGCCCACATCCTCGACTTCGCCCACGGCGCTCTGAAACAGGTCACCGAGCGTGGCAAAGGCCGCCCGATTCCAGGGCGTGTCGTCGACGCTGTAGAAGCGGTCGCCGGCCCTTGCGAAAGCGACATTGCCAGCTGGCGCGTCATCCGTGACGTTGATCTTCAGCGTCGCGGACGGGTTGGCCGCGACGCGGCCCCCGGTTCGGGGATCGGGCGCCACGTCGAATTCGGGCGCCGCATCGATGCCGGCCGCCACGAAGTTGAGCATCTGGAGCATACTGCGTAGCCAGATGGCCCCCTGAACCGGCCATTCGCCGCCCGGGCCATCAGGCTTCAGGTGCACGTAGACATAACCACTGGGATTGCGTTTGATCTTCTCGTTGAGCTCGAATCGCTCCTGATCGGTCAGTGCGGCCGGATCGTAATTGGTCATGACGATACGACCCGACTGGAACCTGCGCAGCTCGTAACTGCCGTCCGGGTTCTGGCGCCACTTGAGGCCCTTGTCGAAACCGGCCGTGATGTCCTGGGATCGTGGCACGGCATCGAATTCGTGGACCATCAGCTCCTCGAAGACCAGCGAGCGAACGAACAGGCCACGCGTGTCGAGGAGCCATCGCAGATGGACGGCGAGACGACGAAATTCTTCATACTCGGCCGGGCGGTCCGGATCGTTCTCTATCAGCCGGACAAAGCTGCCGTCGGGATTCTGGAACTCGAAGCCGAAGCCCATGAGTCGCATGACGCGGTCGATAGCCCCCGCCTGATAGGCAAGGACATGGAACGCCGTGTCGGTGAACGGAACGAGGATCCTCTTGGTGAAGTCCTGGCCCGTGATCGGCCTGAGGCTGAAGGTGGGATTCTCGGACGCGCTGGCGCCGAGATTGAGATTGAAAAAATCCGTACCGCTCGAGTCTTCGAGACGTCCGGTCGCGTCCAGCGTGGTGGTCCAGTCGAAGGTCGCCGCGATACTGGATGTGGCCGTGAAGTGCACCGGCTCGCCTCTGGCCGAGCGCGCGATGTTCAGCAGTAGCAGATCCTGCTCGATCTCGGAGATCACCTCGTCGTAGCCGATCACCTGCCGCTTCAACACGGGCGGGCCTATGCACCCTGTGAGAACAGTCGCGCAAGCAATTACTCCAATTACCAGATATCGCATCGTCATTGACCGTATTGCGAGAAAACAGGAGTTGCCTCGTTGATGACTGCGGCAACGCGCTACCACGTTGGGAGTCCCTATTGGTACATTACGGCGCTATTGGCCGCGCATCTGGCCATTTCGCGCCAACGGAGCGAATAGGACAGATGTGTGCGGGACAGAGGTCGAAGGGTCGGCGATTCCCGCAGGCCGGGTCCCAAGGCCGCGGCTAGAATGCCAGTCGCGCCCTGACGCCAAATACCCAGGCCGTGTCATCATCGGGATTCAGCGCGGGGTCGATCAGCAGTTGCGCGCTCGGTGTAATGGCGATTTCGTCGGCCAGCTGCCAACGGAAGTAGGCCTCTGCCGCGTATTGATCCTTCAGATCGGCGCCGAACAGGGCGTCGTTAGGCTCGCCCCAGTTCACGCCGAATCCGAGCTGGTGTCCCGATCCCAGCAATTCGAGGCCGCCAGGCGTATACCCGCCGCCAATGCTGACAGAACGTTCCAGGAGGCTGCCGCTATCCTCAGCCCAGCCGGCCCGCACGAAAGCCAGCCAGTTCGCGCCAACCGCGTGATTGAAGGAGAGCACTCCGCCCCAACCGTCTTCCACCCCCAGGTCGTCCCGTTCGTCCGCGTGCCACAGGGTCAGATGGGCATTGTTGAGGTAGTAGGCCTCCTGGGACGCACCGGTCCAGCCGATCTCGAAATGTTTGAAGTAGTCTCGATCGTTGAAGAACGTATCGAATCCTTCCCCGGGATCGGTGGCATCCGCATTCTCGTCGACGAAGCCGGCCATGGCGTAGACGTTATCTGTCAGCCAGGCCGCCCCCGCAAACCCTAGCGCGCCATCGCTGGGAAGGTCGAGGGCGCCAACCCCGATGCTGAATGCATAGTTGAAAAAATCTGTCCAGGGACTGACCAGCGGGAAGACATCGACATAGTCGCTGATATCGAGATAACCGCCGACCATCTCGTACTTGCCGCCCTTGAACTTCTGGTCCCAGTAGAGCGTGTTGAGCCGCCACCCATCGTCGTTGTAGGGCAGGTTGGAGATGCCGGCGTACCCTACGCTCTCGCCAAGTAAGGAACTCGGCCCCGTATCGGTAAATTCGTCTGTCCGCTCGATCAGAAAAACCAGGTTGCCAGGGTGAGCCGAGCCCCGGCCGAACGCCTCCCAGACAGCGCTGAAGCGAAAGATGCCGCCCGACACGTCGTTGTCGGCACCAGGCAGTCTGTCGCTGGCCCTCAGGTAGACCGAGTTGTACTCGGCCCCGAAAGCAAAACCGTGCTCCTGCTGAAGGCTGTCTTTCCATTCGTACCAGGGATCCAGGAAACCGAGTTCGA
>CAYMAR010000327.1:0-4219 GCA_964388465.1 uncultured Desulfobacteraceae bacterium
AACATTGTTTTCGATGGCGTCGAAATAGTCGCTGTCGTAGATGGCGGCATGTTTCACGATTTCCGCCAGCCCGTTGGCGAGTTCCCCCGGTGGCAAAGTTTTAATCAGATTCAGATCGCAGATCACGAAACGGGGCTGGTTGAAAACGCCCACCATGTTTTTGAAACCGTCGAAATTGACACCGTTTTTGCCCCCGACGCTGGCGTCGACCTGCGCCAGCAGCGTGGTGGCCACGAACCCGTAGGGAATGCCGCGCATATAGGTTGAAGCCGCAAATCCGGCGGTATCGCAGACCAGTCCGCCGCCGATGGCCACCAGGAAGGTGAAGCGGTCGGCCTCGAGCCGAATCAGTTCCCTGTAGATGTGGATCACGCTTTCCAGGGTTTTGTTCTTCTCGCCGGTGCCGATCGTAATCACCTCCGCCGGCGGAAATCGATGCCGATGCAGCCGGGCGACGTTGGCATCGGTAACAATCACGCAGCGTGCACCGGAAGGCAGGTAGGCCGGCAGGTTCTCGATGAGCTCCCCTACCGCGATATCCGAAGGGCCGGATTGTCCCTGAATGTGTACGGTCTGCAAATCAACCTCCCTGGCGTTGTGTACCCGCGGTCCGCGTCGAAAGGGTGCCTCCGCCGCTAACGCGTGGTTGGTCCGTCAGGCCCGCCGCCGACGGTTGCCGGTGCTGGGTCGGCTCAGAAAAGATCGGCGATATGACGCACCTGGCGGCACAAACTCTCAAACTGCGCCGGAAAAAGGGACTGGGCCCCGTCGCTCAGCGCCCTATCCGGCTGATGGTGGACCTCGACCATCAACCCGTGGGCGCCGACGGCGGCGGAAGCCCGGGCCAGCGGAATCACTTGGTCGCGACGGCCGGCCGCATGGCTCGGATCGATAATGATGGGGAGATGGCTTTCCTTCTGCACGTAGGGGACCGCCGAAAGGTCCAGCGTGTTGCGGCTGTGGTGGACGAACGTGCGCACCCCGCGTTCGCAGAGGATGATCTGTGTGTTGCCGCCTTCCATGATATACTCCGCCGCCATCAGCCATTCGTCGATGGTCGCCGCCATGCCGCGCTTGAGCATGACCGGGCGATGCGAAAGGCCCGCGCGCCGCAGCAGGCTGAAATTCTGCATATTGCGGGTGCCGATCTGGATCATGTCGGCATATTCCTCCACCAGGTCGAATGTCTCGAGGTCCATCACCTCCGTCACCACGGGCAGGCCGGTTTCATCCCGCACCTTGGCCAGGATCTTCAAACCCTCCAACCCCAGGCCCTGAAAAGAATAGGGCGAGGTGCGCGGCTTGAAAGCGCCGCCGCGAAACATCTGCGCGCCGGCGGCCTTGACGTGGGCGGCAATGGTCAATGCCTGTTCTTGGCCCTCAATGGCACAGGGCCCCGCGATCAACGTCTGATGCCCGTTACCGATCGCGACCTCGCCGATCTGAATCACGGTATCTTCCGGCTGCGATTCGCGGCTGACCAGCTTGTAGGGCCGGGTGACCGGAATGACTTCCTTGACCCCGGCCATACCGATAAAACTGGCGGCGTCCACAGCGCCCTTGTTGCGCAGAACACATATTGAAACCCGGTCCCCGCCAGGAATCGGCCGGGCCTCGTAACCGCGGTCCTCGACGACCTGGGAAACCGATTCGATTTGTTGCGGTGTGGCGTTCTTTTCCATGACGATGAGCATAGCTAAATCTCCCGGATAATTGATTTCGTGGTCGCAACGGCACCACCGGCACGTTGGCCGGCCCGTCAATGCGAACGCGCCTGTAAACCAGAAAAGCCGCGGTAGCGGTTCCGCGGCCAATAAAAAACCGCGGCTGGGCGGGCCACGGTCCTTGGATTCAAGTTTGCTTCGACGTCAGATCTTCAGGATCCGATGGACGCGCCCCCCGATGCGAAAGCGCCACCAGTACCAGTCGTCACCCCACTGCACCGCTCGGCATTTGACGTTGAAGATCATGATCATCACCCTGAAGCATTGTAATTACAAATCTATACCGAATGCTTTTTCCACTTGTCAAGTATTCAATCCATCATCCAACGGGCGGTCGACGAAGGCGGTCTCGCCTCCCCCCGCACGCAATGGATGACGTTGAAGGTTAGCAGGGTTTCGCGCGCGCGGCATTTCATGCTATGCAGGATTCTGCGTAGCACCAACTTTCCATCCTTGAGGGGGCACGCCATGCCGACCGACTGGATTCCATTCGAAGAAGGTGAATACTGGGTCAAGCAGGCCTTCATCCTTGCACCGGGGGGCCAGTCGGTAGCCCTTGAACAACCCTACCTCGAAGTGGCCAAAGCCACGACCGGACGTCGCCACCTTGTCGGCAGAGGGCTCGTTTACAACCTGCTGGTTGTCGAACTGCTCGAAGAAAGCGATAAACTCGACATCCTGCTCGACTTGGGAGGCCCATTCAAATACAGACTTGTTCAACCGCAGATCAGCGCCGGCAAGGTTTTTGCCGCCGACACCAAATCGACGCTCCAGTTCACGCCGCGGGGTCCCTGGGACACCCTGGAGGTGGAAGCCTTCGACCACCAATTGGCCGCAATGAAACGTATCGACGGCCAAGGGTAATCGGCCTCCCGCGCCATGCGCCGTGTAAACCCGGGCCGAAACCATGCGAACACCGGCCCGGCCGGTGCTAGTACCCACTTGGGGCCGAAGTTGGCGCCGACCGGAAAGCGCAGCAAATGAGGATGGACTCTTAGGCGCACTTGTGTTAAAACTAGTTGATTAAGCAGAGAATATCGGCGTCGGTTCACTCTTCCAATGAATCCCGCTGTCAGCGAGGAAGGAACATTTCAAGGCCGGAAAGGAAGCGGATGTTTATCAAGGTTTGGGGATCAAGAGGTTCCATCCCGGTTTGCGGGCCGGAATATCTGCGCTACGGCGGCGACACGACCTGTCTTGAGATCGTCACCAAGAGCGGGGATACCTTCATTGTCGACGCCGGCACCGGCATCCGCCGCCTGGGTAACCAACTGATGATCGATCAGCGCTACACCTATCACTTTCTTATCACCCACGGCCACTGGGACCATCTGATGGGGTGGCCTTTTTTCAAACCGCTGTACCTCGATCACGTCACGATCCGTGTTCATCGCTGTCCGTTCCCGAAGAAATTTGTCGAGAACATGGTTTCTAAAGTCATGACACCCCCCAACTTCCCGATCCGCCCCTCCGAACTGCGGGCTAAAATCGTTTACGAAGATGGCAATCCCACGCGCTTCGAAGTTGGATCACTGGCCGTCGAACCGATCCCCCTCAGCCATCCCAACATGGGCAGCGGCTACAAATTCATCGAGGACGGCAAGACGTTTGTCTTCCTGACGGACAACGAATTGGGATTTATCCATCCGGGGGGACTCCCCATGGATCACTACGTCGAGTTCGCCTACGGCGCCGATCTGTTGTTCCATGATGCCGAATACACGCCGGAGGAATACGAATCAAAAGTGCTCTGGGGGCATTCCGCCTACACCGAAGCCATCGACCTCGCCGTCCAGGCGGGTGTCAAGAAGCTGGGTCTCTTCCACCTCAACCAGGAGCGTTCCGACGATGAGGTCGACCAAGTCGTCGACCAATGCCAGAAGATCATATCCGCCGAAGGCCATTCACTGGAGTGCTTCGCGGTCGCGGCCGACATGACGTTCGAACTCTGATGGCCCTTCCCTATGTTTCGTATCGCCGTCGTGCGTCGTACACCCCGCCTTAAAAACAAGGGTTAATTCCACCGATAATACGCGGTAAATTGCTTCCGAGGAGATAAAAATGCCAACCGCCAAAGTTCGCTGGGTTGAAGGTATGCAGTTCGTGGGGATGGATTCGGGGGGCCACAGTGTCGTCCTGTCGGGAGATGACCCGCAAGCCGGTGTGCGCCCCTCCGAAATGCTGCTGGTGGCCCTGGCCTCGTGTACCGCAGTCGATGTCGTCGAAATCATGGCCAAAAAGCGTAAACCATTGCGCGCGCTTGAAATCGTCATCAGCGGCGAGCGCGATCCGGAACCACCTTGGCCTTACCGCCGGATTGAAGTCCACTACCGCCTCTCCGGCGAGGGTCTCACCGAAAAAGCGGTATCCCAGGCCATCGCCCTGTCATCGGAGAAGTATTGCTCCGTGGCCGCCACTGTACGCGGGGTCGCCGCCATCGAAACGACATTCGCCATTCAGCCCTGATGGGCCCGGTCATATTGCCGGTGCGGCGG
>CAYMAR010000328.1:0-4197 GCA_964388465.1 uncultured Desulfobacteraceae bacterium
ACACGGCCAAGGGCGAAAAGAAACACCTCCGCCTGCAGCCGGAGGATTTCCGGCCACTGCTCGAAGCCCTCCGCAAGCACTGCAAACAGGCGACCATCATCTGTGAATCGCCCGCGCCATTTGATGACGCCGTGATGATGAAAAATATGGTGGAGGCGAGAGCAACGACCGCCAGCGGGACATGATCGATCAACGCCCTATCCAGATTAGATAGAACCAAATCAAAACAGGCAAACCTACGGATAGATCGCGACCCGCCGGCAAATAACGCCGTGCTGATCAATTGTGATCGCCCATCCCGCGGATGAAGGCCCGCACGTTGAGTCCCAAGACGTCGTGGTTGTAGCCGCCCTCGAGGATGCCGAAGCAGCCGGCCGACTGGCGGGCAGCGGCCGCGCGCACCATCCGGCCCATGGTGTGGTAATCCTCGGTCGACAGCAGCCCGCCCCAGTCCTCCACGTGATGGTCGAACCCGGCGGAGACGCCGATGATGTCAAATGTCTCGGCGGCCAGCGCGGCCTCGGTGACTTCCAGATAGCGTTGCGCGGTGGCGGCATCGGGGTTGACGATCGTCATCCAATCCCGGTCCCCCAGAATGTTGACGTTGCCGTCGCCGTAGTGGAGGTCGAAGTCGAGCACGAGCGCCCGGGCGATCGCGCCCTCCTGCTTGAGCCGGGTCAGGGCAACGGCCATGTTGTTGAAGTAGCAGAACCCCCAGCAACTGTCGGCGGAAGCATGATGGCCGGGCGGCCGGATCAGCGCGAAAGCCGGCGCGGTCAGGCTGCGGATGGCCGCCTGGATCGCGCCGCCGGCCGCCAGAGCGGCCACCTCATAGAGGCCTTCCGCACGGACCCTTTCGAGGTGCGGCCGGGTGTGCGCGCGCAGGATGTCCCTCTCGGCCGCGGGCGGGATGGGTTTGAAATCGACCTCGCCCTCGAGGGCGGCCACAACCGCCTCCATCCGCCCGGCCGCAGCCGCCGGATCGGCCGTGTAGACCTGGTAAAAGGCATCGTCGAAATAGACTTCCATTGACACCTCCGATAAGGTACGGTCATTGTAATCTCATCCGTTCCTTTCTTAGCATACGGATGAACCGTCAGGCGCGTCAACCGTCGGGCGGCCGAAGCCGTTGCAAATTATCGGCACGCAATGACAAATCATTCGATTCCAGCCGCTGATGTCCATTTGATGGTCCATGATCAGGGCGCGGGTTTGCCCCTGCTGCTCCTGCACGGCATGTGGTGCGACCATCACGATTTCGACGCGGTCGTCGACGACCTGTCCGGCGAATACCGCACGATCGGCCCGGACCTTCGCGGCCACGGCAGCAGCGGCGTCCCGGCGCGATCCTGGACGGTCAATGATCTGGCTGGCGACATGCTTCAGGTCCTGGATTTCCTGGGCATCGATGCGGCGGTGGCCGTCGGTCACAGCCTGGGCGGCATGGCCGCCCTGCAGATGGCCCTGACGGCACCATCGCGGCTGCGCGGGCTTGTCCTGCTGAGCACCTCCGCTGAGGCCGAGAAACCCGAGCGCCGCTCTCAGTTGAGCCTCATGTCGATGACCATCAACATGGGCGGCATGAACCGCTGGCTGGCTGGCCGCGTGGCCCGTGCTTTTTTCAGCCCGGCCTTTGTCCGGCGCTCACCTGGACGGGTCAGGGCCTGGCGTGAAGGCCTGCGCGCGATGCCCAAACGCGCCCTCCTGCAGGCCCTCGAGGCGGTCCGCGACCGGCCCTCGGTTATGGATCGACTGGACACCCTGGGGATGCCCGCCCTGGTGATGGGCTTGCGGGAGGACCCCATCGCCGATCCAGCCCAGGCGGAGAGGATGGCCCGTCGGCTCGGACATGCCCGGCTGCTGATGCTGCCCGGCGGCGGGCATGCCCTGCCCATGGAGCATCCGGAGGCGCTGACACGGGCCCTGCATCAATTTCTATCCGACCATGTTCGCTAGGGTCTCTGCGTAAAAGGCGTCTTCAGGGGCGGGGCCGGTATTCGCAAGGGTTTTAAGTCGTCACCGCCGACTGCCCACGCGTCGTTTCGCGACCACGGCGGCGCCGTCGGTATAAAAAAGTGTTGCGGCCTGTCGCCTGGCACCCGATCGACACTGTTGGGTCGAACAATGACTCAGGGAAACGCGCGAGCACCATTGATCATGAATGCCTGGACCCGTTTCCGCCTGAAAAACAGCATGCTGATGGCCATGGTCGGCGCCAACACGATCAGCGGCCTCAGCATGGACATCCTCATCATCCAGGGCGACGCGCCGCCGCCCCCGGCGATCCTCCGTCTGGCAACCTTTCTGGATCTCACCTTCATACCAATCGTTTTCGCGCTGGTGATCGTTTTCATCGTCCGCTACGAACGGCCGATGCGGCGCTATCTCCACCGACTGGCCGCCGGCGAGCCGCCAAGCAAAAAGCTTACCCGCCAAGCCCGCCGGCGCCTGCTGAACGAGCCCTTTTTGCTGCTCACGATGTCGTGGTCGCTGTGGCTATACGGAACGATCGTCTATGCCGGGACATTCTGGATCAGCGGTGCCGGCCCCGTTGAAATCCACCGGGCCGTGTTTCGCAGCCTCAGTACGGGTCTGACCACGGTGGTGGTGGCCTTTTTCCTGATCGAAAGCATCCTGCAGAAGTGGCTTGCTCCGGTATTTTTCCCCGAGGGCGGGCTTTCCCGAACGTCGCAGGTCATGCGGATTCAGCTCAGCGTCCGCCTGGGGTGTCTCCTGCTGGCCTGCAACGTGGTGCCCCTGCTGAGCATTGTCGGCGCCACCCTGCGCATTGTCGCGGTGGCCCCCGATCAGCATCAGCTCGCAGCCATGATCCGGCGGGCGGTCATTTTTGATGCGGCCGTGTTCATGCTCGTGGGGGCGTTTCTGGTCTTTATCGTGTCCCGCAACATCACCCAGTCCATGGGAGCGATCATCCAGGTGCTGAAACAGATCCGGCGGGGTAATTTCAATCACAAGGTGCGGGTCACGGCCAACGATGAAATCGGCTATGCCGGCGACGTCATCAACACCATGACGGAGGGTCTCAAGGAGCGTGACGCCATGCGCCACTCACTCGCTCTGGCCCGCGAAGTCCAGCAGCAGCTTCTGCCCCGCGTGGATACCCTAACGAGGGAGGCTCTGCAGATTGCCGGCCGGAGCGTCTACTGCGATGAGACCGGGGGCGACTACTTCGATTTCTTTGCCGTTGCCCGTAACGGTTCCCGTCAAATGGCCTTGGCCTTAGGGGACGTTTCGGGCCACGGCATCGCCGCGGCCCTGCTCATGGCCACGGTTCGCTCGGCCCTGCGTCAGCGGGCGGCCCTGCCCGGAAATCCGGCCCGGATCGTGGGGGACGTCAACCGCCAACTGGTTGCCGATGTCCAGGAAAGCGGGCAGTTCATGACCCTGTTTTTCTTCCTCTACGAACCCGAGCATCGTGTGCTGCAGTGGACCCGCGCCGGCCATGATCCGGCGCTGCTCTACGATCCCGCCGGAGATCGCTTTGAAAACCTCAAGGGCGAAGGCATCGCGCTGGGTATCGATGGAAATTATGCCTATCGAACCCATCGCCGGCAGGACTGCCGGCCCGGCCAGATCGTCGTGGCGGGCACCGACGGCGTCTGGGAAACCCGCAACGCGGCAGGGGAGATGTTCGGCAAACAACGTGTCCGCGACCTGGTGCGCCGCCATGCAAACAGCGACGCGCGCCACATCAGGGAAACGATCCTATCCGCGGTGCGATCATACATGGGCGACCAGCGCGCGGAGGACGATATCACCCTGATGGTGTTCAAAATCGGGCAGGGACGAACGCTTTAGAAGCATCCATACTCGTGGTCGGCATGGGAAGAATGGGGCAAGATAGCGCCGCAGCCGTCAACGGGCGGCAAGGCGCGTTCAATGGGAAGCTTTGCATGGCATTAGCCGTCTGATCGTGTTCAGCCTGGCCGTGTCAGGTCATGGAAAGAAGATAGGCCCGCAAATTGACACGCTTGTTCTTGAGCCCGAATTTCTCGCGCAAGTTCTTGCGGTGAAAGTTGACCGTGGCTTCGGAGACGATCAGGATCGATGCGATCTCCTTGCTGCTTTTGCCGTCCCGGATCAGGGCGGCCACCTGCATCTCCTGGGGCGTGAGCACCAGGTCGGCGTTGGCCATTTGCTGCAGGAAGGGTGAAATGATGTCCTTGAGGTGGGTTT
>CAYMAR010000329.1:0-4170 GCA_964388465.1 uncultured Desulfobacteraceae bacterium
GGATGGCGGTTTCAGGCGGCTCTGAAGACGGCGGTGGTCAGAGCTTGCGAATCAGGGCTTTCAGCTCTTCGAGCTGGACAGCGGTCAGATCTTCGAAGGCGACTTCGATGCCCTTGGGGTTGCGCCCGACGACAAGACCGGAGACCATGACGCTGGCATCGTCGTCGGGGTCGGTGATATTCAACATCAGGCTCTCGCCCTCGCTGATCGGTTCGGAGGTCTCGAGGAAAACCCCGTCGAGGCGCAGCGTACGGGTATAGGTGCTGTAAGATGCATCCTCGGTGTCGTATTCGATGCGTACGCGCCGCTCGGGAAGCGCCGTGCGGCCGTCCGGCCGGGAAGGGCTTTCCTCGTCGGGCACCGTCTGGTTTTCCTCCAGGCGGTCCACGCGAATGACCACTACGGTGATGTTGTCGTCCCCGCCACGTTCGTTGGCCATCTTGACCAATTCGGTGCAGGCTGCGTCAGGCGTTTCGCGCTGGACAATTTCGCCGATCTCTTCAGGAAAGGCCTTATCGCTGAGCCCGTCGGAGCAAATGACGAAGATGTCGCCGGCCTGACAGTCGAGTTCGCGGGTGTCGGGATTGACGGTTTCGCTGATGCCCATGGCCCGGGTAATCATGTGGAGATATTGCTGACCGAGTTTAAGGCCGCCTTCGGGCGCGATGGCTTCCTGCTCGGCCATCACCGTGTGAGTCGTGGAGACCGTCTCGGTGGCACCGGCCCGCACTCTGAAAATGGGGCTGTCGCCCACATTGGAGACAACGATCCGGCTGCTGCTGAGAAGCACCGCGGAGAGGGTGGATCCCATGCCCTTGCAGGTTTCATCATTCTGGGCGTAATCGAAGGTTTTCAGGTTGGCCCGGCGAATGCTGTAGACCAGCTGGTTGGCTTCGGTGGACAGGTTGCGGTCGAATCCGACCATTTTGGCCGGATTGTCCACCGCCGCCAGTTTGCGCAGGGTTTGTTGCAGGGTTTCGACCACCAGCCGGCTGGCCACTTCACCGGCCTTGCGCCCGCCCATGCCGTCGGCCACCAGATAGAGTCCCAGGCCCTCGTCGATGAGGAACGCGTCTTCATTGCCTTGGCGTTTTTTTCCGACATCGGTCTGGCCGGCGGATGCTGCAATGATCATACCTCAGACCTTTCTACGGATCTGGATCACACCTTCAGCCCCGCGGGCTGCAGGCTGGCGCTCTTCTCCAGGCGGTAGGACAGGGTGCGGGCGAAATTTTTAAAAAAAAGCAGCTGGATGCTCTCGGGCGCCTTGTCCAGCAGCGTGGCATTGATCTTCATCAGGAGGCATTCCGTTGCTGCGGAGGCCGTGGCGTTGCGGGCCTGTCCGGCAATATAGGCCATCTCACCGAAACATTCGCCGGAACGGATTGTGGCGATGACCTCGTTGTCCTTGCGGATGCGGACCTTGCCCTTGAGCAGCACATAGAAGGTGTCGTCGATGTCGCCTTCGGTGACGATCACCTTTCCCTGGGGCATTTTCATGATGCAGCCGGTCAACCCCAGACTCTCGATCTGCTCGCGGGTGAAATGCTGAAAAAAAGGCACCTGGCGCAGCAGGTCGATGATGTCCTCGAATTTTTGGTCGCCGTGGGGCAGTTTGATGCCCCGCAAAGCGACCCGTAGATCGTAGCCGAAATCGGTGCAGGCGGCGTAGCGCGCGTCAAGCTTCTTGGCGAGCGCCTTCTTGACGATTTCGCCGAAAATGACGGGCAGTTCAGGGCGCAGCTCGCGCACCGGCACAGGGTTTTCCCGCGTGATCTTGTAAATTACGGAGAAGTCGTTTTCGCCGCTGAACGCCCGCTGCCCGCTCAACAATTCATACAAAACGCAGCCCAGCGAGAAAATGTCGCTCTGCTGGGTGGTGGTTTCCTCCCGCAGCTGTTCGGGGGACATGTAGCTGGGGGTCCCCCAAATGCCCTTTGCGGAGGGTGCTTCACTGATATGGGCGATCCCGAAATCCATGAGTTTGGGCTCGCCCCTGTCATCCAGCATGATGTTGGAGGGTTTGATATCCCGGTGGATCACACCCTTCTGGTGGGCGTAATCGAGCGCCTTGCAGATTTTAAAGACGATTTCCGCACACTGGTCGAGCGGCAGCAGGTTGTCCGGTTGGCAGTACGGCTTGAGGGTGGCGCCCTCGAGATACTCCATGATGATGTAGCAAAACTCGCGGTAGAGGCCGGTATCGTAAATCGCCAGAATGTTGGGGTGGCTCAGCCGCCCGGCGGACTGGGCCTCGAGAAACAGTTTTTTGCGAGACTGGCTGCTGATGCCGTGCGATATTTTGATGGCCACCTGGCGCTGGATGTAGGAATCGCGTGCCAGGTAGACCACGCCCGAGCCCCCCTGTCCCAGACGGCGGATGATTTTGTACCGCCCCATGCCCTGGCTGCTCATCAGCCCGGAAATGAAATCGGTGTGCACCGTGTTGTTCTTTACCGCCATGTCTTTATGCCGTCGCCGGGGTTAGACGGCCGTGCCTGCGAAAGTGCGCCCCTGTCGACGCGGTCGTGCGGCCGTTTTTCAAATTTATAACACACTCAAACATTAAACCGGAAGTGGATTATATCGCCGTCCACAGCCTCGTATTGCTTGCCCTCCAGCCTCACCGTGCCCTGCTTGCGCGCCTCGGCGTGGCTGCCGGCCGTGATCAGATCGTCGTAGGCCAGTACCTCGGCCCGGATAAACCCCTTTTTGATATCGGAGTGGATCACTTCGGCGGCATCCAGGGCCGTCGTCGCCCGCGGGATGGTCCAGGCCCGGACTTCGTCCTCCCCCACCGTGAAAAAGGAAATCAGCCCCAAAAGCGCGTAGGATTTCTGGATGATGCGATCGGCCGCGGAGGCCTCGAGACCGAATTCGGACAGAAACTCGCCCGCCTCTTCAGGGCTCATCCCGGCCAGTTCCTGTTCGAGTTTACCCCGGATGACGAGGGCGGTGGCGCCCTCCAGCGCCGCGGCGGATGCGGGCAGTTCGGCGTCCTCGTCGCTGTTGTTGAACAACACCAGCTGCGGTTTGGCGGAAAGAAAGGCAAACCCGCGCAATTTGTGGGCGGCGGCCAACTCCGGCGTCAGCCGCAGCGGGCGTTCATTTTCGAGTTCGTGCTGGCACCGGGCGAGCAGTGCGAGTTCTTCGGGGTCCGGCTTTTTCCCGCGTTTCTGGTCCTGTTGGAGCCGCTCCAGGCGTTTTTCGACCGAGACCAGGTCCGTGAGAATCAATTCCTGATCGAGTTGGCGAAAATCGTCGATCGGGCGCGGGGTTTGGGCCCCGTAAGCGTCGAAATTGCGGACGCAATGGATCAGGGCATCGCCGTCGCGCACCTGGGCCCAGTAGGCCTGCTGACCGGATTGCTTGTCTTCCGCCTTGCCGCGGGCCGCCGGCAGAAAATATTCCACCTGGGCGTAAATGGTTTTGCGCGGGTTGTAGATGGCGCTCAGGCGGTCGACGCGCACGTCCGGCACCCGGATGGTGCCGATGAGGCTTTCGCTTTTGCGGCCTGCGGTCAATGGGGTGCCGGTCAGGGCCTGGAATACCGTCGCTTTGCCCGACTGGGTCAGCCCGATGATGGCAAGCTTCATTTCGATTGCACTCCTGTCGGGGTGGCTGCCGGTCCCTAACCCGCCCGCCGGCGCCCCGTTGTTTCGGATTCCTTGGCGATGGTTTTCCTCAATTGACGTAACCTATCATTTTACTTGATTATCAAACCGAATGCAAATCTAAGGGGGGCTGGCGACCCCCGTCGGCCCGCAGTTGCGCAAGACCGCCGTGGGCCTCGCAGGGAGGCGCCAGCGCGATTCAGGAGGGGGGCGCTGCGAGGAGCGCAGCTTGAGGAGATCCCCTTGCGTTTCAAACGTCAGACGGCCGAGGCCCGGCAGGGTATCGTCCAGGAAAAGTTTGCCGCGAATGGCGTAGGTCAGCTCGAGCGATTCGCGTTTTTCAGGTGCGGCGGACATCATCCGGAACATGAGCCACATAAAGTCGGTCATGGAGGTGTAGACGGTTACCGGCATGACCGCGGTGCCCAGTTGCGGCAGCTCGAGGGCCGTATTGGACGACCCGGCCGCGATGGTGCTGCCGTTGATGTCGAGTTTGCAGGTGACGCCGCGAATCCGAAAGGTGCGGTCGTTGGGGTTGACCAGCCGCAGGTGCAGC
>CAYMAR010000330.1:0-4150 GCA_964388465.1 uncultured Desulfobacteraceae bacterium
GGCCCTCGAGGTGGACGGGGCCCGGGTCGACGCTTTTGTCGCCGAACAGGGCCACACAAGGGAAATTCTGATCGACGGGATCCGCTATCGGGTGATCGATGCGGATCGGCAGGCCCTGGCGGCGGCCGGCGACGGGGTCGACGGACGCTTCCGCGAGGTCACACCACCCATGCCCTCGGTGGTGGTGAAGGTGCTCGTCGAGGAGGGCCAGGCCGTCGCTCGGGGCGATAACCTCGTGGTGGTGTCGGCCATGAAAATGGAAACGACGCTGACGGCGCCTTTCGAGGGGCGCGTGGCGCGGATCAACGTGGCGGTGGGGGATAAGGTCAGGCCGGGAGACATTCTCGTCGATCTCGAGCCGGTTTCGTGAAAAGTTCGATATCGGCGTTACGCGAAGCCCTCGTCGTTGCGGCGTACTGAAGTACGCCTCTCTCCTCTGACTTCGCAAGCCTTGATCTCGAACTTTTCACGAAACCGGCTGGGCTCTGTTTTTTTAAACCGTTGAGAAGTATTTACTTTCCGTGACACGCAAAATCACAAGGAAAACTTTTTAATGCGGATACGTGGAATATCACAAGGCAGGTGAAAATGGCGGAGACAACACCCTTACTTTATCAGGTCGAGGACAGGGTCGGGTGGATGACGATCAACCGTGAGGCTCAGCGCAATGCGATCGATCCCGAGACGCTGGAATTGTTGCACCAGGCCATGGACATGGCCGCGGACGATCCGTCGGTGCGGGTGATCGCCCTAACCGGTGCGGGGGAGCGAGCCTTCTGCGCCGGGGCCGATCTGGGGGGCGGCATGGATGCGGAGGGGCTGGCGGTGTTCCAACGCTATGCCGCGCTGCTCAAGCGCCTGGCCGGCTGCCCCAAACCCACCGTGGCGCGGGTCAACGGCTACTGCCTGGCCGGCGGTATGGGCCTGATGCTGGCGTGCGACATCGTCATTGCCGCCGAGGAGGCCACGTTCGGGACCCCCGAAGTCAACGTGGGGCTCTTTCCGATGATGATCGGGGCACTGATCTACCGCAACGTGCTGCGCAAGAAGGCCATGGAAATGGTGCTGACCGGCAGCCGGCTCGCGGCGGCCGAGGCCCTGGCCATGGGGCTGGTGACGCGGGTGGTGCCGCGGAATGAACTGGATGCGGCGGTGGAGGGTCTCCTGGCGGTGCTGGCCGCCAAGAGCCCCATCGGCATGAAAATCGGCAAGGAGGCCTTTCACACCATGGCGGACATGCCCTTCGAAGACGCGCTGGACTATCTGGCCGACAAGCTGGCCGAGGTGGCGGGCACCGAAGACGCGCGTGAAGGCATCATGGCCTTTATCGAAAAACGGCCGCCCAACTTCAAAGGGCGTTGACAGGGCCGGCGGACGTCACGCCCGGCCGGTGTCACCCGGGTCGTATCCGCCGCCGGCCGCGCTTGAAACCACGCCCGAATGAAAGGAGCGCCCATGGGTTCAGCCCCGTCGGAAGAAAAACTGGTCATCGCCAACTGCAGCGGTTTTCTGGGCGACCGCTTCGACGCGGCCATGGAAATGGTGACGGGCGGGCCGATCGACGTGCTGACCGGCGATTACCTGGCCGAGTTGACCATGGCGATTCTTTTCCGCCAGAAACTCAAGGACGCCTCCCGGGGTTATGCCGGATCCTTCCTGCGGCAGATGGAAGCGGTCATGGGGCTCTGCCTGGAACGCGGCATTCGGGTGGTGAGCAACGCAGGCGGCCTCAATCCCCGAGGCCTGGCCGCGGCGCTTCAGGCCCTGGCTGACAAACTGGGGCTCAAGCCGGTGATCGCCTTCGTCGAAGGCGATGATCTCCTGCCCCGCCTGGACGAACTCCAGGCCAAAGGCGAGCCTTTCACCCACCTGGACAAGGGGATCTCGCTTGCGGCGGCTGCCGCCCAGCCCATCACCGCCAATGCCTACATCGGGGGCTGGAGCGTCACCGAGGCGCTGGCTCGCGGGGCGGATATCGTCGTGGCCGGCCGCCTGGCCGACGCCGCCCTGGTCACCGGCCCGGCGGCCTGGCGTTTCGGATGGTCCCGGCACGACTGGGACCGTCTGGCCGGCGCCGCCGTGGCCGGCCATATCATCGAGTGCGGCGGCCAGGCCACGGGCGGGAATTATCCCTTTATCGAGGAAATTCCCTCCTACCGGCGGGTGGGGTTTCCGATCGCCGAAATTCACGCGGACGGTTCCGCCGTCATCACCAAGCACCCGGGCACCGGCGGCCTCGTGTCGGTGGGCACAATCACCGCTCAACTGCTCTATGAAATCCAGGGGCCGGACTACCTGACCCCGGACGTGACCGCACGGTTCGACACCATTCGGCTGACCCCGGACGGCCCCGACCGGGTGCGGGTCTCCGACGTTGCCGGCGCGCCGCCGCCAAGCACCACCAAAGTTTGCCTCAACAATTTCTGGGGCTACCGCAATGCCATGACCCTGGTGATCACCGGCCTGGATATCGACGCCAAGGCCCGCATCCTGGAGGAGACCGTGGTGGAAAGCCTGGGCGGGCGCGATCGTTTCGCGGTTTTCGAATCGCAGCTGGTGCGCGCGGACCGGCCGCAGCCAGCCACCAACGACGAGGCGTTTGCCTATTTGCGTCTGGGGGTGATCGACCCGGACGCGGCCAAGGTGGCCCGGTTTTCGGCCGCCATCGTGGAACTGGCGCTGGTGAGCATTCCCGGGTTTACCGCCACGGGTCCACCGTCCAAGGGCACGCCGGCCATTCAGCACTGGCCGGCCCTGGTGGCCAATCAGCATGTGCGCCCGACGGTCGTGCTCGGGAACGAGACGGTGGTGATCGAACCGCTTACCGGGACTGCGACCCCTCCACGCCCGCCCGCGGCACCAGCGGCCCCGGGCGAACGCGACGCCTCCAAGGCCGCCGTGGAGCGGCCCTTGGGGCGGCTCTTCGGCACCCGTTCGGGCGACAAGGGCGGCAATGCCAATTTGGGGGTCTGGGCCCGCAGCGAGACCGCCTTCACTTTCCTGCGGCGCTTTCTCACCGTGCCGCGGTTAAAAACGTTGCTCCCCGATGCGGCGCCCTACACCATCGAGCGCTACGAATTGCCCAATCTCGGGGCCCTCAATTTCTACATCCGGGGGATTCTGGGAGAAGGTGTGGCCGCTTCGCTAAAAAGCGACCCCCAGGCCAAGACCCTGGGGGAATACCTGCGGGTCAAAACCATCCCGGTGCCGCCGGATCTCGAGCGCGAGGTGCGAACCGCGCCGCACTGAAAAGGAGATGGAATGGATTTGGAACTGGGGAAAACCTACGATGAGCTGGAAATCGGCATGTCGGCCGCGTTTGCCAAGACCATCACCGAAACGGATGTCTATCTATTCGCCGGTATCTCGGGCGACTTCAACCCCATGCACGTGAACGAGGAATTCGCCAAGTTGACCCCCTTCGGCACCCGCATCGCCCACGGCGCCCTGCCCCAGTGCCTGATCGCGCCGGTGCTCGGCATGAAGCTGCCCGGCCTGGGCACGGTGGCCCTCGAGATCAACACCCGTTTTCGGGCGCCGACCCACTTCGGCGACACGATCACGGCCCGGGCCGAAGTCGCGGAGAAACTGGAAGAAAAGCGGCGGGTGCGGATGAAGCTGCTATGGACGAACCAGAAGGGGGAGACGGTGGCCGAGGGCGAGGCGCTGGTGATCCCACCGCCCAAACTCGGGTAGGGCCGAATCAGAAGAGGCATCTTTTGGCCCAGGCCGGCGTTCTCGACTTTCCGCAATCCTCGACGTAGCGCAAGCTACGCCTCCGGTTGCAGAAACCCTGCGGCCTTGGCCTGAACCAAAATCTACCGCTTCTGATTCGGCCCCGAAAAAATTTCTAAGCGGTGCATGGATGGCGTTCTCCACTAGTTAGAAAATAGCAGCGGCCTTGCGGGGAACTGAAACCTACCCCCAGCCGCCAGCCCTTTTACTTTCTTACTTTGGTTTACGGCCGTTATCATTGAACCTTTCTCGATTTTTTTGGGGGGGGCATGGCTTTAGCATTTAACACCAAGTCCGGGTGTCAGGCGTATTTTTCGAAGGCGCACGAGAGGGTGCGGCGGTCGGTGCGGGAGTTTGTGAACCGGGCCATACGCCCCCATGTCGACGACTGGGAGGAGGCCGGAGCGTTTCCGAA
>CAYMAR010000331.1:0-4138 GCA_964388465.1 uncultured Desulfobacteraceae bacterium
TCATCAGCAGGGCGCTGATGCCCATTTTTTCGGCCCGGGGGCCGTCGATGCGGCTGCTGTAGCCCGTGCAGAGGATGACGGGCATCCCCTTGCGGTGTTTGAAGATTGCACGGGCCAGCTGGTCCCCGGTCATGTTCGGCATGGTCATGTCGGTAATCACCAGATCGTAGCGCTCCGGTGCCTGGCGGAAGCGCTCCAGCGCCTCCGCGCTGCTGGTGCAGCCCTCGACGCGATACCCCAGCCGCTCGAGCCCCTGGCGACCGAACGCGACGATAACGGCTTCGTCGTCGACCAGGAGAATGCGCTCATGGCCCATCGGCAGCGCCGCCTGCTCGGCCGGCGCTTCCGCCACGGCCTGAATGACGGGCAGATAGACGGTGAACCGCGTACCCTGGCCCACGGTGCTCTCCACCCGGATATCCCCCCCGTAGCTCTGGACGATGCCGTGCACGACGGCCAGGCCCAGCCCGGTGCCCTTGTCCTTTTCCTTGGTCGTGAAATAGGGGTTGAAGATTTTGTCGACAATATCAGGTGGAATGCCCCCGCCGGTGTCCTGGACGCTGAGCCGGGCGTAGTCGCCCGCCTGCAGCCCCGGGTGCAGGCGCACAGACGCCGCGTCCAGGGCGGCCTGGTCGAGACGGACGGTCAGCCGGCCGCCCTGGTTCTCCATTTCCTGGGCCGCATTGGTGCACAGGTTCATCACGATCTGGTGGATCTGGGTGGGATCGGCCATCACGTTACCGACCCGGGGGGCGATCTCGGCCTGCATTTCGATGGTGGTGGGCAGGGATGAGCGCAGCATCTTGAGCGCCTCCTTGATCTGGCTGCCGATTTGAAGCGGCTTGAGCTCTTTTTCATCCTGGCGGCTGAAGGTCAGGATCTGCTGGACCAGGTCCCGGGCCCGCATGCCGGCGGCCTGTATCTGCCGAAGGCTGCCGTGAATCGGGGAATCTGCATCCGTTTCGAAGAGGGCCAGTTCGGCAAAGCCGATCACCGCCGAGAGGATATTGTTGAAGTCGTGGGCGATACCCCCGGCCAGCACGCCGATGGCCTCCATTTTCTGCATCTGCTGGATGCGGGTTTCGTAGTCCTGGCGCTCGGTTTCGATCTCCTTCTGTTCGGTGACGTCCGTGGCCACCTGAAGCCGAACGATGCGGCCGTCCACCCACTGAATGGCCCGGTCGTAATTCACATTCCAGCGCTGCGTCACCGGGTTTTTGTTCTCCCAGACACAGCCGTCGGTGGGCTGGCCTTCGGCGTCGACCAGCCGCTCGTTGGTGCATACCGCACACTGCTGCGGTTCGTTGCGAAAGACCTTGAAACAGGAGTGCCCGGTGAAATCACCGCCAAAGACCTGCTTCATCTTTGCGTTCATGTAAAGGATCTCGAAGGTTTCCATATCCGCCACATAAATGGTGGCATCGATGGATTCCAGCACGGTCAGAAAACGCTGGTGCGCGTCTTTGAGCCGGGCCTCGGCCTGTTTCCGTTCGGTGATGTCGGTATAGACCGCAACGACGCCCCTAAGTTCTTGGCCGTCCATGATCGGAGCGCCCGAAGCGATCACATGCCGGGGGGTTTTATCCTTGTGAAAACGTATGGTTTCGAAGCGTTCCAACTGCCGTCCGGACAGCACCCGCCGGGTCTTGCTAAGGGCCTCGTCTTCGCCGCGCGCCACGAGGCTGTTCAGCTCCCGGCCGCGGGCCTCCTCGGCCGCATAGCCGAACATCTGGACGGCGCCGGGATTCCAGTCGATCACCCGATGCTCGGCATCGGTGGTAATGATTGCATCCGGTGCGTGCGACAGGACCAGCTCGAGGAAGTGCTGGCGCTGTTTGATCTCTTCCTGGGCGGATTTGATGTCGGTGATATCCATCAAAACGCCGTCGAAAACCACGTCGTCGCCATCCATGTGAGGCAGGGCGTTGCCCGAAAACCATCGGATTTCACCCGGGGGTTTGATAAAGCGGCCTTCGTAGTGCCAGGGGCTTACCGTATCGACGGCTGAATTGATGGACGCCAAAAAGCCTTCCTGTTCTTCGGCCGGGATTTGATGGAACAGGCGGTCGAAAAACGTATCGATCGGCGCCTCTATGCCAAAGATTTCGGCCGCCTTGGCACTCACATAGTGCAACCCGTAATCACGGGCGGGCGTGGCGTAGAATTGGTAGATCACTCCGGGAATGTTGGCGCTGAGACGTTTGAGATGCGCATCTCTTTCGCGGATTTTCTGCTCGTGGGCATAGGTTTCGGTGACATCCCGGAAGACCAGGACCACGCCCAAGTTTTTTCCGTCTGCGTCCCGGATGGGGGCGGCGCTGTCGGCGATCACGTGTTCACGCCCGCCTCTGGCCGCCAGCACGGTATGACCGGCCAGCGCCATCCGATCGCCCCCAGCCATGACGGCGTCCACCCGATTGCCCAGGGGTTCCTGGGTGCGGGCATGAGTGATCTTGAACACCTCGGGCAGTGGCCGCCCAATCCCCTCCGTCGCCGCCCAGCCGGTCAGCTTCTCCGCGGAGGGGTTCATGCGCATAATCACGCCGTCGGTGTCCGTGACGATCACGCCGTCGCCAATGGCATCGAGAGTGATTTTCAGGTTGTTCTCGCTCAGGCGCAGATTGTCTTCGGCCCGCTTGCGTTCGCTGATGTCCAGCGCGGCCGACAGCATGCAGGTCTCACCGCCCACGTCGATGACTTCGGCAAAATACAGCACGGTCAGGATCCGGCCGCTTCGGGTTCGGCGCCGGGCTTCAAAACCGCGGACGCGGCCGTCCTTTTCGATGGCCGTCCGGATTCGATCGCGATCGGCGGGATCGGCCCAGGTGCCGATGTCCAGCGAGGAGCGGCCGATGATCGCCTCCCGGTCGTAGCCCATGACACGTTCGAAGGTTTCGTTGACCTCGATGTAGCGGCCGGAATCGAGCGCGCTCAGAACGACCAGTACGGGACTGTTGTTGAAGGCTTTGGCGTATTTCTCCTCGGACAACCGGAGGGCCGCCTCGGCCCGTCGGCGCGTCGTGATATCTTCGACGAGGCCCTCGATCAGCCCCCGGCCGGTTTCCGGATCGGTGACGAAATGCGCATTGATGCTCACGTCGATGATTTCCCCGTCGCGGCGCCGGCAGCGGGTGCTGAAATTCGTGACCTGTCCCGCCGCATGCAGTTGCGCGATCAGCCGCCGGCGGTCCTCAGGATCGACGTAGAGTTGGCGGGTGACATCGGTCAGCGCCGAGAGGAGGGCTTCCGGCGACGAGAAGCCGTACATGCGGGCCAGGGCCTTGTTGGCCGTGAGCATGCGGCCCTTGAGCGTCGCCTGGAAGATGCCCTGGGCGGAATGGTCGAAAATGCTGCGGTATTTGCGCTCCGAGCGCTCGAGCTGCTGGCGGTGTTCGCTGTCCTCGATCCAAGCGTGAATCAGGCGCACGGCCACCCTGGCCAGGGGCCTGGTCAGCGCCAATGGGCCGGTGATGCCAAAGCCGGCCGCCCGCCGGCCGTCGATCACGATCGGACAACTGAAGCCTTCGCGCACCAGGGGGTCGCGGGCGGCCTCTTCTGGGCTGACGGCGTAATCGTCGACCAGGCCCTGCATGATCTTCACGGCCCCCGCGTGCCGGTCGCCGATGCGGCTTGGGTCGGTGGCGCGCACGATGACGCCCTTGTGGTCGTAAAGCAGGACCGGAAATCCGGTCTCGGAATGAACCACGTCCATGAGGTGTTCGGCCATCTTCCAAAACGCGTCTGAGAGCTGCATGCTCGAGATTCCCTGATCGGGTGGGGGACACGAAGCGCCGTAAATGCCCGGGTAGAAAACAGGTGATGGTAACCTCCGAAAACCACAGCCATTATTCATTTTATAGGCCGAGTTGTCCCTGAAAGGCAAGCCCATCCGCGCCCCGCGGCGGGCCATTTGGCGAAAGGCCGCGGACAGCGCTGGTATGGAAAACCGATTGCTTGCCTTCCCGCCGGAGAAAAGATCCATTTCAACGGCATGGAATGCCTTTATTTCCGGCCGGGCCGGATCGTCGTGCCCCGCGGGGCGTGGGACGGCTTGGATATCCCCGCCCCGATCGGAATGCCCTCTGCCGTTCCCCGCCCCCCGCGAGGGGGCCGGGCCCCCTTCATAACGCCCTTCGTC
>CAYMAR010000332.1:0-4133 GCA_964388465.1 uncultured Desulfobacteraceae bacterium
GAAAAATTAAGAACGGCAAAATCATGTATGGCAAAATCATTGCTTAAGAAAAGTTACCGCGCCGGACGATTTTTCGTCCGGTCATTCGAATTAGAAAAGACAACAAAAGGAAAAACAATGCACAAAAAACTCTTACAAACCACCCTCGCGGTCGCCGGCTTGCTGGCGGGACAGTGGATGTACGGAGCCGAGAGCACGGCCGGGCCGGAGGTTTCCCAGACCGAGGTGCGCGGCATCGGCGACATCCGGGTCGAGCTGCGCACCTACGGGGAGGGCGAACAACAGCACTCGTGGACGACATTCAACGCCCAAGACGCGGAGCGGGCGAAAACCCTTGGCTCGAAACGCCTGGCTGACCTACTCGGCTTTGGCGACATCAAACTTGTCACCGGCGGCACCTTGCCGGGGACGCTGCTCAAGCTGGAGGGCGCAGGCTGCTGGCTCCTGGGAGTCGACGGTGGGCGCTTCCACGAGTTGTTCGCCCGCAACGAAGGCGAACTGCGCGACCTTGCCGACGCCGCCAAGGCGGCCACCTGGGACGCGGTTTCCGCCAATGGCCACCCGCGCTGGCTCGATGTTGGCGATAATGACGCCATGACCTTCTGGTTTTCCGGCATGGGCGTGCTGCCCAAGGACAGCGCCGGCGACTTCCAGTGGCTGGCGGAGAACGACTTCACGGCCGTCGCCGTCATGGGCGCCACCGAGGAGCGCCTGGTCGCCCCCGGCCTGATCGACACCGCCGCCCTGGACTGGCAGCGGGAGCTGGCCCGGCAATCCGGCGTGCCGTTCAAGACCATGGCGCGCATGGAGAGACCCATCCGCCCGGCCTGGCTGTGGAACACCACCCCGCTGCCCTACCAGACCACCACCTTCATGCCGGTGGCGCAGACCGACCGCTACCTGATGGACTACCGTCGCCGCTTCGCCGAACATCTCGCCGCCGACCCCAACTTCATCGGGCATCACATCTGGCAGGAGGGGCCGGGGCACAGCCCGACCGGCCTGCTGGACATGGCCGAGGTCGCCCATGCGCCGGCCATCCAGAAGCTTTGGCCTGAATACCTGCGCGATGCGCGCAAGCTCAGCCTGGCGGACGTGGCCCGGCGGCATCGCGGCGACACCAAGGCCTTCCGCAGCTGGGACGAGGTGCCCATCCCCGAGTTGAAGGAACTGGCCGGCTGGGATCCCGCCACCAGCATCGACCTGCTCGGCACCTGGCTCGGACGCGCCGACCGCGCCGGCAACGCGACGGAAGAGAAATGGTTCGCGCCCGAGACGCCCGCCGAAGGCTGGGCGCCGGTGGACTGCCGCGACCAGACGATCATGCTCTATTGCGGCAAGCGCTCCCCCGGCGACTACTGGCTGCGCCGGAGTTTCACGGTCAAACCGGAACAGACCGCCGCCAGGTATCTGCACCTGCCGCGCTGGGCGGGACACAACGGCGGCGCCCGCTTTCCCAAGGAAGGCTACGAGGTTTGGCTGAACGGCACAAAGCTGGAGATGGTCGGCAGTGCCAATCCCTCCTGCCTGGGCTGGGACCTGTGCTATGATGCCGGCCCGGCGCTGAAGCCCGGCGAGAACCTGGTCGTGATCAACACCAAGGGTTTTGCGCTGTCGGCGGAATACGGCTACGCCTTCCTCGGCCGCCAGGGGCCCTGGGTCTATCCCGGCGACTCCGAAACTATGAACGCCAAAACTTTTGACCTGCTGGGCTTCCATGAATGGCTGGCCATGCGCGAACTCGAGAACCGCATGATCGCCATCCGCGCTGGCGACCCCTACCGGCCCATGAAGATCATGGCGCCGCACAATTTCATCGACGCTGTGCTCGACCTCTGCGCCCGCTACGGCGCCTATCCGCACGACACCGGCGGTGCAGGCGCCTGGTTCGGCCCGTTCTGCTACTCGCGCTACGCCATCACCCGCGGGCTGCCCAGCAGCGTCGAGCCCGGCAACCCCCCCCGCAGCGCCGCCGGCATGCGGGCCACAAGCACCCGCTATCTGATGATGGGCACGGAGATGGTCGACTGGGTCGCGAGCGTCGAAACCTACCGCAATGACCCCGAGCGCGGCCCCTGGATCGCCGAGAACCGCGAACTGCTGCGCTGCTTCGGCAAGCTCGACCTGGCGCCGCCACAAATCGGCATCCTGCGCGCCGGACGCGAGCTGCGCATGGGGATCACCGACATCTTCGGCTGGGATATGGGGCGCGGCGCGCTCCCCGCTATCGGCCGCCCGTTCCTGTATGCCACCCTGGGCGATGTCCAAAGCGGCCGTGCCAGCCGTTTCCCGGTGCTGCTCGACTGCGGCACCACGGTCCTCAGTGAGGATGAGGTCGCGGCGATCGAGGCCTACGTGCGCCAGGGCGGCACCTTCGTCGCCTTCCACAACACCGGCATGCACACCCCCGAGAAACGCGGGGCCTGGCCCATCTCGAAACTGACCGGCCTGCGCGTCGTCAACAGCGGCCGCGCCATCGGCGGCACGAATATCCGCTTCAAGGACGACCAGGACCTCTGGCCCAGGCTGCGCGGGCAGGAACTGCCCGGCTGGGGCCGGGTGCTGGACTGGCTGAAGAATGACCTGACCGGAACCCCCTTGGTGCTGGCCCCCGCGGCCGATGACATCGAGGTGGTCGCCGAATGGCAGGGGCAAAAAGACACCGAGGGCAACATCGCCGTGGCCGTCCGCCGCCTCGGCAAAGGCAAGGTCGTCACCCTGGGCTCGACCTTCTACCGGAAGGGGCGTGATGAGGGCGGGCGGTATGTCGAGGAGGGCACGCTGCCGTATCTCGATGAACTGCTGACCTCCCTCGGCGCGCCGCGCCAGAGCCAGGGCAACGGCCTCTGGGGCGAACGTTGGCGCAGCAAGAACGGCGTCTACGACGTCTGGCCGGTCGCCCAGATGGACTCGAAAGCCGAGACGGGCGCATTCGATGTCCAGCTCCGCCGTGAGGCCGCCGCGCCGGCCCTGCGCGAGCTTTCCGCCCCCGGACATCCGGCGGTGGCCGCCAGCCACGCCGACGGCTGGTTGACGCTCCCCGGCGTGCAGATGCAGGCCATGCAGACCCGCGTCTTCGCCGCACCCCGCGCCGACCTGGCTGTCGGCGCCCGCGACTGGTTCAAGGTTCTGGCCAAGCGCTGGCATCCGCTGGAGAAGATCACGCGCCAGGAAGTCGAACAGGCTACCGTCGAGCAACCCGAGAACCTGCTGCCGCTGGTCGATAACTGGCAGTGCGCCACCGGCGAGGCGGAACCCGCCGGCTGGATCACGCCCGGGAGCAAGCCGGCCGGGGAGTGGAAGAGCGTACGCCTCGGCGCCTTCGCCACCATGGGGCTGCCGGACGACGCCGTTGCCCGCCTCCGCAAGGAGGTCAAGTTGCCGCAAGATTGGCGCGACCAGGATGTGACGCTGGTCTTTGATGCCGAGGATTATCTCTGGGGGATCTACCCCTCCGGGCGGCTCTGGATCA
The DNA here is from genome assembly GCA_964388465.1 of uncultured Desulfobacteraceae bacterium. Classification (GTDB taxonomy): domain Bacteria; phylum Desulfobacterota; class Desulfobacteria; order Desulfobacterales; family UBA5852; genus JABZFP01. The sequence goes on from CAYMAR010000332.1 coordinate 3,473, forward strand.
ACGGCGAACCGGCCGCCATCCCGCGCAAAAAGAGTGGGAACGGCTGCTTCCGTATCGCGCTGACCCCGGCGCAGACGGCGGCCGGGCGGCTGCTCATCGCCCTGGAGATCGACGGGCGCAAGCCCGGCTTTCCGCCACCGGGCGCGCGGCCCACGGGCGTGTCGGGCACCTTCTTTCTCGAAGCCCGCCCGCGTCCGGTGCAGACCCTGCCGCTCAAGGACTGGAGCGTCGCCGTCGACCTCAACGTCCTCGTGCCCGCCCAGGACGCGAAGGCACCGGAGAAGCCGCTTTACTACGAGACCCGCTTCACCCTGCCGGACACCTGGCCCGCCAAACGCCTCTGGTTGACCTCGACCGGCGCCAGCCTGGGGAAACTCTACATCAACAACTACCCCGTCGAGAGCGAAAAATCGATCACCGCAGTCGGTATGACCGAACTCGACATCAGCGGGTTGGTGAAGAAGGACGGCGAGAACGTCCTCCGCCGAGTGGCGGAAAGCCCCATCCAGGAGCTGAACCTGGTGTGGACGGAAGAACGATAGGGCAGGCAGATGTCAGGCAGAAAAATAGGAAGCCATCTCCTATCTTCATCCCTGACATTTGCCGCCCAAAAAAAGGATCAAAAGAATGAATCAACGTGAACGTTTTCTTTCCCAGATGT
>CAYMAR010000333.1:0-4127 GCA_964388465.1 uncultured Desulfobacteraceae bacterium
TTGGTGACGATCACCCGGCGGCTGCCGCCGGGATTGTGAACCCGCCATTCGAATGATGCCATCACACACCTCCTTCCACTGCGGCCGGTGGGCTTCGAGGACAGCGTCTGCTGGAACCCGATCAGGCGGCCGGCACGACTACCGACTTGGTCACACATATCGCCGCTCTCGTCAAGGCCACGGGCGGGCCGTGGCACATCACAGGAGGCCCGTCAGCGGCTGGGCATGACGGCGCTCCACCGATACCCGGACGCGGTCACCCGCGTGTCAGGTCTGCGTTTCGCCCGGCGTCCGGTGGGGGTACTTCCGGCGGTAGGCACGCACCAGCCGGAGGGTGGCCACATAACCCAAAAGCGCCACGGGGAGTCCCAGGACGCCTCCCCCCACGACCAAGTCCAGTATAATCTGGTTGGATTGACGCAGAAGTTGGAAGAATTCGGAGAAGGTGAACTCGGAGGGCCAAGCGGTTTGACGCGAGAATCCGGCCAGTTTTGATCCGACCCAGTAATTGATGGGATAGATAAGGGGCGCCGTGAGGGCGTTGGTGATCTGAACGCCGATCAGCGCACTGATTTTGCTCCATTTGAAGAGCGCCGCCAGCCCCACGGCGCTGATCACGTGCAGGCCGAAAAAAGGGCTCATGCCGATAAACATCCCCAGCGCCATGCCGCCGGCGATGGCGTGCGGCGACGCCTGCAGCTTGACGAACCGCTTGTACCAGCGGGACTGCCGCCATTGGTTGCCTGCAGCCATATCTGAACCCGAAAACGAGGATCACGTCCGCCGTCATCCGCACCGCCACCCGCAGGCGACGGCATCGATGCACGGGGCGATACCGGCCGGCGGCAGCGGTGGCGTTAGCGGGCAGGCGCTTCGGTTGGGATCACTTCCGCCCGCCCCAGTCAGGGACGCAGGACGGACGACAGGAATATAGCGCCGGTGTGTTAGGGACGTATAAGGCGGCCCGGTGGGATCAAGAATGGGCGTGTGGGGATCGCGGCGTTACGCGGTCGGCCCCGATCACCCCGGCGGGCGGGGCGAGCAAAACAACGCCCCGGGCGGGTTTTACGCGGCCGGGGCGTTGATATTCGCGCGAGGCTTGTTTCTCGAAAAAGCGCTACTGCTCGATCAAAATCTGCCTGTTTTTGAGATAGAGGAACTGCACGAGTTCGTATTCGAACGGCGAGCCCGTTCCGTAATAACGGAAGGCGACGTTGCTGCGCGTGTTGAGGATCTGCAAACCCGTCAGGCTCCACTTGACCTTGTCCTCGGTGCTCGTGCTCCAGTCCGTGCCCTGGTTGATGAGGAAATCCCGCCAGAGCGAATTGGTCACGGCGTCCACCGCCAGACCGCCGGCGTCGCGGAGGCTCGACGGCCCCAGAACCGGCAGCACCATGTAGGGGCCGGGCCCCAGCCCCCAAACGCCGAGGGTCTGGCCGAAATCTTCTTTCCATTCCGGAAAGCCCATTCCGGTGGCCGGGTCCATGAGGCCCCCCAGGCCCAGGGTGGAATTGAAGGCGAAGCGGAGCACCGAGTTGACGCAGCCCTCGGCTTTGCCCTGCAGCAGGTTGTTGACGAAGTTCTGAACCTCGGAAAGATTGCTGAAAAAATTGGTGACGCCCTTGCGGCCCGTTGCGGGCACGATGAATTGATACCCTCGCACCAGGGGCAGAAACACGAACTTGTCGAAACCGTAGTTGAACCGGTACACGCCCCGGTTCCAGCCTTCCCAGGGATCGTACATTTCCATCGCGGGCTCGAACCCGAGTGCGGTCGGGTCGGTGAGTTTGCGCTGGTCCGGCGCCTCCTGGGCGGCCAGGGGCAGGGCGTAGGTCGTCAATATCAGCAGAACCAAGCCCAGCAGCGGTAACCCTTTTCGTATCGAATTGAAGGCCAGTTGCGATGTCATTGCGCGCTTCCTTTATTTTTTGAAATAATTCACCATGTAGGCCACAAAGTCCTTGTGCTCCATGTTGCCGCAATGCCCGCCCGTGGGCCAGATCTTGGCCCGTGAGCCGAAGACCTCGCGCAGCCAGTCGACCTCGCCCGGCGCCAGAATGATATCGTCGTCGTTGGTCGTCATGGCGATCTTTTCGGCCCCCCGCAGATAGGACTCGATATTCCGGAGACTCAATTCGTCGATCAGTTGCTCGCGGGTCAGGGAAGGGTTGCGGGCCTGGTGATAGGGATAGAAAAAGTCGTCGAAGTAGTCCATAAAACTGATGCGCAGCAGTCTTTCGAAGTACACCTTCGTCGAGTCGGTCGAACTCAGGACCTTGTCCTTGGGAACCACCATCCCATATTGCGTCATCACATCGGAGGCAAAAGCCATGTTGCTGGATGAGATCCGGAAGGAGAACCCGATCAGCGCCTCCAGCTTGGCCTCGGTGGGCACCCGTTTTTTATAGATCTGGTAGAGAAAATCCTCGTTGAAATCGAGCGGCTCGCTGCGGTCGTAGGCCGTCAGAAAGGAGCGGACCACCCGCCCCAGATAGCTGTTGAAGGCGCCGGGTTCCGTTCCCACCGTGTCGGCCAGCATCCGGTCGAGGCGCTGCACCGAGTTGTATAGGCTCACCGAGGGGTTGATGACCAGGACCTTCTTGAAGTTGAAGGTCCGTCGGGTTTCATCCAGTTTGGCCAGAAAGGCCGATTGCGATCCCCCCAGGCTGTAGCCCGTGAGATAGAATTCCGTGACTCGCACCCGGGAGGCCACGCTCTGGTAAGCCTGCTCCATCACCCGGTAGATGTCCTCGGCGTCCTCTTCGATGCGGCCGGGGACCGACGTGCGCGAGGCGTTGATAATGAAATTCATGTGGGTCGGGGACGAAATCGCAATCGAGTGGAAGCCGGCCTGGTGAAAGGCCCTCTGCATGGCCACGACCTTGGGGGATTTGTAGCTGCCGCCCGTGCCGGCGATAACGAAGATCAACGGGGCTTCGCCGCGTTGGGCCGCCAGTGAAAACGAAAGCTTGCTGCTGTACCAGAAGACCTTGGGGACCTCGCGGTCTTCGAAAATGGTCAGCGTGTAGTCCTTGGCCGGGTTCTTGTCCGGGACATCCGCCCGATAAACCGTCGGGGTGCCCACGACGGTGGCCTCCAGCGGATTCACGAAGGGATAGTCGTAGGCCTCCATTGCGGAAGCCTGCGAGGATGCGGCCGTAGCCAGTATGAACGCTACGAGGATCCCAAATAGATGTCGCATGCTTTTGTCTCCAGAAGGATATGTTTCATGCCGGCGGCTCAAAACGGGTTGCCGCGTTTATTGTCGGTCCTATGGCCGGGAATCATCCCCGGCATCGGAGGGTGGTGCTTGCTTTTTAAAAAAACGCTCCCGGACACGGTTGTAGGTTCGTTTGACCTTGACCCGCATGTAGAGCAGTGCCGCGGTGAGCAGTATCAGGAAAATGATGTTGAACCAGGGGAAATGCGAATAGTCCGGCGCCACCGCCCGCATCCGGATGATATTGGGATAGAGTGAAAAAAGCTGGATGCGCCAGCCGTAGTAGGTGATCAGCACGGTCGGCGGCGGATTCTCGTTGGCAAAGGCCTGGGCCTGGGCCACCAGATCGGCGCTGTTGAATTTGAAATAGGGCGGCCAGCCCCAGCCGGTATCCTCGTTGCGCAGGACCAATACCCGGTTGTTCTTTCGAACGGTGTTGATGAAACGCACATCCCGGGTGCCGGCCCGATTGGGATTTTTGGCCAGACTTCCGCTGGCGTCCATCCTTTTGACATCGGTCCCCTGGATCGAGACAACCGCGGCACGCGGAAGATTGTAATGCAGAAAGGCGGCCGCCGCCACGATGATCAATCCCAGAGCAACAATCTTGGCGATGCGCAATTTGTCTTTCATCGAAGTGGCTTTCCGCGTGGTATATGGGCAGCCCCGGGCCAGTCGTGGGCAATCGCCTGTGCCGCCTGTTTTTTGCGTGTTCGGTCTGGATGGTTGCGCGGCCAGAATGCATCCTGCATCGCATCACAATATAACCGGTGGGGTTAAAACGTGATGAGCATCCTTTCTCATACTATAGGACGCCATGGGGCGCAAGGCCGGCATGGTGTATGGCGCTTATCGCCGCGGCCGGCCGATCGATTGCGCCGTTTCACCGGAGGGTTGTATGGGACCA
>CAYMAR010000334.1:0-4103 GCA_964388465.1 uncultured Desulfobacteraceae bacterium
TCGCAGGCGGCCTCGCGGGCTTTTTGGGCCAGGCGGGCCTTGCGCCGTGCCCGGGCCATGCGCAGGCGCTTTTCTTCCGCCTCACCGCTGACGATCAGGGGCGGGATCGGCGTGGGGTGACCGTTTTCGTCGAGCGCCACGAAGGTCAGAAAGGCCGAGGCCACGTGCTGGATCGCGCCGCTCAGCAGGTTTTCGGCTTCGGCCCGTACGCCCACCTCCATCGAGGTCCGACCGGCCAGGTTGACGCGGGCTCTGAGAATCAGGAGGTTGCCCACGAAGGTCGGGTTGATGAAGTCCAGGCGATCGATGGAGGCGGTGACCACGTTGCGGCGGGCGTGTCGGAAAGCGGCCACGCCGGCGGCGCTGTCGATGTGTTTCATGATCACCCCGCCGTGGATGTTGCCGGCCGGGTTGGCGTCCTCCGGCAGCAGAAAATGGGTCAGGACGGCGCTGCTTTGATCGGGAGATTTTCCTTGCATGACGATGTCTCCGGGTGGTCGGCCAGGCTGCCCATTAAAGCGCCCGGACCTGACAGAAGGTTTCGAAATAGGCGGCATTTTCGCCCATCGTGGAGAGGGCGTCGGCCGTGAGCACGTTGACGGCGCCGCTGTGGTGCCACCAGCCCTGATAAACCTGGGCAATGCCCAGCGGGATCCGGGGCGTGACCACGACCGTGGCCGCCAGTGCACCCTGCGCACTCTGGAGGCGGACCGCATTCCCCGACCGGAGGCCCCGCGCTCGGGCCTCCTCCGGATGCAGGCGGACCTGCGGCGGATCGCGGCGGTCCATGAAATGCTGGGAATGCAGGGCATGCCGGTAGTGGGTCGTGAGCAGCCGCAAGGGGTAGTTGCGGTCCGGCCCGGCGGGCGGGATAAAAACCGGCAGGGGCGCGTGACCGTCCGCCTCGGCCCGGGCGGAGTAAAATTCGTATTGGCCCGAAGGGGTGGCAAAATGGCCGTCCGCCCAGGGGATGTCGTCGCCCGGGATGCGCACGGGTTTTTGACGGAGCGCCTCCCAGCTGATGCCGAGGGCTTCCATCAGCGGCCCGGCGGTCTGTTGCAGAAAGGCATCGGGCGCAACGACCGGAAAGTGCTCGCAGCCCATCCGTCGGGCCAGGCGCTGAAAGAGTTCGTACTCGCCGATGACGCCCGGCGGCGGTGCAACGATGCGGGGGGAGTGGTTCAGGTAGGGGGAAAACATCGAGGAGCAGACCAGGTCCTCCTCCTCGAGGATGTGGGTCGCGGGCAGCACGAGATCGGCGGTGCGGGCGGTATCGGTCATGAAAAGATCCACCACCACCTTGAAAGGCACCCGCGCGAACGCCCGCCGCAGGTGGTCGACGTCGGGCATCTGGACGAGCGGATTGGCCTTGGCGATCATCAACACTTCCACCGGCGGGTTTTGGGCGGTCTGGAGAAAGCGGGCCATCCGGGCCAGGGGGAAGCTGCGGCGCCGCACCGCGTGGCGTGCCCCGCCCAGGACATCGGGATTCAGGCGGCGCCGGATCGAGCGGTTGGCATAATTGGCGCCCCCGCCGGAGATGCCGATCTGACCGGTAAGGGCGGCCAGGGCGTCGATACAGCGCACGGTTTCCCCCCCGTTGGCGTAGCGCTGCAGGCCGTAGCCGATGATGATGCTGGCCGGCCGCTGATCGGCGTAACGGCCGGCCAGCGCGGCGATGGCTTCACCGGGGATGCCGGTGGCGGCCGCCGCGGCGTCGAGGTCGAAGTTGGCCAGGCTTTCCCGGAACCGCCGGAACCCCAGGGTGTGCCGATCGATAAAGCCGCGATCGATGCGGCCGGTATCCAGCAGGTGCCGGGCCATGCCCAGGGCCAGGGCGCCGTCCGTCCCGGGGCGAATGGCCATGTGGCCATCCGCCCAGGCCGCCGTGGCCGTGCGCAGCGGATCGATGACCACCACCTTGCCGCCGCGTTCCCGCACCGTTTTCAGGATCGGGATCAGGTGCGGGCTGGTCTCCATGGGGTTGCGCCCCCAGACGAGCACGGTGCGGGCCCGGGCGATATCGTGCGGGGCGTGGCCGCGGGTATCGCCGAAGTCGTAGCGCTGGCCGGCGATGCCGGCCGCCCAGCACAGGCTCCCGCGGGGCAGCGTGACCCCGCCCAGATGGTCGAAAAACATGCGGTCCACGCTTTTGAGCACCCCCCCGTAGCCGCTGTCGGCATAATAGAGGATGGCGCGGCTGTCCCAGCGGCGGCAGGCCTGATCGAAGTGCCGGGCCATCTCGTCGATGGCGGCGTCCCAGGATACGGGCTCCCATCCGGCCTTGCTGCGGCGCATGGGCTGTCGCAGCCGGTCGGGGTGGTCCAATCGCGCCCGAAGTTTTTTGCCCTTGGTGCAGGCCTTGCCCCGGGTCAGGGGGTGCGCTAGGTCGCCCTGGATGGCGGTCACCCGGCCGTCCGCGACGACGGCCACCAGGCGGCAGGCATCGAAACAGTCCAGCGGACAGGCAAAAGGGATTCGGTCTTTCATGCGCGAATCGTTCCGACCATGAGGTGGACCCGCTGGCCGCCGTGGGTCAGGACATAACGGCGGGCCCGGATGCCCAAAAGATCGGCCAGCCGCCGGCTGGGGGCCAGCACCGCGGCCTTCCAGCCCCTGAAAACCGACTTCAGGTGGCGGCCGATCGTCCGATAGGCGTGCTCGGCCGAGCGGCGCGAGCCCAGGCGCCGCCCGTAAGGCGGGTTGAGCACCACAATGCCGCCGGTCGGGCTCAGGGCCGGGCCGCTGAGCTGCTCGAACGCGTGATGATCGACGCGGACGGTGTCCTCCAGACCGCGGGAGGCGAGGGTTTCTCTTAACTGCCGGGCGGCGGCGGCATTCCGGTCCGACGCCATGATCAGCGGGCGCTGAAAATGCGTTTCCGGCGGTGAGGCGCTGCGCCGGATGTGGCGCCAGCGGCCGGGCCGGAATGAGGGCCAATTCTGAAAGGCAAATTCGCGGAACCACCCCGGCGGAATTTGTTTGGCCATCAATGCGGCTTCGATGGCGAAGGTGCCGCTGCCGCACATGGGGTCGCAAAGCACTTCACGGCCGGTATAGCCGGCCCGCAGGAGCACCGCGGCCGCCAGGGTTTCACGCAGGGGGGCCCGTCCGCCCACGGCTCGCAGGCCGCGTTTGTGCAGGTTGGCGCCGCTGCTGTCGATCGAAAGCAGGCAGCGGTCGCGGTCCAGGCGGGCGTAGATGCGCTGGCGCGGGCCGCCGCCCTCCGGACGGTCCGCGGCGGCCGCCGCATCGCCCATTCGGTGCCGGATGGCTTCGATAAGGCGCTCGGCCACGGCGCCGGAATGGTAGAGCCGCGAGCGGTGGGCGCTCACTTTGACCGCGATGGCCGCGCCGGGCGGCAGATAGAGTTCCCAGGCCACGGCCCGGGTTTTATGGGCCAGGGCCTCGAAGGTTTCCGCCCGGAATTCACCGATGCGCATCAGAAAACGGTGGGCCGTGCGGCACAGCAGGTTGGCGCTGTAGATGTCGTGCAGGCGGCCATCGAAACGGATACCGCCTTTTTCCACGCCTGTGATTTTGACGGTCTCGGTATATCGCTCTAATTCACCCCGGCAGAGCGTTTCCAGGCCGGGGGCGGTGACGGCGAAAAAAGTCTGCACCGGTCCGACGACGTGACGTTTGATGCGCCGCTCGATGGCGGCGTCGGTTGGCGTTGTGGCGGCAGCTTGCATGGCGGCGTTTCAAACGGCCGGCGAGCTTTCCGCTCCCCGACCGCATGGGTCTGTATAGGCGATTATCCGCCGTCAGGCAAGCCACGGCCCCCTCGGCTGCCGCCAAAAAAAAAGGCAGCACCCAAGGGTGCTGCCCTTAAAACTGAAAATTAGCGCTTGAAGCTCAAAGCCAGCTGCCTTCGGCCAGGGGCCTTCGGCCGCGTTAGGTTGGAGGCTTGCCCTGCGGGCAAGTAAGGCATAGGCCTGTCGGCCTGCGTTAGGCTCGCCCTGCGGTCGAGTGAGGCTTGGTCTTCGACCAAGTTAGGTTAGAGGAAAGAACAAAAAAGCTCGAAGCTGAAAGCGGCTGCCTGCGGCAGAGGGCCAAGCTCAAAGCGTCAAGCTCAAAATTAAGCGCCAAGCTGAAAGCAA
>CAYMAR010000335.1:0-4098 GCA_964388465.1 uncultured Desulfobacteraceae bacterium
CACGGTGGGCGGGCAGCACATCATTCCCCGGCCCGGTGTTTGGAAATACCCACCGCTGACCTATAATATCATCTACTCCTGAACGCCGGCTAGGCGGCCCGCGAGCGAGACGCCTCAGCCCGAAAATTGCACCCGTTCGACCTGTTCGTTGGCACGCCGTTGATAAGGATGCGGTTGAGCGCGCCGCGCGCCAGCGCTGCACCCCGGGCGGTCGGGTTGAGCCGAACGAGAAGCAGGGGGGGCCGCGGCTGCCGTTTCGAACCGGTCGGCCATCGGCAACATGTTCGCTCGCCCTGGTATCCCCGGGTCAAGTGCCGTTGGGGTTATGTGCGGCCGGCGGCCTGACACGGCGCAGCAGATCGCCGCGGCGGCAGGCATGCCCCAGGTCGACGGTGACCTCGAATCCGGGGCGGGCCCGTTCGATCCGGCGGCTCTCCGCATCGCGGATGGATCGAACCGGGCATCTTGCAATCGCCCGTCCGGGGCTGATGACTTCGACGATCTCTCCCACGAAAAACCGGTTGCGGGTTTCCAGGGCGATTGCGGTGCCGTCGTTGTCGGCGAGGACCTTGCCCACGAGCCGGTAGGTATTGCCGGGGATATGGGCGTGCGCTGTATTTTCCGCCGAACGGGGCGGCCCGAAGAAAAAGCCGGTGTCATAGCCGCGGTTGTTGACGGCTTCCAGCGCACGTGCGCTCCGGTCCCGCACGCGATCCTGGGGCTCCTGCCGGTAGAAAGCATCGATGGCCTCGCGGTAAGCCTTGACCACGGTGGCCACATAATGGATGCCTTTCATCCGGCCTTCGATCTTGAGGGCGGCCACCCCGGACGCGATCATTTCGGGAATATGGGCAATCATGCAAAGATCGCGGGCAGTTAGGATGAAGCTGCCCCGGTCCGTTTCGACGAGCGGCATGAATGTGCCGGGACGTTTGTCTTCGACCAGGGTGTAGTTCCAGCGGCAGGGATGGGCGCAACGGCCGCGATTGCCGTCCCGGTCAGCCAGGTAGGCGCTCAAGAGGCAGCGGCCGGAGTAGGCCATGCACATGGCGCCATGCACGAAGACTTCAACGGCCAGGCCGCCCTGGGCGCAGATCACGGCGATCTCTTCGAGCGACAGTTCGCGGGCGGCATTGATACGCGTGGCCCCTAGACGCTTCCAGAAGCGTGCGGCGGCCAGGCTGGTGGTGTTGGCCTGGGTGCTGATGTGGATCGGGACGGCGGGGGCGACTTCCCGGGCCAGGGAAAAAACGGCGGGGTCGGCGACGATCACCCCATCGGGCCGGATGGTTGCCAGATCCTGCAGAAATCGGCGGACACCCGCCAGATCACTGTTGCGCGCGAAGATATTGCAGGTGATATACGCTTTTACCTGACGGTCATGGCAATAGGCGACCGCGGCGTCCAGTTCCTCCCGGCTGAAATTGCCGGAGTGCCGCCGCAGGTTGAATTCATGCCCGCCGAGATAAACGGCGTCGGCACCGAAATGAACCGCGGTTTGAAGTTTTTCAAAATTACCTGCCGGCGCCAGGAGTTCGACCCGGGAGGAAGGGATCGTGCTGTGCAACGGTCTGGCTCTCCGCATCGATAGCTGTAACGAATGGGCCGCTAAGCCGTGTCCGAGGGATCTTCTATATGCTATCCGCAGGATGCTTGCAATGCCTTGACTTTAAACGCCAGCGCGCTACCCTAGCGCACAGGTGCACCCTCGCAGCCGCCGCGGCGCGGGCCACCCTCGGACAACGTCGACCGAATCGGGTCGCTTAGAGAGGAGTGTGCGTATGGCGCTACAGGAACAGATCAAAAAGGATCTGATGGCCGCAATGAAGGCCCAGGATACCGAGACAACGGCCGCTTTGCGCGTCGTCATGGGGGAGTTCGGGCGCATGCCCAGCAAATCCCTCGCGGACGGCGAGGTGGTCAAGATTCTCAAGAAGCTTGCCAAATCCGAGAAGGAGGTTCTCGAGCGCCTGGGCCGCACCGAGGGATCGCATTTCATCGCCGTCCTGGACCGGTATCTGCCGCAGACGGTTTCGGAAGCGGAGATCGAAGCCTGGATCAGGGCGAATATTGATTTTTCCCGCTACAAGAACAAAATGCAGGCCATGGGGGAGATCATGCGTCATTTTGGGGAAGGCGCGGACGGCAATCAGGTCAAATCGATGCTTCAGGCGCGGTTTTGAGGCCTGGGGGGCGACCAAAGGGCGGCACTGAAAAATAGGGCCGGCCAAACCCTTCGCTCGGCAAATGCTTCTACAACGGCCCGCGGTGTTTGAGCCTCATACGGACGATGGACGAGCGGCGATGGAGCGATCGTCATGTTGTCCCCGGCACGCCCTCACGTGCGGTGCCGGTCCGGCCGCCGCGTCAGTCGCGGTTGCTGGAGGTTCTCCCACCCTGCGTAAAGGCGCCCTGCTGTTTCATGCGGAAATACTGGACCGGGTCGGCCTCCAGCAGAGCGAGCTGTTCCTTGAGCGGCTCCAGTCGCGCGGCACGCATGCCCTCGGTGAAGGTTCGACTCAGGCCGCGCCCTTCAATCTGTGCGATTTCGCTCTGGAGGCGCCGACGCTCTTCCTCGGATTTTCGGGCGACCTCCTCCCTGCGAGCGTTTTCGAACTGTTCGCGTACGTTGGAGGGCGATTCGGTCGAATCGGGCGTGTCGCCCAGGTTTTCATCTTCCTGGTTTGCGGGCGGCGGCGCTTCAGGCGCTTCGGCCGACGCGTCGGTTTCGGGCGGCGACGAACTTCCGGCGATGGCGCCCACGTCTTCGACATCGGGGGGAGCGCCGGTGTTGCTGAAGTGGCGCACACCATTCTCGTCCGTCCAGTAGTAAACGGTTTCCGCAGACGATATGCTGGCGAAACAGATGACGGCCAGTGCCGCCAGCCAGACGAATGGATTTTTCATCAGGTTCCTCCCCGGTTGGGTTGATGGTGCCGAATCCGTCACTATGGTTAACTTAGTCAGAACACTGGTCAAAATCAAGATTTAACTCCTATTCGGCGTTACGCTCCGGTGACGGCCTACGACTTGTGAGGCGTAAACCCGAAAACGGCGTGCGTATGGGCATGACATGCCGCCGCCGCAGGACGATTTAGACGGAACATCGAAACGGTAAGGCAAACCGGGACGCCTCAGCTGAGAGGGGTTGTGCTGACCTTTAGCAGCCGTTTGAAAAACATTCTGCACCGTGCGACCCATCCCGAGCATGACTCGCCGCTCAGCCTGCAATATTGGCGCGAGCGTATTCTGGGCGTGATCTATCTGACGGTGGCCGTTTTCGGGATCACGGCGTATCTGCCCAGCTTATTTCTTTCCCTCAAGGAAGAAATCTGGTGGCTGGCGCTATTGAACACACTGGGTTACGCATGGTTTCTCTGCGCCGCCTTTACCCGGCGCATCGCCTTCAAAACCAAAGCCGCGGTTCTGCTCCTTTTCATCTACGTCCTCGGCGTGACGCTTATTTTTCGTCTGGGACCGTTTGCGGCCGGTCCGTTCTGGCTCTTTGTCTTTCCGGTCATGGCCGGGCTCCTCTTCGGCATGCAGGTCGCACTGGTCAGTCTGTCTTTGAACGCGCTGACGGTGTTCGGCTTCGGTTTCGTGATGGCCGCCGGCCAACACGCCGTCGAATTCATGCCGCCCAATATGATCGCCAAATGGTGGGTCATCAGTGCGAATTTTATCCTGCTGGATACGGTGGTCACCCTTTCGCTGGCCATGCTGCTGCGGGGCCTCAAGAAGGCCCTCGACCGGCAACGGCAAATCCAGCAGTCCCTCGAGGACAAGCACGCCGAACTTCAAGACGCCAATCTCAACCTGACACGCGAAATCACCGAGCGGCAGCGCGCCCAGAACGAACTTAAGAGCTCCCACGAGATTCTACTGACCGTGGTCGACAGCATTGATGCCGACATTTTCGTCGCCGACATGGATACCCACGAAATCTTGCTGATGAACCGACATATGCAGGACAACTATGGCGGCGACCGATCCGGAGAGCTGTGCTGGCGGGTTTTCAAGGAAGAAAAGGCCGCCTGCCCGCAATGCCCGGTGACGAAGCTCGTCGACGCGGAAGGGCAGCCGACCGGCCTGCACCTC
>CAYMAR010000336.1:0-4096 GCA_964388465.1 uncultured Desulfobacteraceae bacterium
ACCGTCCCCCCAACCGTTGTCCTTGACGCCGGACCAAGGCCGCCCCGGATCCAGATCATCGCTGCGGCTCGGTTGGTGGAGGGATCCAGCGCATCGCCCGGCCGGGCTATTGATTATTGGGCCCGTGATGGATAGAGTGCCTACCGCGATCGCCCGATTCCTGCCGATGGTGGCCCTGTTTCCAAGGATTGCAACCCCGGTGCGGTCTCGCCCGCGACGCAGGGCCTGCAAGGAAATGAACGTGGAGACACGCGTATTCGTATACGGCACATTGAAAAGAGGTTTCCCCAACCATGCGCGTTTTCTGGTTGGCGCGCGCCGGCTGGGCGAATTTCAGACCGTCGAAGCCTTTCCCTTCGTACTCAACGGGCGGCGCTGCTCACCCTGCCTGATCGACCGGCCGGGCGCCGGGCAGACGGTGCAGGGTGAAGTCTATGCCGTCGATGCCGCCACCCTGGCCGCCCTCGATCGCCTGGAAAGGACGGCGGCGGCCGACGGCTACCACCGTCGCGTGATCGCGGTCCAGTCCGTGGCCGGACCGAAGCAAACCAGAATGACGGTCCACACCTATCTCAAAGCCGCGCATCTGGTGAATGCGGCCCAGACCGGGTACCTCACCGTTTACACCCCGACCCTGGGGGCGCGCTACCGGCCCCGGCGCTGAACCCGCCCGATCACAGGAAGGAAACCCATGCCCTCAAGCGAACCATCCATCACCACGGAGGCCAAAGACCAGCTCGAGCGGCTGCGCCGGGCCATCGACGCCATCGACCACGACATGGTGGCCCTCCTCAAGGAGCGCCAGGAGCAGGTCGAAAAAGTCCTGCAATTGAAAAAAGCCCACGGTCTTTCGGTCTATCATCCGGCCCGGGAAGAAAACCTGATTTCGGAAAAACGCCGCATCGGCCGGGCCGTGGGTCTGGATGCCGACTATCTCGAAGACATTTTCCGGCGCATCCTGCGCCAGTCGCGGGTCGAACAGACCGCCCAGTTGGCGCGACGCGGCATTCGCCCCGGCGCCACCGTGCTCGTAGTCGGCGGCTGCGGCGCCATGGGGCGCTACCTCCTCGACTGGTTCGGTGAAGCCGGCTACCGGATGCGTTGTCTGGATTGCGAAGACTGGCCGCAGGTCGATGTGCTGTGCCAGGGCGTCGATCTGGCGATCATCAGCGTCCCCATCGCCAGCACACCGGCGGTGGCCCGCCGCCTGGGCCCGCACCTGCCCGCCGGGTGCGTGCTGGCCGACGTGACCAGCGTCAAGCAGGCCCCGCTGGAGGCTATGCTGGCCGCCCACCCGGGGCCCGTGGTCGGTCTGCATCCCCTTTTCGGGCCGGTGACCACCACCATGGACAAGCAGGTCGTCGTCGCCACGCCGGGCCGGTCGCCGGAAGCCTGCCAGTGGCTGCTGGATCAGTTTGCCGACTGGGGGGCCATCGTGTTGACGACCCAGGCCGAAGACCATGACGACATCATGGGCATCGTCCAGGCCCTGCGGCATTTCGCCACCTTTATCTTCGGACGCTTTCTCTATGAAAAGCGCGTCCGCCTGGACGAAGCCCTCGAGTTTTCGAGCCCCATCTACCGGCTCGAATTCGGCATGGTCGGAAGGCTATTCGCCCAGGATCCCGGCCTGTATTCCGAAATCATCTTCGCCTCTCCCGAGCGGCGCGCGCTGCTCAAGGAATATCTGGACTGCGCCTGCGCCAATCTGGAGATGATTGCCAACGCCGACAAGGCCGATTTCGAGAAACACTTCCGCCAGGTCGCCGAGTGGTTCGACCCATTCAGCCGTCAGGCCCTGCGTGAAAGCACCTACCTGGTCGACAAACTGATCGAACGCTTTTGATCCCGTGCGCACCTGCCGGACACCCCGGGAGGGGCTTGAAAACCCGACACGCCCGAAGGCCTGCCGTGCGGTGGGCGGTGCGCCGGCCGGTCTCGGCGTCGGCTACGGGCGATGGCATTTAACCCTTCCGGGCCCTTCGCTTAGTGCACAAACGGGAAAACATCCGTGTAACCCGCAATGTCGGTGAAGAGCAGCACCAGGAAAATGATCAGGGCCGAAACGACGACCACCTCCAGCGCGCCGCTGCCGGCCGGCAGGTTATCGATCCGTTCGGCCAGCCGGGCCCGTTCCGCTTCGTCGAGACTGTCGACGCGCGCCTGCGCCTCGGCGGGGTCGACGCCCCAACGCTGCAGTTGTCGACGAACATCCTCCCGGTCGAGTATGGCCCTCATTCGGCTGCGGTGGTCATCGATTTGGCCGTGCGATATCGCCTGTGCGCTCGTCACGACAGCCGCATGCACGGGTACAACGCTCCAGAGCTGCACGCAAAGCAAGGTCAGTGCTGTCAGGCCGGAAACGGCCCGGCGAAGCAGTCGACATTGAGTCATCGGTTCACCTCTCAGGTTGGGGTTCGCGTCGTCATCAGTGATCGCAACGATGGGGAACGGGCACAAATCCATCCGGCCGCAACGCCGTGCCGGCGCCAGGGGGACGGCCGCCAACCGCTCCGCAATCGGCAGGGGCTATATAGGAAGAATCGTCAAGACACGTCAAGACGGTCCCGGAAGGATTTGACCGGGCCGCACGCAAAAACTTACCGCCGCCAGCGTCCAGGCAGCATCCGCCAGGCTTCAACCGAGAATGGAAGGGCCGGTACGAGCAATGGTTCGCGTAAAAATGAATGCATTCTCGATCCGATTGTGATACAAAAAGATGACTTATCTCTCTGATGGGGCTTGACTGCCGATCCCGCGGGTTCAACAATAGTATCGGTCGTTTGATTGTTCTTTTCGTTTGCTTGATACTGATAATAGCAATGTGGCCTCTATCCGGTCGTGGCGACTTTGCTTCCCGATAAATGGTGATGACATGGCGAAACGTATAAAACCCCAAACCGGACGATCCAGTCCATCCCCGATACTCCGTCGACACGGCATCAAATCGCGCAACACCCGTCTGCATACCCGCAAAACCTGCTTTGTGGAAACCCACTTTGCCGCCAACCGCCAGCTGTTTGAAGGCATCATCAAAAATCTGAGTCCCGGCGGCACCTACATTCAGGTCAAGGGTCGCTTCATCGTCGGCGGTGATATCATCGTGGCCGGCCCGTTTGCCGCCAATCAGGACGATGTGAAACGGCGCGGTAAAATCGTTCGGATGGACGGGCAGGGCATCGGCGTACGTTTCGTGCAGTAAGCCATCCGCCCAATAACCAACGAATGTTCCCCAAAGCCCTGCAACCGGTGTCGCTTTTTTGACAACGGCTGTCATTATGGCTGCTTTTTGGTTTCCATAGGGCCGGTCTGACCCTTGGTCAAAATAATATATCCATTTGCAATAATTAATAATGTTTAAATTTTTTTGAATTGGCATACCAATTGCTTAATTCAATCCCCGACAAGGCCCTAAAAAGCCCGTCAGCCTCCTTTCTCTCCTCCGATGGGGCAAGGCAACCGCCTTGCCCCATTTTTTTTGGTAATGCTTTTCCGTCCTCGGCAAGCTGCGCACGGGCAGCCGGGCCGTGACCTCGTGAAATCGGGCCGATTGAGTTAAAATGGGCTCTTGCCATCGCATCAGAATGCGTTATTTTTCACCATCTGTGGGTGCCTCCAACATCCACGGCTTTTCCTTAAGGGCAGTCGGTCGAAGCTGGCTGCCTTTTCTCATTCCTGGCGTGCCTGGGCGGATACACCGCAGACCGATGCGTCAGCGGCAATGACGAATATCACCCCCTTTGGACGTTGGTTAGGCCTTACGGGCAGTATCACCTGGTAAGGCCGTCGGATCGTGACCGCCGCGACGGGTATAAACATGCCCCGGACCTCTCCAAAAAAAACCGCTTCGGGCAGTTGGACTGCCTGAAGCGCTGATCAAATTGTTCCGCAGCCGCGATCCGGCGGCAGATGTCAGTCCTCGGAAGCGCAGCGGCGGGCTTTCCGTCCACTGCGCCAGGCCGCGTGGCGATAGCAGTGATGTTTTTCCTTTGGTGTCAGCGCCGGCGCGTCGCAGTGCCACAAATCCTTTACGAGTTGTCGATGGGCTCTATCGCAGCACACCTTGACGTGCGCGGATTGCTTGTCTTTTTCCATG
>CAYMAR010000337.1:0-4077 GCA_964388465.1 uncultured Desulfobacteraceae bacterium
CCCAGTGGGCGGCCTTCCCGGAAACGGCCGGCGTCCCGCTGGTGGCCGACATGTCCTCGGACATCATGAGCCGGCCCTTCGATGCGGCGCCTTTCGGCCTGATCTATGCCGGTGCCCAGAAAAACATCGGCCCCTCGGGCGTCTGCATGGTCATCGCACGGGAAGACATGCTGGCGCGGATTCCCGACGGGCTGCCCACCATGTTGAGCTACGCCACCTACGCGCAGAAAAACTCCATGTACAACACCCCGCCTTGCTTCGCGATCTATGTGATGCAGCTGGTGCTCAAGTGGCTGGAGGAAACCGTCGGCGGCCTGGAGCAGATGGACGCGCTGAACCGCCGCAAAGCGGGGCTGATCTACGATTTGCTGGACGCCAGCGCGTTCTATCGGGCCACCGCCGATGCCGACAGCCGCTCCCTGATGAACGTGACCTTCCGGCTGCCCTCCGAAGATCTGGAGCAGCGCTTCGTGGCGCAGGCCCTGGAAAACGGTCTGGGCGGCCTCAAGGGCCACCGCTCGGTGGGGGGCTGCCGGGCGTCGATCTACAACGCCAGCGAACTGGCGTCGGTTGAGGCCCTCGTGGATTTCATGCGGACTTTTGAGCGGCAGAACGGATAGGGCCTGCACCTGCAGGAGAAGCCGACATCGGCTCGCGGCGGCCACCGGGTCGGGCGGGCAGAAATGCCGGCCGAACGGAAAAGCGCGATCCGTCTGCCCCACGCACGCCCTTTGCTATCGTACCCACCGGGTTCCGGCGCCCCTGCGGGTTATTGCTTTTTACGATCGTGTATAATATACTGATTGGTATATAAAAACCGTTCGCCAGGCTGGCAGCTGCCAAAGCCCCGGGACGGCGGTACGCAAACCCTTTCAGGCGAGCATTCGACCGTTGACAGCCATGGATGGGCCCCGCGCTTCGGCTCAAGCGCCGGCGGCTTTGCCAAGGAAACGCCCATGCAACGCGTCTACATCTCCAGCGACAACACCGCCACGTTTACGTGCCCCCGCTGCAAGCAGATACGAACGGTCAACCTCGCCGACTACGCCGGCTTGACCAAGGCCGTCAAGCTCAATGTGCGCTGCGGTTGCGGGCACCGCTATCCGGCCACGATCGAGCGGCGGCGTCAGTTCCGCCGTGAAGTCGCCTTTCCCGGAACATACACGCGGATCGTCAACGGCCGCCAGGCGGACAGCGGCACGATGGTGGTGAGGGACGTCTCGCGCACCGGTCTCAAGATCCGCGTGCCCGACGCTCAGCGCTTGAACTCCGGGGATACGCTGGAAGTCGCTTTTCGCCTGGACGATCACCAGAAGTCGCAGATCCGCAAGCGGGTGGTGATCCGCAAGATCGAAGGGGTCGATCTAGGGGTCCAGTTTCTGTCGAGTGAAGCCGGAAATCCATCGGACAAGGCCATCGGCTTCTACCTGATGTAGCCGCCGGCGGTCCGCCGCGTTCACATGGCGGCCCGGGGCCGTCGGTTCCGTTCCCGCAATCGCTTTCAAACACGCAGGCGGTCAATCATGGGCCAGTGCCCCTACTGTGGCGAAGTGCACAATGTCGGCTTTGTGGCCACCCGTTTGGCCGGTACCGACGGGGTCTCCCTGGAAACCGAAAAATGGGCGGAAGTATTCCGGCAGGAGGGGTTCAACTGCTATTTTTTCGCCGGCGAACTGGAGACACCGCCTGCGCACAGCTATCTGGTCCCCGAAGCCCACTTTCACCATGCGGCCATCGCCGATATCTACCAGAGCTGCTTTGGTGTCAAAAAACGCAGCATCCAGGTGACCGAAAAAATCCACCGCTATAAAATGGTGCTCAAGGAGCAATTGTACCGTTTTGTCGAGAAGTTCGATCTGCACCTGCTCGTTCCCCAGAATGCCCTGACGATACCGCTGAATCTTCCGCTGGGGCTGGCCCTGGCGGAGCTGATCTCCGAAACCAACCTCCCCGCCATCGCCCACCATCATGATTTTTTCTGGGAACGGCAGCACTTCCTGACCAACGCCGTCTGGGAGTATTTGAACATGGCCTTTCCGCCGAATCTGCCCGCCATCCATCACGTGGTCATCAACAGCTCGGCCAACCACCAGTTGAGCCTGCGAACCGGGATCTCGGCGACGGTCATCCCCAACGTGATGGATTTCGAAAACCCGCCGGAGGCGCCGGATGCCTACACCGCCGACGTGCGCGCGAGCCTGGGCCTCGCGGAGGGCGAGCTATTCGTCCTGCAGCCCACCCGGGTCGTCAAGCGCAAGGGCATCGAGCACGCCATCGAGCTGGTGTATCGGCTCAACCGCAAGGCCAAACTGGTGATCTCGCACGCCTCCGGCGATGAAGGCCACGACTACGAGCAGCGCATACGGGCCTATTCCCGCATGATGGGCGTCGATACGCGCTTCGTTTCGACCATCATCGGCGAGGAGCGAGGGCAAACGGCCCACGGCCGCAAAATTTACACCCTGGAGGATATCTACCCGCACGCCGACCTGGTGACCTACCCCTCCAACTTCGAAGGCTTCGGCAATGCGTTCCTGGAGGCGGTTTATTTTCGCAAGCCGATCGTCGTGAACACGTATTCGATCTACCAGATGGACATAAAGCCCAAGGGCTTCGAGGTGATCGAGATCGACGGTTACGTCACCGAGGAAACCGTCCGCCGCACCCGCGAAATTCTCAACGATCCCGTCCGCCGCCGGAACATGGTCGACCGCAACTACGAGATCGCCACCAAATGTTTCTCTTTCCTGGTGTTGCGCCGCAAACTCATCAACCTGATTTACGACAGCATCGCCTGCTGGGTCTGACGGGGGCCGATCGGCCTCTGCCCCGCCTTTCTGGGTGTAAATTCAAGCCGGGTAAATTCTCGATAAAGTAGCCAATATTTTGTAATAATTTGATAAATTGAGCATCATGCTTATCGCGAATGATAGCGCGTTCATGAATATTTATTCATTTATGAATATCCGCTCAATTTGCGGGAGGCTTCGGTTGTCTTACAACTTCTTGTTTTGATGTTTGATATTAACATATTATAAACATTATTAATATAATATTTATTCCAAAATGTGGTCGAATGATTTTTAAGCTTGACAGGCGCGCTTGGTCTTTATAGTTGTAGTGAATACTCATTCATTATGCTCATTCCTTATATCCTGAGGGGAGGTAACCATGGTTAGAAAGATCAGAAAGGCGGCGGTGGTCGGTTCCGGTGTCATGGGCGGCGGCATTGCCGCTTTACTGGCCAGTGCCGGGATCAAGACAGTGATGCTGGACATCGTTCCCTTCGACCTGTCCGACGAGGAGAAAAATGATCCCACGGCCCGCAACCGGATGGTGAAGACGGGTTACGACAACCTGCTGATGATTCAGCCGGCCCTGCTCATGCAGCCCAAGGATATCGATCTGATATCCATCGGCAACCTCGAGGACGATTTCGACCAGCTTGCCGACTGCGACTGGATCGTCGAAGTGGTGGTCGAAAACCTGAAGATCAAGCAGGACCTGTTCGCCCGGATCGACAAGGTCCGCCGGCCGGGATCGATCGTTTCGTCCAACACGTCGGGGATTCCCCTCAAGGCCATGAGCGAAGGGCTGAGCGAGGATTTCCGCAAGCATTTCCTGGGCACGCACTTTTTCAATCCGGTGCGCTACATGCACCTGCTGGAGATCATCCCCGGACAGGAAACCGCCCCCGAAATCCTGGCCTTCATGGCCGACTTCGGCGAGCGCATCATGGGCAAGGGGATCGTCTGGGCCAAGGACACCCCCAACTTTGTGGGCAACCGCATCGGTGTCCAGGGCATGGTCAAGACCATGCAACTGATGGTGTCCGAAGGCCTCAGCGTGACCGAAGTCGATGCGCTTTTCGGTCCGGCCATGGGGCGGCCCAAGACGGCCATGTTCAAAACCGCCGACCTGGTGGGCCTGGACACCCTGGGCCACGTGGCCCGCAACAGCTACGAGCTGGTCGATGACGCGGAGGAGAAAAAGGACTTCGTCCTGCCGGATTTCTTCGACCGGATGATCGAAAAGAAAATGCTGGGCAAAAAGACCCAGGGCGGTTTCTACAAGACG
>CAYMAR010000338.1:0-4069 GCA_964388465.1 uncultured Desulfobacteraceae bacterium
GTTCGTACTGCAGCCGCAATGGCGCCTGATACCGTGGTGGCAGGCTCAGGGCATAGCCGTCGGCGGCAGGACTGACCTGCCAGCCGTCGGGCAGGTACCAGTGAAGCGTTAGGTTGGCCTGGATCTTATAGTTGTTGTCGATGGTGACGTGCAGAGTTTTCGGCACGCCGTCACGGATGACTGCGCCTTCTTCCCCGTAGTCGACGTGAACACTGAAGAAATCGAAATCGAAGCGCGGCCCATTGGCGCCACCCCAGATGGCACGGCCCTGGTCGACCGCCTTGAACGCATCTGGATTTATGCCGGCGACATCGGTGGGGCTCTCGCTGCACATGTTTTCCGCACGATGCTTCAGCAACAGCCGGCGTGCGATGCGCACGGTGCGCTCAGTCAGGTCGTCGACATCCTGGGGGATCTGATTGCCGAAGTGCCCCAGCTCGCCTTTGTTCAGGCAGACCGTTTTGATGCCGCGTCCGATCGGGTCAAGCCACTTTTGCGGGATGGCTTCGGCGCCATGGATAATTCCCCAGACCGAGCCGGCCGTCGCCGCCGTGCAGTCGGTGTCTTCGCCCAAGTTGACGCAGATGCATTGAACCGCGCCGAAATCCTCGCCGCCGTAGAGCAGTCCGGCCAGGGTGAAGGCAATGTTCGAGGGCACATCGTAGCCGAGAACACCTTCATGGAAGCCGAGTTCGCGGTCGCGTTTGCTGGTTCTCTCGATGTTGCCGCCGTGAGTGGCGCCGCGGTGCTTTTCCAGGACCACGTCGCGCATTTCCTGCCAGGGCATTCCGGAATCGAAGCATTCCAGGGTGGTTGCCACGGCTTTTGTGATGCCGCAGTCCTCCGGGATATGGGACAAGCCGATTTCGATAAGCTTGCGCAGATCACTGACCACGAAGGCGGCACTTTCCAGGGCGGCCATGAAGATTTCGGCATAGGTGCCTTCTCCGTCGCCATGGTCGAGGATTGCGTCTTCGTAGGCATACCGTGCGGCGACCTGCGGCAATCCGGGAGCGATGCATGCCCAGATTTCGCTGCGGATGTAGGCGCCGCAACTGTGTTTATAGACATTCTTGAACGTGCCGCAGAGGGGTGGCTGCAGCCCCTGGCGCATGTTGATCTTGGCGGTGCCGTATTCGCACCAGTGCGGGGTGACGTAGGTGACCCAGTACTCGGCCAGGCGGTGCGCGGTGATGTCCAGCCCCTTTTCTTCGAGTGCGCACAGCCAGAGCAGCTGGATGTCCAAGTCGTCGTTCGGCATCGGATTGCCGTTCAGGTCTTTTTGCGGATAAAAGGTGATGTTGTTGACCTGGCGATCCCACTCGAACGGTTCGCCAATCGTGCCGCCGACATTCTTGCCGAACCAGCAGCCCAGAACTTTATCGCGATAATCATTGATATTCAGTTGCATATGGGGTACCTCTTTCTGTTGGTATTTAGACTCTTGGGATTCAGTGTTTGTTTTGTAATATTGATTGCCGGGCTGGCAGTTCAGTCGTTATGTGCGGCAATTGCCCGCTGCAAACCGATTGCCTCGGTGGTAAACAACGGACGGTCGTAGACATACAGATTGCGGAATGCGTCGTTGGTTGCGGAGATATCGCAGCGCTGCGGGCAGCTTATGCCGGCGATCTCCAGCGGTATCCGCAGGCTGCCGCGACCGCGAGCGCTGCCGCCATCCTGCAATCGCTCGTTGACGACCATGGTGATGATACGCGCCTGGCCATCGACCATGACGGCGACGTGATTGGCGCCGTTCTTTCGCAGCGCGCCGGGATCGGAGAGCAGGGCGAGCGGAGCGCCGCCATCGCTAAGGGTGAACTCGGCGCCGCCATCGTCGGTCAGCTTCAGGGTGAATCCATGGTCGTTCTCCCAGGCGGAAACCATACTGCCCGGGCTGGCGCCGTCGAAGCTGACGGCCAGGGTCATGCCGCGCCCTTCATTCAGCAGGTTGAGGCTCGGCAGTTGCAAGCTTGCCGGCAGCGGTCCGTGGTGCCGCACCACCAGCCCCCGTTCGGGCGTTTCGCAGAGTTCATACTGGCTTTCAATCATATCGAGGAACGCCGCCGGGACCGGAAATGAGCGGGATTCCAGCTTGTCGGTGATCTGCGAGATGACACCGTCTTCGGCGGGGGTGAATCTGGCGCAGTTTAGACGGGTGTCGTGCCTCGGGTCTTGGCCTTCCTGGTCCCGGCGATAGACCAGTAATTCGGGCTGTGTCAGGTGAAGCGCCCCGTCGATAATGCGAATCTGGCTGAGCCAGACCAGGTCGCGCCCGCTCCAGCGCGGCAGCGCTTCGCTGTTGTTGTAGAACGACAGATATATTCTTCCTTTGCCGTCGCGGGCGATGGTAAGCGGGCCTTCCGGATTTTTTACCAGGTCGCCGTCTGGCATGTAGCGCATGAATCCGGCCGTGAACGAGCGCCCGCCGTCATGGGATTCCGCGATTCCGGCAAATCCGGCGGTGGTGCGGAACTTGAATGCCATATCCTGGCCATCCCGGTAGATCGGCCCGAATTCGGCGACCGACGGCGAACCGGGTGCTTGAATGCCGCGGCCCCCCTCCGGCAGCAGTTCAATGGGCAGTTCGTGCAAAGCATCGTTGTCAGCGTAGCCGATGAACCGCAGCAGGAACGCCTCGCCCTGGCCGACATCCACTTCCGGCCCCAGTTTCGTGTAATAACCGTAGCCGTCGCCGCCGCTCAGCCATTGCGGTGCCGGCTTGATGTAGAACATTTCGTGACGCCCATTGAAAACATTTGTCTTGTCGATCTCCGCTTGTGGAATGGCAAGAATGTGGCGCTCCGAAAAGTCGCCGTCGGCATTGACGTAGCGCATGACCACTTTTCCGACATGGTGCGGATGACCGCGAAACGGCGAGCCGTCGGCCAGCGGCGGGCGCGGATTTTCCGGGCCAAGTTCGTAAATGAAATAGACCCGTCCGGTTTTCGGATGGCGCGTGAAACTGCCATAAGATGTCATTGGCGGCCCATCCGGCTCGACATCAAACCATTCGCCCCAGGTTTGACCGCCATCCAGACTTTTTTGCGCCATGATATGCTGGGTGGGGTCCCCTTCGCGCTGGCGGGCTACGGTAATGGCACGCAGATGGACGGAGTCGGAGATTTTGATTACACTCAAGCCTTCCCGGTAGTGATGGTCAGCGGGCAGACTATGGGATAGGCGACCGCCATACTTGATCTTGCCTGATTCAAATGCACGCCAGTCTTCAACACCTGAAAATGATTGCGATCTCATGGATTTTCCCTTTTGTTACTTGATATTATGTGTATATTATAGTAAAATTATTTTTTTCATCAATGCATAAAAAAGACAAAATTGTTAACAAAATCGCCAAACTATGAGTATTCATAAAACACGACACGGTGCGGGCCGTTCAGATGTGGCATACTGGGATGAAGCCGTTGTGTTCCGCCACGCACACAGTCCGGTGGCAGTGTGGCGGGTTGATCAAATAGCAACGGCCATGCACGGCCATGCTTTTACGGAAGTCGTTATTGTCGAGGATGGTATGGGTGTGCATGTTGTCGACGGCCGGCGCTGCGAGTTGGTGCCGGGGGATTTTTTTGTCATCACCCCGCAGCGCAGCCATGCATATGATCAACCGCGTAACCTGCAACTGATCAACATCATGATTTGTCATGATTTCATGCAGCGATGGTTGGATTCGTTGTTGCGTTTGCAGGGCGGTGGGCGGTTGTTTGGTGCCGTGTTCTACCAGCCGCCTGCATTGAGTCCCGAAAGTTTGGCCGAGTGCCTGCGGTTGGTCGAGCGCCTGGAAAACGAGGCGGAAATAATGGGGGATGGTTTCTCGCTTATGCAGGAGGGCTTGCTGCTGGAGCTTCTGGCTTCGTTGTCGCGCCGATGTGACAATGCGCCGGGAGCCGACGAGTGTGCACGGCCTCGCATCGGCGCGGTACTCGGCTACATGGAGAGGCATTACCGCGATGCCCTGACGATTGCTGAGCTGGCCGGCATGGCGGGAATGTCTGAGCGCTCGTTTATGCGCCACTTCAAGGATGTCACCAGTCTGCCGCCTATACAATAC
>CAYMAR010000339.1:0-1576 GCA_964388465.1 uncultured Desulfobacteraceae bacterium
ACCTCGATCTGTTTGGGTTTGGCCGCTTCCGCCTTGGCGATCTTGATGGTCAGGATGCCGTTGGCCAGCTGCGCGTCCACCTTGCTGCCGTCGATGTCACCGGGCAGGGTGAGGACACGGGAGAAGGTGCCTCCCTCGCGTTCGCGGCGGTGATAGCGTACACCGTTGCCCTCCTCGGATATCTGGCGTTCGCCCGACAGGGACAGATTGTTGCCCGTGACCTGGATATCCAGCTTATCGGCGGCAATGCCGGGCAGTTCGGCACGCAGGACATAATTTTCAGCGTCTTCACTCAAATTGATGGGAGGGAAGACACCGGCGGAGACGCTGCCTTCACGTGTTCCACCGAAGGCGTCGAACAGTCGGTCCATCTGACGCTGCATACGATTCAGTTCGTCAAACGGACTGCGAACTCTCCATGCGGGAACTCCATACATGCTGCGGTAAATCATGGCTAAGCCCTCCTTATTATTGATTTTTAAAACCCAAGCAACTAATGCAATTCTTTCTAACCGAAAATTTAGGTACAAAAAACATGCTGTCAATATTTGAATTGTGTTTTTTTGTGCATTACGATATATTTATTTTACAATTTAATAATAACGAGCAGGAGTCGGCCCGTGAAAGAGATCGCATCCGCTAAAAAAAACAAACCGTCGAGGATTCCCAGGGCATCGGCCACCGAATTGAGGCGCCGGCAGTCGATCCGTACCGCATTCAAGCTGACGCCCAAATGTATCGAAGCCATGCACATCCTGGGGTCGCACCTGCGGCTCAAACCCAAATCGCTGTTCGACCACATGGTCCAGGCGTCGAAGACGCTCGAGGCCATCGCCGCCAAGGCCCTGGAATCCACTACCGACGATCAGCCGCGCGTGGCCAAGACCTATGTCATCAGCAGGGATGCGGCCGAATTGCTGGATGCGGTGGCCCGCACGCACCGGGTGTCACGCGATGCCCTCGTGGAAGCATCCGTCCAGCACCTGATGCCGCTGATCGAAAAGGAGCAGACCCGCCACGCGGCGCGCAAGAATCTGGTTTTGAGAATGGAGCGGCATTTAAAAGGCGGGAACAAACTGCTTGACGCCATGATTGCTGAACTGGGTACCAACGATCCCATGTGCGACAAGATGCAAAACGTCATGGCCGCGTACGAGCGGGCCTTCGCATCCATCACGGCCTTTATTGCCAAAGGAGAGAATATCGAGGGGTTCGACACAAGGGGCTGAGCGATATGGAGGCGCCCGGACGCCGCAAACCGTCGCCGTTGGCGGGCGGCGCCGGCCTGTGCGATGCCGTCGCGCAGTTTGTTGTTTTCGCTCGATCCGGAGAACGACGCCCGGCGGATCACACTACGGTCAATTCTCCCGCGGCGCCGCACCTTAGCAACCGGAATCGCTCAGATGCCGTCCAGGGGCTGTACACGGTCCCGGATGCGCCCGCCGGCAATCGCTTCCATCAAGTCTTCCGACGGCGCCCGGCAGCACGACACGGCCGCTTCCCAGGCGGCGAAACGGGCTTCGTTTTTTTGAAAATAGGTCTTGAAATCGGTGCGGTCGGGGATTTTGGCGCCCGG
>CAYMAR010000339.1:1676-4053 GCA_964388465.1 uncultured Desulfobacteraceae bacterium
CAGCCCCAACCCCATGCGCAGTTTGTCTTCACAGGCCGTCAGATGGCGGCACCTCACGGCCAGAATGTTCAGGCGCCGGGATGGATGGGTGAGAATCTGGTCGATACCCGCATCGCTAATATAGCCGTCCATGACACGACGGCTTTCAGCCGTTACCTCGGCCGGGGTGGGCTTATGCTCATAGCGCTGGTGGATGTAGGCGTCGCGGAACCGGTCCAGGGCCGCCGCGGCATCGTCTTGACACCAGGCCGCAAAGCGCCAGGCGCCGATGGATGACCCGATGAAGTCGACGGGCGCGGTGTCGGCGGCGAAGAACCCGGAGAGCATCAGGCGGTCCAGATGATAGAGCACGAGCCATTTGGGCCCGCCGGCCGCACCAGCCACCACGCGCACCCGTTCCGGCCGCAGGCCTTCATCGCGGATGATTTCCAGAGCCCGCGGGCCGGCCTTGATCACGAAACCGTTCGTCTGATTCGGCATCCTTGCCGCTTTCCCATTCGTTTAGAGCCTGGTCGCCGCGAAAAGCATGAAGTCGGCCGGGCTTTTCTGCCAGGGCGCTGAACACCGGCCATTTAAGCTGTGTTCATCTGTGTCAATCTGCGGCTAATTGTTCTTTCCAAGCGCCTCGATCAGCAGCGGCAGAAAATCCTCCAGTTCCGCCACCACACCCACATCCGCCTGGTTGAAAATGGCTGCACGGGGATCCCGGTTGACCGCCACGACGAGTTCGGCGCGCTGCATGCCGCCGACGTGCTGGTAGGCCCCGGAGATGCCGCAGGCCACATACAGCTTGGGCGCCACCGTGGCACCGGTGACGCCGACCTGGCGGTTGTAGGCCAGCCAGCCCGCATCGCAGACGATCCGTGAGCCGGCCACGGCGGATCGCGGGAAACAGGCCGCCAGCCTTTCCAGCAGCGCAAGATTCTCTTCGGAACCGATACCGCGTCCGGCTGCAATAATCGTTTCGGCCTGCTTCAGCGCCGGTTCGCTGTCCGCTTCCCGCACCGAAACAAGCCGGATGCGCGCGGCGGTCAGCGGCACCGTGCGCCTCTCGACGGCAGCGGACGTGTTTTCACGGTCTGCGTAATGGAAATAACCCGGCAGCACCGTCACGACCGCCGGCCGGCCGTCGGACTGGATCTCGGCCGTCAGGCGCCCGCCCAACACGGCGCGCTGAAAAACCGGAGCGTTCGTCGGAGCCGGCCGGGAAACGCCCTGAACCGCGGCGATCCAGGCCGCATCCAGGGCCGTCGCCAGGGCTGCGGCCCAATCCTGGGAGCGGGTGGTGTGCAGCATCCCGACGAGGTCCGGCCGCCAGTCGTCGAGAATCGGCCGCAAGGTCTGATACCACACGGCCCCGATCGGCGCGGCCCCAGCGGGCAATTCCACCACGGTGGCCGCGAACCCGGTTTCTTCGGCCAAATGGCGTCCCGCAGACGCGGCCTGATGCCCCAGGACCAGCCAGCGCACGTCGCGGTCCGCTTCGTCCGCGCTGGCCGACGCCATCGCCGCCAGGTCCCACACGGAAGGATCGAGACGGCCCGCTTCAACATCCGCTATCAGTACGATGCTGACCGGCGCCATCAGATCCTTCCCCGGGCCCGGAGCAGGGCCGCGAGCCGACACGCTTTTTCGCTCGGGCTGCCGTCCAGAAACTGTACCTGGCGCTTTTGGGGGGCCGCTCCCACCGCAACGACGCGCTGCCTGGCCTCGATTGCGGGGAGCGCTTCGGCCGCAACCACCTCCAGCGGGTACCGGTTGGCCCGCAGCATCTTGGAAAGCGCCGGATAGCGGGGCGGCATTCCACCGGATTGGACCGTGACCACGGCCGGCAGATCGATTTCCAGGGTTTCGTGGCGCCCCCCCTGGGCCTCTCTTTCACATCGCAGCCGGCCGCGGCCCGCCGTGCGGCCGTCAAGCGCGTGGACCGAGGTCAGGCAGGGCCGATCCAGCAATCCGGCGACGACAGGCCCTACCTGACCCTGCATCAGGTCCTCGGACATGGCGCCGCAGAGAATCAGATCGCAGTCCCGGGCCTTGGCGTAGGCGGCGATCAATCCGCCGATGGTGAATGGACTCGGGAAGCCCCGGTCCGGGCGCCGGATATGCACGCCATGGTCGACCCCCATTCCCAGGGCGCGCCGAAGCGCCTCCTGCGCCCGGTCGGCCCCCACCGTCAGAGCTTCGATACGGCTGGCCGACCCCCTCGCTTTCAGCTGCAGCGACGCCTCGAGCGCGTATTCATCGTAGCGGTTGATCCGTCCGGCCGCCGCTTCCCAATGCCAAGCCCCGGGAGCGTCGCCGGGCACCACCGGCAACGCCGCGTCGTCAAGATCGGGGACGAATTTTATGCAGACCAGAATGTTCATTTCGGACC
>CAYMAR010000340.1:0-4053 GCA_964388465.1 uncultured Desulfobacteraceae bacterium
ATGTCGCGCAGCTGGAACTGCAGTTTCCAGCGATGGTCGCTGACGCGTGAACGGCACCAAATGGCGAGGGTGCCGACTTCCGTGTATTCGGCCTCGATCTCGACCGGCAGGGCGCGCTGCGTGCCTTTTTTGCCGTACTGGATGACGGTCTGCAACGGGGGCAGCCTGGTCAGCGAATCATCCACCGTAATCAGGTCACCGTGGCTGTCGCCGCTGCGGTAGCTGGAGCTGAAGATGTCGAAGGTCACCGGTTGATTGGTCAGCATCTCAAAGGACCTGTCGGCCAGCGCGATGGTGCTGCCTTCGTCCAGGCCCCTTTCGACGATGCACATCACTTCCCGGGATGCGTCTTCGGCCAGACCGTTTTCATCGCGCGCCACGCCGATATAATAGGACCGCGGACTGCCGCTGCCGACGCGCACGCCGTGGCCGATTTTGACCAGGCCGTAATAGGCCGCGCCAAAGGCCACCGCCAGGTCGAGATCGTGGCTTTCCAGTATCCCGGGACGCTCCGCATCCGAATCGTGGTACCACCGCTGCAGGGCCGAGCGAATCCGCTGCCGGATCACCGCCGGCTTCAAAGAGCCGCCATTGTAGAGAATCAAATCCGGACGGGCCGAACCCCGCTGCAATTTGCTTCCGACTTCATCCATGTGCTTCTCGATGAAGCCCTTCATGTGCCAGGTAATGGCCGGCTCCGGTTCGTAGGGCAGGCCGAATTCGGTGATGCCCTTGCGCTCACTGGCCGCCGTCAGGGGCTTGTCCACCGTGGTCGGAAAGAAACCATCCAGGACGGTCCGGGTAATCAGCTCTTCCGTCAGTTCCGCGCGCCGGGTGTCGGCGATCAAACGGCCGCCTGCGCCCATCAGCGTGACGGTAAATTCGTCGGCCGACCCGCCCAGGATGGATTCCTTTCCCTGGCGGCATTGATGGCACAGGGCTTTCCAGGCGTCGGTGTTCATGGCGCGTTTTTTGCCGGCGAGCTGCGATTCGACCCTGTGGGCGATGGCCAGATCGATGTTGTCGCCGCCCAGGATCAGGTGATCGCCCACGGCAATGCGTTCGAAGCGCGGGCTGCCGTCGACCGCCTTGAGCAGGATCAACGTGAAATCGGTGGTGCCGCCGCCGATGTCGCAGACCAGAATCAGCTCGCCGGGTTGTACGAAATCACGCCAGTTCTTCTCGTGGCGCATCAGCCAGCTGTAGAAGGCCGCCAGCGGTTCTTCCAGCAGGATGGCCGTCCGGATGCCGGCCGTCTCGGCAGCCTCCAGGGTAAGCTCCCGGGCGACTTCGTCAAACGAGGCCGGCACCGTAAGAACCACGATCTGATTTTCAAGCAGCCGTTCCTCTTCCGGGCCCCA
Source organism: uncultured Desulfobacteraceae bacterium (assembly GCA_964388465.1). GTDB lineage: Bacteria > Desulfobacterota > Desulfobacteria > Desulfobacterales > UBA5852 > JABZFP01. Next base: position 1,362 of record CAYMAR010000340.1, read on the forward strand.
GGCGGCATTCCAGGCAAGGCGGATGTGCTTCAGGTAGGCGGCGGTGGTGGCCACCGGCGATATTTTGGCCACCTGTTCGGCGGCCCCCCAGGGCAGGATGGGGGCCCGCCGGTCGGCATTGGAATGGCACAGCCAGCTTTTGGCCGAAGAAACCAGCCGGTCCGGCACCAGCGCCCCCTGATCCCGGGCAAAGGTGCCGACCACATGCGCTTCCTGTTCGGCCGACCAGAGCCGGACGATGGCGTCTTCGGCCACGTCGTATTCGCCGGGGATGTAGAGAAACGAGGGCAGCAGTGGCAGGGGGGCCACCTGTCCGGGGCCGGTCAGCTGGGGGATTTTGAATATCCGGATGTTTCGGGCCTTGAGCCCCGCTTCCGAGAGATCCACATAGGCGACTGCGCAATTGGTGGTACCCAGATCGATGCCGATGACGAAGCGTTGATCTTCAAGCGTCGTCGTCATGCCTGTTCCCGCACGTTGAATTCGAGCTTCCAGCGACGGTCGTCCTGGCGGGACACGCACCAGAGCTCCAGGGTGCCGATCTCGGTCAGTTTGATTCGAATGGACACCGGGATGACGGTGCCGTAATCGCCTTTGAGGGTGGTTTCGATGGTCGTGATTGGTTCGAGCTCGTCTTCCCAGTCTTCGAGCAGGGTGCCGACCGCGTCGGCGGTGCGCACGGCCGAACCCAGGAAGTCAAATTTGGCCGGTTCGCCCACGATGAGGTTGAACTCCCGTTCCGTGGGGTCGGCCTCCGAACCTTCTTCCATCCCGAACGGTGCCACGCACAGGGCTTTGATCGGGGGCGGCATTCCCGGAACGGCCGGCAGGGAAGCGGCCACGCCGATGTAGTAGGACTGGTTCAGTCCGCTTCGAATCCGGACGCCGCGGCCCCGACGCGCCAGACCGTAATAGGCGGCGCCAATGGCAACGGACAGGTCCATGTTGGCGGATGCCAGACCCCTCAGCTTGCCATGGGTCTGCCACGCGCCGAGCACTTCACTGACCCGTTCCTGCAGCAGTTGCGCCTTCATGACCCCCCCGTTGAACAGCACAGCGGTGGGCATTTCACGCGGAAGATCCTCACCGCGGCTAAGGAACTGGGCCAGATGCCGCGTGATGGCCGGGTCGGCTTCATAGGCCAGGCCGGTTTCCTGGATCCCGGCACGGGTCGTTGCCGCCGGACGTGCGTTGGGTTCGCACAAGGGGAAAAAGCCATCCATGATGACCTGTTCCACGGTGTCACGTTTCAATTCCGTGCGAAGGGTGCCGCCGATCAAACCGCTGCCGCGGCCCAGGATGGAAATAGGGACGGCGTCGTTTCCGGAAGCCGTCAGGATTTGCTCCTTGGCACTGCGGCAGGTGTGCCACAACGCGCGCATCTGCCAGCTGTCCAGTTTCTTGCCGTCGGATTTCATCTGCTGCGCGACGGCATAGGCCAGGGCCAGGTCCATGTTGTCGCCACCGATCAGGATGTGGCGGCCGACGGCAATCCGTTCGAGCGCGAGATTGCCTGCGTCGTCCGATACGCGAATCAGGCTGAAATCGCTCGTGCCGCCGCCCAGGTCGCAGACCAGCGCCAGATCGCCCGGGCTGACGGCTTCGCGCCACTGTTCTCCGGAATCGTGGATCCAGGCGTAGAATACAGCCTGGGGCTCTTCCAGAAGGACAACGTCGGGCAGGCCGGCCATGATCGCGGCTTTGACCGTCAATTCGCGCGCCACGGCGTCAAAGGAGGCCGGTACGGTCAGAAAAATTTCCTGGCGCTCCAGCACCAGGCGCTCGTCGTCGCGCGCCATGATGTGGTTCCAGGCGCGGCGGATGTGTGCCAGGATGGCTGCCGAGGCCTCCACCGGCGAGAGACGGCGCACCTCCGCCGGGGCGTCCCAGGGCAGGATTGGCTGGTTGCGGTCCACCATGGTATGGCACAGCCAGGACTTGGAGGAACCGATCAACTGCTGCGGGACCTCGGCGCCGCGATTGCGGGCCAGTTCACCAACCACCAGCGGCACGTCGTCCTGCCACGGCAAGGCCAGTGTTTCCGACGCCTTGTCCGTTTCGCCCGGCAGATAAACGAAAGACGGCAGCATATTCTGCGCGGCCACCGCCCCTGGACCGATGAGTTGGGGGATTTCCATAACCTTGATGTCGGCGCTTTCCCGGGCCCCGACATCGACGGCCGTAAAGGCCAGAATGCTGTTGGTCGTCCCCAGATCAATGCCGACGATATATTTGGCGTCGCCCATAAACATTATTCTCCAACGTGGATGGCATCATCTTGCTGCCCATTGGTCGTGATGGCATGGCGGTTTTCAGAGCTCGACTTCCGCCGGTGCAATGATTTTGGCGTTCTGGCTGCCGGAGAGGGTGGGCAGCTTCAGTTTGCCGACCTGCCAGCCTTTGTGGCGGAGGATGCCTTTAAACGGCGGCTCACCCACAACCTTGCCGGTCAACTTGACGGCGCCCGGGTCGAAATCGTCCGCAATCATGACGCGACCGCCCTCTTCCTCGTCCAGAACCGGTCGGGGGTCGAGATACTCCTTAACAATGCGCAGACAACCGGCATGTACCGCACGCACGGCCGCACCAATCTGGTCATCCTCGTACTGGCTGAGATCTTCGGCCAGAAAGTCCATCAGACGGCCTTCGCGCTGCAGCATCGCAAACAGGTGCAGAAACATGCGGCGCTCGG
>CAYMAR010000341.1:0-4029 GCA_964388465.1 uncultured Desulfobacteraceae bacterium
TAGTAGCGGCCCTTTATGCGGCGGCCGTCGCGCCCGCCGATTTGTTCGGCGGTGGCGACGATCTGGATGCCCTCCCACGGCCCGCCGAGCATGCGGAGGTTCGCCACCATCTTGTTCATCTCCGCGCGGGCACGGACGGTGGCGGCCGTGATTCCGGCGGCATCCCAAGGCATGACGCCGTATTCATGGTTCATCATCGCGAAGACCAGATTGTCCCGGACATGCCAAATCGTCGGCGCGCCGTAGGAGGGGAAGTGGCCGGTGCTCGTTAGCACGTCTTTGAGACGCCTCTTTTTCTCGTTGTCGGAATTCTCACCCGCCTTCGGTGTGCTGAAGCGGATGAATTCGCGCAACGCCTCGGCGTCCTTCACCACGAGGAGCACATTGAGCGACATCGGCTGGCAGGGGCAGGATGCCGACTGGGCTCTGTCCTCCGCCATGCCGATCTCGAACTCGCAACCCGCTTGATAACCGAGATCGCCGTCGCCGGTCGCGTCGATGAAGACGGGTGCTTTCCAAGCCTGGCGGCCGGATTTCGACTCCGTAACGATCGTGGTCAGCCGCTTGCCTTCCTTGAAGGCGGCGCAGACCTTCGTGTGCAACTGGAACTTCACCCCCGCTTCCACGCACAGCTCTTCGAGCAGCAGTTTAAGCGCCTCGGGGTCGTAGCAGAACGCGGTCGCCCGCTTCGACCCAGCCCGCGCGTTGCGCGCATCGAGCTTTTCGCGCAGTTCCCGGGTGAAACCGGGTTTGTCAAAATCGAGGAAATGACCCAGCAGCCCGGCCGTCCAAACACCACCGAGGCAGCCGCGCCATTCAAAGAGCCGCACTTTCGCTCCCGCCCGCGCGGCGGTGATGGCGGCGGTGACTCCGGCCGGCCCCGCGCCGCAGACGATGACATCGGCATCGTCCGCGAGCGGGATGTCACGCGCCGGCTCGCAGAATGGACGGGCGTAGACTTCAGCTGCGTCAAACGAATTCTGACTGCCGCCCCTGTCTGCGAATCCGGCTGGACTGGCTTTATCTCCGGGAATGGGATATGAACTCATCACATGGATTCCTCTTGTTGAGTGGAGATGCTACTGCAGTTTCCGGCAGTTTTGAATAGGTGATCCAATAATGATGACAGGGGTATGCCCACCACTTCTATGTCCTCCTTGTTCACCGAATAGATCACCCACAGGGTGTCGTTGGTCACGGCAGCGTGCGGATACTGGAAGCCGCAGCTCTTGGCTACCCCTGCGAAACGACTTGGCGGCGCCCCAGCGGCAATCACGGCATGCCGATCGAAATTCAGGCCGTCTTTAGCCAGCGACAACACCAGCGGGTCGCGGCCGGTAAAGAGTTGCTCAACTCCTCCGCTGGTGGAGCGCTGTACCTGTCTCTGCCCCGGGTTGTTGATGATATAGGCCGTACCATCCGGCAGATTGCCTGCCGCGGCCCGCGTGTGCGCATCGGGAAAAGCTGACCGAACCGGCGCGGTCCACCGCCGTCCGTCGGCACTGCCGAACTGGACGTAGAGCAGGCCGCAGACCCCCGCTTGATCCCGCCACAGGCGGGCCAGGGTGCCGTCCGGGAGCTGCCAGGCCTGGGTGGGCTCGCAGAGCAGGTGGCCGTCCGGCGCCCAGAGGGTGGCGGTTTGATGGCTGAAATCCCAGGTGGGCAGGTGCTCCGGTTGCGCCTGCCAGGCGTTGATGGCCGCGGCGATTCCGGCAAACGCCGGGTCGGCTGCCGACGGATAGGCGGGGAAACCGGGAAGCGGGGCGGGCGGATGGCCGTTCAGCCAGAAGATCGGCCCCAGAACCAGCGCGCCGCCGACATCCATACCGATTGCGCGGGCCAGTCGCCCCAGCCCCGGGCGGGTAAAGCAGATGATTTCCGCAGGTTCGTCGGCCTCACTGGCAGGCGGCGACAAACTGACCCGCTCGCCCAGCGTGTGTGCCTCGGCCACGACGTAGAGCGTGTCCTCAAACTCGGCAAAGCCGTTGGGAATCAAGACGATGTCATGTACGAAATCCTGCTCGGTTCGCGGCTTTACCGTATCAAGCGGCGGGAACAACTCGACAGCTGGCCCCCAACTCGCACCACAGTCAAACGAGAAGCTGCCGCGGACCCGCTGTCCGGGAGCATCCTCGTCGCGCGCATGGTTCGACCAGGCGGCATAGAGTCTGCCACGATGAGACGCAAGGTAACCATGATGACTGTAGCTGTCAGCGCCCGGCGCGGCTAGGTACAGGGTGGTGGGGCGCAACAAACCATCAAGCTGGGGCAAGCCCAGCCGCGGCAGCGCGGTCCGGTCGACCGCGCCATGCCAGCGGACCTGAGTTTCACCCGAATCGTGAGTTGTATGCATAGGTTTTTCCTCGTTGATTGGAGTCTTGTGTTTATCGTTTCGAACTTCCGCTTCTTTCATTTGAGCGCTGCTCTCAGCTCCTCCAGATGCCGCGCAAAGACGTCCCGCGGCGCGCAGTCCTTTCGCACGCAGATGGCTGCGGCTCTGCCGACGACCTCTCCCATCATGCCGCAGGTCCGCATCACACGGGTGGCGCCCAGCGCCCAGTAGGATGCGCTGATGTTGCGGCCGGCCATGAACAGGTTGCCGATGTTGCGGCTGTAGAGGCAACGGTAGGGAATGCCGTACCACGGCGCCTCGTGCCGGGGACGGGCGTTGCGCTCGGTGCCCGGTTTGTGGATGGCCATGGACAGGAAGGGATCGTCCGGCGCGATCCTGCGGCTTTCGGGGGTCGGGATATGGCGATCCAGAAACCACGATACCGGCACGAAACCATCGGGGAAGTCAACCCGCGCGAGCATGTCGTCCTCGTTCAAAACCAGGTCGCCGATGAGGCGGCGCGATTCGCGCGTCCCGCCGATGGCGGCCACGCGGGTGAGACGGGCGTTGACATATTCCGCGCGCCGCTTCATTGCGCGCCAGGCCCCGAAAATGGCGCGCAGGTTGTTGTCGCGAATGCGTTCGAGATCACGGATGGGGTGACGGTGGAAGCCGCTCTCCCAGCCCCATTTCGTCTCACTACGCAGATGCGTGGAGGGGATATCCTCCAGGGTCATGTCCAGAGCCCAAGGCATCTCGGGGGCCGGAACCGGTGTGTCGGTCATCTCCCACGACCACGTGTTGGTCATTCCCATCAAGGGGTGGTCGTGATCCATTGCCGGATCGCCCCCCATGCCGATCACATACTCTGCTCCGGCCAGCGCCCCGAGCGTGCCATGTCCGGTACAGTCGGCGAAGCAGCGGCCCGCGATGATCCGATCACGGCCGTGGCGGAGATCGCGGACCCGGATCGTGCGGATGCACCCGGCCTCGGTCGTCACGTCGTAGAGGACATGGCCGAGCAGCAGTTCGATCCCCCGCTCCGCCTTCATCACCGCCAGATGCCGCGCGTCGGAATGCTCGTCCGGTTGGCGTGCGTTCGGCGCGGCATCGTATTGCAGCTCGGCGACGCAGCACCCCAGCCATGGCAGTCGACCGCCAGCCAGAGGCAGGCCGCGGAGGGGGACCCGGATCTCGCTGGAGGCGTTGCCGCCCAGTACGTCGCGATCCTGAACCAGTGCCACCGCCAGCCCGGATCGCGCCGCCATCAACGCAGCGCACATGCCGGCGTAGCCGCCGCCGACCACGACCAGGTCGTAGCGACGCGGTTGCTCAAGCTCCGCCGACGAATCCATGCCCGGTCGCCGCCACAAACAGGCATCGTCCGGCGGCGGTACGTTCTCCGTATCGCGCGAGAAACAGACCGCCTGGCAACGGCCGTTGAAGCCAGTAAGATCGCGCAGGGTAACCTGAACAACGGAGTCGTCAATCTCCACAACGCCGCCATCCTGCCAGCCCCAGGTTTCGCCCGTGACGCCGAACTCCGGGGCAAGGGGGCGACCGGCCACCAGCACCGCGAAGCGTCCCGGCGTACCGGGCGCACCCCAGCGGGCGACCCAGTCGTAGGTGCGAACCCAGACACGCCATCGGCCCGCGGTCGGCAGGCCCGGTTGGTGATGTAGACGACCGTCACGCCG
>CAYMAR010000342.1:0-4022 GCA_964388465.1 uncultured Desulfobacteraceae bacterium
CCGTCGGATTGATGCCCTGGCCTTCGACCGGCCGGCTTGTGGCGTCCCCCATACACCGGAGCGTTTCGACGTTGAACCTGACCGCATACCCCAGGCTTCCCCAATCCTGGAAAAATCATTACCCGTTCCGGCTGGCCTGCCCTTCGTTTGTCTATCCGGCCGATTACGACGTCAATGTCGACCTCCTGGGGCCCTTTGTCGACGATATCGAACTGCTTTTTTTCGAGGCCCGGCCGGCGGTTTCTCCTGAACGCGCACTGATCAGGCGTTTGAAGGACCTCGGCGCGAGGCACGCGGTGGGATATCTCACCCACCTGCCCACGGATTCCCTGCTTTTCGACACGGATCCCGACCGCCGGCTGACGGCCATCGATGAACTTGCCGGCCTTAGGCGGCTCCTGGCGCCCCTTCAGCCGGCTTACGATATTCTGCATCTGGAAATGGACGGTGGCAGGCGGCCCACCGTTCGAGATCGGGGCCAATGGGAGCAGGGGGTTATCGAGGGTTTGGCGCGGCTCGCCGATGCCGGTATCGACCTGTCACGCCTCAGGATCGAGAATCAATCCGCTCCCCTGGAGTGGATCGCGCCGGTGCTGGAAACCTTCGATCTGCGCCTGTGCCTCGACATCGGCCACCTCGCACTTTCAGGCCAAGATCTGGAGCGGGCCATCGCCCGGTGGCATGCGCGCATCGATGCCACGCATATCCATGGTGTGCATAATGGCCGTGATCATCAGTCCCTGGACTGCCTGAGCACGAGGGATCAAGCCGTGTTGCAGGACTTTCTGCGCTCGTTCGCAGGCAGCGTCTGCGTGGAAATTTTCGATTTTGAGGCGCTTTCCACATCGCTGCGGCGGTTGGCGCAATGGATGCGCTGATGGCTGTCCGTCCCTGCAAAGGGATTACCCGCCTCAAAATATGGCAACGTCTTCAATTTCGAGCGGCATTGATTAGAAAACCGGCAATAGCGTCCGTCGAAAGCGCATCTATTTCCAACATGCTTTGGATATTGATCCCGTCGACGGTTGCGATGATCAGGCTCGTCAGCGTTTCCCGGTGGGGACTGTCCGGCAGCAGCTTGGCGAGGGCCTGGCGGGCCTCCTGGCGCCAATGGGCATAGATGGCCTGATACCGCGCCTTTAAAGCCCGGTCGCCTTTCATGGCCTGATGGATCAGGTTGAGGTGCAGCCGCATACGGGTGCGATTGGCCTGATGCCGGCGAAAAAAGAGGGCCAGCAGCTCGGCGGAATCGGTATCCGGTCCGCCCTCTTCGATCAATTCCAGAATGAATGCGGTGATTTCATCGACGTGACGGGCGGCGATGTCGAAGATTAATGCCGATTTGGTGGGGTAGTAGTAATAGAGTGTGCCTTTGCTGATACCAGCCGCTTGTGCCACGTCCGCCAGGCTGAAACCGTCAAACCCCTTCTCCACGGCGAGCCGGCCGGCAGCCGTGATGATGCCGTTTTTTTTTGCGTCTTGCCTCAGACGGCGTTTACGGGTGTCCACTCATCCTCCGTTTCCGATCTGAATATAAAACAATTACATTAAATTCAAGTATATTTTATCGGTCGATCGGCTGAAAAAAATAATTGACAAACATGTTCCGGCTGTGACAACAGATGCTTATCGGGCGGCCAGCCGAAGACCGATCGAGAATAGCCACCGGCCATTCGTCGCCGGGCTGACGTCTCAAGGAGGATCGATGCCAAAAGGCACCATGGGCCAAATCCTGCAGGTGAATCTGACGACAGGCGAAACCCGTGAGGAAGCCGTCCCGGACCACGTCTACGAAACCCATCTCGCCGGCATGGGCCTTGGGGCCTATCAGCTCTATCGCCAGATACCGGACGGCGCCGACCCGTTGGGTCCCGACAACGTGCTCGGATTCGTCGCCGGCTTGCTGACCGGCACGGGCAGCCTGTTTGCCGGCCGCTGGATGCTGGTGGGCAAATCACCGCTGACCGGCGGGTGGGGCGATGCCAACTGCGGCGGCATGCTGGCGCCGGCCATTAAGCACTGCGGCTATGACGGCATTTTTTTCTCGGGCGTCAGCGACAAGCCCGTGTACCTGCTGGTCGGCAACGGCAAAGCCAAGCTGCACGACGCGGCCGATCTTTGGGGGCGCGATGCGGTCGAGACCGAGGAGATCCTCACCCGCCGTCACCACACAAAGAAGCTGCCGCGGGTGGCCTGCATCGGCCCGGCCGGTGAAAACCGATCCCTGATTTCGGGCGTCTGTACCGATCGCGGTCGCATTGCGGCGCGCTCCGGACTGGGGGCGGTCATGGGCGCCAAAAACCTCAAGGCACTCGTACTGACCGGCACGCGCCGGATCACGGCGCACGACCGCGAAACCGTCCATGCCCTGAGCCGACGATGCAACCGTTGGGCCACGATGAAGATCCCCTTCTTTTCAGGCCGAATGATGCGCTGGCTCGGCACGCTGATGCGCGTCCTGCCCACCCAGACGGCCATGGACGGCATGCTCTTCAAGATGATGCTGAGCAAATGGGGGACGTCCTCGATGAACCAGATGGCGGTCGAAATGGGGGATGCGCCCATCAAGAACTGGAAGGGGAGCAACAAGGATTTCGGTCCCCGGCGCTCGCTCACCGTCAACCCGGACCTGTTTCGCGAATGCGAGATCGTCAAATACCACTGTTACGCCTGTCCCATCGGCTGCGGCGGCATTTGCCGCACGCAAGGTCCCCACGCGGAAACCCACAAGCCCGAGTATGAAACCGTGCTGGCCCTGGGGGGGTTGTGCCTGAACGTCGACCGCGAAACGATTTTCCAGCTCAATGAAATCCTCAACCGCGCCGGCATGGATTCGATCTCGGCCGGCGGCACCGTCGCTTTTGCCATCGAGTGCTTCGAGAAGGGCCTGATTACGACCGCGGATACCGGCGGTCTCGCACTCGAATGGGGCAACGCCGCCGCGATCAAGATTCTGGTCGAGAAGATGGTCCGGCGCGAAGGGATCGGCGACATCCTGGCCGACGGAACCAAGCGGGCGGCACGACGCATCGGCCAGGGCGCCCACCATTACGCCATCCATGCCGGCGGCCAGGAACTGCCCATGCACGATGGCCGCGGCGATCCCGGCTATGCCCTGCATTACGCCGTCGAAGCCAGTCCCGGCAAGCACACCATCGGCTCGCAGCTCTACTACGAGATGTATCGACTCTGGAAAAAAATCAAACCGCTGCCCAAACCCGCGGTCGTCTATTCCAAGAACAGCAAATATGGGGCCGACGAGTTGAAAGCGGTGTGCAGCGCGGCCTGCAGTCAATACGTCAATGTCATCAACGGCAGCGGCGCCTGCCTGTTTGGTGCTTTTCTGGGCGCCGACCGCTTCCCGTTGTTCGACTGGCTCAACGCCGCCACGGGATGGGACAAGTCGCCCGAGGATTATCTGGAAATCGGTGCGGCGATTCAGACCCTGAAGCAGGCCTTCAACATCAAGCACGGCGTCGTGCCCCGCCAAAACAGGCCATCCCAACGGTCGCTGGGTCTGCCGACCCTCCCCCGGGGGGCCAACAAAAACCGCCGGGTGGACCTTGACAACCTGATGGGCGACTACTGGCGGCAGTTCGGATGGGACGCGGCCACCGGCCATCCGACCGAGGAACAGCTCCAGGGTCTTAGGCCGGCAGCGGCCGTCAATCCCGAGGACACGCAATGATTCCGGGCGACAGTCAAGCGCGAAAGGCGGTCACATGAAAGCCGACCTCAGACCTGTATTCAATCGCAAAGTCTGCATGGCCTGCAGGATCTGTGTCGACGTCTGCCCGGTCAGCTGTATTGAAACCGCCGCCCGCGGCACGGACAAGGACCCCCACGGCTATCCGTTCCTGGCCGATGCCGACGCCTGCATCCGTTGCGGTCAGTGTGCCGAAGACTGTCCGGTGGCGGCGGTCGGTATGGCCGCGGCCTGATTGCCCATGCGCCAAACAGCATGCTCGAATCCCATCGGGCGGGGAGAAATCCATGGAATTGACCTACCGTGAAATCAAACC
>CAYMAR010000343.1:0-4019 GCA_964388465.1 uncultured Desulfobacteraceae bacterium
CATGCCGAAAGACAACTGGGGTTAGCCATGAAGGATAGAATCCGCGGTCTGCTGGCCGATGCCACCCGCCGGGCCCACACGGCCGGGGCCCTGCCGTCGGGCGATTTTCCCGATATCGAAATCGAGGTGCCCAAGGTCGAGGCCCACGGCGATTTCGCGACCAATTTTGCCATGGTCATGGCCAAAATCCAGCGGATGGCGCCGCGCCGGATCGCGGAGACCATCATCGCTCACCTGGACGGGGCTTCGGATCTGATCGCCAAGACCGAGATCGCCGGGCCCGGTTTCATCAATTTCCACATTCAACCCGCGGCCTGGGCGCCGCTGCTCAAAGCCATCCCGGCGGCGGGCGAGCGCTACGGCGCCGCCGATATCGGCCGGGGCCGGAAAGTGCAGGTGGAGTTCGTCAGCTCCAATCCCACCGGGCCGCTTCACGTGGGGCACGGGCGCGGCGCGGCCGTCGGCGATGCCGTGGCCAACATCCTGGCCTTCTGCGGCTACGACGTCCAGCGCGAATACTACATCAACGATTCCGGCCGCCAGATCCGGACGCTGGGCCTTTCCGTCCTCCTGCGCTACCGGGCTCTCCTCGGCCAGCGCGTGGACTTTCCGGAGGACGGCTACCAGGGCGACTACATCCGCGATCTGGCCCGCGAGATCCAATCCCGGGAAGGAGACGGCCTGCTCTCGCGGGACGAAGACGAGGCCCTCATGACCTGCGCCCGGTTCGCCGCCGAGCGGATCATCGCCGGCATCCGCCAGGACCTGCTGGATTTCGGGGTCGCTTTCGACCGGTGGTTCAGCGAACAGAGTCTCTACGACAGCGGCCGGGTGGCGGACTGCATCCAGCGCTTCCGCGATGCGGGGCAGGTCTACGAGAGCGAGGGGGCGCTCTGGTTCAAGACCAGCCCCTACGGGGACGAAAAAGATCGCGTGGTGGTGCGTGGCAACGGCCGCACGACCTATTTCGCCTCCGACATCGCCTACCACCAGGAGAAATTCGAGCGCGGCTTCGACCGGGTCATCGATGTCTGGGGGGCCGACCACCACGGATATATCCCGCGCATGAAGGCCTCGGTGGCGGCCTCGGGGATCGACCCGGAACGCTTCGAGGTGATCCTGGTGCAGCTCGTCAACCTCCTGCGCGCCGGTGCTCCGGTGGCCATGTCGACCCGGGCGGGCGAGTTCGTCACGCTTCAGGACGTGGTCAACGAGGTGGGCCGCGATGCCGCCCGGTTCATTTTCCTGACCCGTCACTATGCCAACACCCTGGATTTCGATCTCGAGGTGGCCAAACAGAAGACCAACGACAATCCGGTCTACTACGTCCAGTACGTCCACGCCCGCATCGCCAGCATCCGGCGCAAGGCGCAGGCAAACGGTATCGACGCGGCCGACGGCGGCGACGCGAGTTTGGCGCGCCTCGACACGGCCGAGGACGTGACCCTGATCAAGCATCTCGTTCGCTATCCCGAGGCCGTGGCGGCGGCGGCCCGGCAGATGGAGCCCCACCGGATCACCTTTTATCTGATGAATCTTGCGGGGGCTTTTCATTCCTATTATAACAAGCAGCGGGTTCTGGTGGAGGACCCCGTCACCTCCCGCGGGCGGCTGTATCTCGTTGCGGCGGTGCAGGCCGTTATCCGCAACGGTCTGACGCTGCTCGGGGTTTCCGCCCCGGAGCGGATGTAGTGGGTGAATGCAGCCGCCGTGTGCCGGCCGGACGGGGGCAACCTGAGGCCTCATGGGAAAGACCAAAAAGGGCGCAGCCCAGAAGCGCGGCGTTTATCTGCAACTAACCCGCCGGGGGACATACGGCAGCCTGCTGCTGATCGTCCTGGCCTGCGCCTGGATGTTTTTCGTGGGGGTTCTGGTGGGGCGCGGCACGTCACCGATTCAATTCGACATGGAGGCCTTGAGCCGTGAGCTCGAAGCGCTCAAGGCCTCCAGCGAAGCGCGGCGCCGGCAGAAGCTCGATGCTTATGCCGGCGCCCTGGAAGATCAGTCGACCCTGGACGTATACGAGGAACTCAAACGCGCCGACGACCGGCTGACCATCGACCGGTCGCTCAACCGGCAGGTTCCGGCGCCCAGCGTCGGGGCGGAGCAACCCGCCGCCGCGCCCGCCAAGCCAGCGGGGCCTCCGGTGATCCGCCGCCGGCAGGGACTGCGGGCCAAGGGCCCCGGGCGCCCTGCTCTGGATGTCCGGCCGTCCGCCGGCGCGCAACAACGACCGCCGGCCAAGGCCGGGCGCGGGACCCGGACGGCGGTCGCTCCGCACGGCCGCGTAACGCTCCAGGTGGCGGCCGTCAAGGATGCCCGGGTGGCCCAAGAAATGGTCACGCGCCTCAAGGCGCAAGGGTTCGACGCCTACCGCTCCACGGCGAGCGTGGGTGGGCAGGGCCCCTGGCACCGGGTGCGCGTCGGCCGTTTTGCCGACCGCCAGGCCGCGGCCGCGATCAAGCGCCGCCTCGAGGGGCAGGGGTTGGCGCCCATCTTTGTCACCGACTGACGTGCGTTTCGCCGGATCAAGGGCCCGTCCGAAGACACGGAACACACGATTCAAGGATGATGAAATCGCAAAAAGACTTGATTCAGACGGTCTTGGAAAAAGTTCGAGATCAAGGCTTGCGAAGCCCGAGGAATGAAGCGTACTTATGGTACGCTGCAGTGACGAGGGGTGAAGTATAACGCCGATATCGGACTTTTTACGAGACCGTCAAGGATGAAACGATGAACATTACCAAGGAAGAGGTCCAGCATGTGGCCCGCCTGGCGCGCCTCACGCTGGACGACGAGCGCCTCGAGGCCATGGCCGACCAGATCGGCACCATTCTCGCGTACATGGAAACGTTGAACCGGATCGACACGACCGGTGTCGAGCCGACGAGCCATGCGGTTTCAGCCGCGAAGACGCCTGTCCGCGACGATACGCCCCGCGGGCACCTGGCACATGACGAGGCCCTTGCCAACGCGCCTGAAAAAGACGGCGAGAGCTTTCTGGTCCCCCGCGTGATCGGTTAAGCCCCGGGAGGAAAAGCGGTATGCAGCCATATGAACTCACGATCGCGGCGGCCGCCGACCGCCTTCAGCGGGGCGCGCTCTCGGCGCTGGAGCTGACACGGTCGGTCCTTAAGCGCATCGAAGCGGTGGACGCCCGCGTCGGGGCCTATCTGACGGTGGACCGCGAGGGCGCATTGGCGCAGGCCCGGCACGCCGACGACATGCGCGCCGCCGGCCAGGCCACCGTCCTGACCGGCATCCCCCTGAGCATCAAGGACGTGATCTGCACCCGGGGGCTGCGCACCACCTGCGCCTCCCGGCTGCTGGACAATTTCATCCCGCCCTACGACGCCGCCGTCATGGAGCGGCTGCACCAGGCCGGCGCGGTCATCCTGGGCAAGACCAACATGGACGAATTCGCCATGGGTTCGTCCACCGAAAATTCCGGTTTCCACGCCACCCGCAACCCCTGGAATCTGGACTGCATCCCGGGCGGCTCCAGCGGCGGGTCGGCCGCCGCCGTGGCGGCCGACATGTGTCTGGGCTCGCTGGGATCGGACACGGGGGGATCGATCCGTCAGCCGGCCTCCCACTGCGGCATCGTGGGGCTGAAACCGACCTATGGGCGCGTTTCGCGTTACGGCCTGGTGGCCTTCGCCTCCTCGCTCGATCAGATCGGCCCGCTGGGCAAGACGGTGCGGGACTGCGCCCTGCTGATGAACGCGATCAGCGGCCACGATGCGCGCGATTCCACCTCGGCGTCGCAGCCGGTGCCCGATTTTACCGACCTCGACGCGGGCGGCCTCCAAGGCCTCAGGATCGGCCTGCCGATCGAGTACCACGCGGCCGCGGGTCTGCACCCCGACGTGCGCCGGGCGGTGGCCGCGGCCGTCAAGACCGTGGAGGGGCTGGGGGCGGAAACGGTCGAGATCTCCCTGCCCCACACCGAATACGGCGTGGCGGCCTACTACATCATCGCCCCGTCCGAGGCCAGCTCCAACCTGGCCCGCTATGAC
>CAYMAR010000344.1:0-4011 GCA_964388465.1 uncultured Desulfobacteraceae bacterium
TCCGATCATTTTGCCATCCTGACCGAACTGGTGATGGTGCCCGGCAGCCCGGCCGAGGCAAACGGACCCGAGGCAGACGGGTCGGATGTTGCCTGGGCCGATGCAAAGGCCGACAATCACGATGTCAGCCCAAACGACGTTCCCAAACCGGGAAAGCATTGAGAGCGGGGGAGAAGACCGCCAACGCCAACGCGGAGAAATGGAAGACCAATTCACATGATATCCTCCGGATTGACTGGAACCTCGTCATAAGCCATACCTTGCATCTAATGATTGCCTATGTGCTGGCGCCTCCATCGGGTGGGACCGGGAGCAAAGCCAGCGCCATTTCGGATCGGCACCCGCGCTGAGGTATGCGCGGAACATCTTGAGTTGGGGGCAGGTGAAGCGGCTTGCGGGCGGGATGGCCTCCGTAACGGGCCTGCCCGCGCTATAACCGGCAGGAATAACTTCATTGCCCCTGTGGTGACGATCGAGCAGCGTCCCATCGTCCGGGGTCGTTGTCTGCGGCCCTCAGGGACGGTGGGCAGGGAGCAGGATCGAAAATGCCAAAAGAAAACGGCCATGCCGGGAAAGCGGATGCGCCAGAGAAGCCTGTGCGGGTCTGGGACTTACCGACGCGGCTTTTTCACTGGTCCATCGCCATGCTGGCGGTGTTTTGTGTCGTGACCGGAAAAATGGGGCTGGATTGGATGGAGATCCACATGATTGGCGGCTACGCTGTCTTGACCCTGGTCCTGTTCCGCCTCGCCTGGGGCTTCGCGGGCGGCCGCCACGCCCGGTTTTCATCCTTCGTTCGCGGCCCGGTGACCGTTTGGCGGCATACGGCGGGCATGCTGCAAAAAGACCAGCCCCGCCATCTGGGCCACAACCCCCTCGGCGGGTGGGCGGTCATGGCCATGTTGGGCGCCCTGTTGCTCCAGGCGTCGACGGGCCTCTTTGCCAATGACGACATTTTTACGGAAGGACCGCTTTACCCACTGGTCAGCAAGGCGGCCTCCGATGTGCTCACGCGGATTCACCGCTGGAATGCCGATGCCATCATCGCTCTCGTGGCCATCCACGTGCTGGCGATACTGTTTTACCTCATTGTCAAACGCGACAACCTGATCGGGCCGATGATCACCGGCCGCAAGATGTGGCGCGGGCCGGCCCCGCCGGCGGCCGCCAGCCTTCCAGCGGCCGCCGTGATCGCCGGCCTCTGCGCCGGGCTCGTTTTTTTGATCGTGCGCTACGCGCCCGTTTATTTGCGGTAGGCCTTGTGACAGGCGCTGCAGCTCTTAGCAGTAGCCCCGAATGTGGACTTGATCGCGCCCCGATCCCCGCCTTCAGCCGCTGCCAGCAGGTTCTGGCTGGCCTCCTCGAATTGCCTGGCGGCCGCCAGGAAATCTTCGCGGTCCTTCAGGGCTTTTTCCTTCAAGGTGGTATCCCCGTCGTAGGAACCGGGAACCAGGGAGGCTTCCCAGGGGAGGCGGGCCATCATGGCCACGACCTTGGCATCCCATTCAAAGGCGTCCTTGTCGTAGGGCTGCCGTTCCTTGACGACATCGCCCATTTGGCTGAAATGCCGGCCGATGACCTGCATCACCGCCTTGCGGTAGCTGACGGCATCTTCCGGTTTGGCGAATTGCGCCCAGACCGCGCCGCAGGTCACGGTCAGGATCAAAACGAGCGCCAGGAGCTTGATCGTGTAATTCATAGGTCCTCCTCAAATGGTTTCAAATCTGTCCTATCTGACCGATGCCCAAAGGATATCGGTCCCCATGCGTCCTTATGCCTAACGAATGGATCGCGAGGGTGCAATAGCAAAGAAGGGCAGGGGCCGGTACGAAAATACATGGGGTTCCGGCCACATCGATATCGCACGTTGGGGCGGAGAGATGTAATCTTCGAAATCCTGCGTCCCGATTATGTTTTACTGACCGTCGGTTCAATCATTTTGGCGATCAATTTCGACATCTTTCTGGCGCCCAACAATATAGCGCCGGGCGGCATATCCGGGGCCGCGATCATCATCCATCATTTTACCGGCTGGTTGCCGGGCGCGACCATGCTCGTTCTGACGCTGCCCATGCTGGTTCTTGGATTTGTCTATCTGGGGCGCTACCGGTTCCTGATCCGGGCGTCCTACGTGACGGTCCTCTACAGCGTGGGAATCGACGTGATGGGTGCTTTTCTTCCTCCGGGCGTTGGGGACGATCTTCTGCTCAACGCCCTCTATGGCGGTATTCTGGGCGGCATCGGCATCGGGTGTATCTACCGCGGCGGTACGTCTCCGGCCGGGACGTCCGTCATCAGTCGCGTGTTGAACCTCAAGACCGGTATCCCCAACAGCCAAGCCTATATCATGATCGATGGCGGTATCATCCTGGTCGCCGGTCTGGTATTCGGCTGGGAGATGGCGCTCTACGCCTTTGTGACCCTGTTCATGTGGGGATTCGTGGCCGATTACGTGCTGGAAGGCCCCAGTGTGGTCCGGACGGCCTTTATCGTCACCGACGCGCCTGAAAAGGTTTCCCGGGCCCTGTCCGGGCGAATGGGGGTGGGGGTGACCTCGTGGGCCGGCACGGGCATGTTTTCCAAAATGGAGCACACGACCTTGTTCTGCGTCATCAAGCGGCCCGATGTCCGCATCTTGTCTTCGATCGTGAATCAGGCCGACCCGAAGTCCTTCGTGGTCATCATGCAGGGGCATCAGGCCCTGCGGGGCAAACTTAGATAAATCCCCTATCCGGCCCTGACGACCGGACGGCATGCAACCTCGCCCCTCACAACCGGCCGTGCCAACGCTTATAGCCGCTCACTTCCCGGGCTCGGCCGCCATCGGGAGGTTAAAGAGGACGTCGTTCTCCAGGTAGATCTGCTCCAGTTTCTCCTGGTGGGTTCCCACCGTCTCGCGCTGCCGGGCAGCCAGCTCCAGGACCAGATAGCTGATCACGCTGGACATGGCGGCGATGTAGCCGATGTAGGGGATGGACCGGGCCGGCACGACCAGTTTTTGGTGGGCGAAGGGAAACAGGGGGCACAGCGGACTGTCGGCCATGACGAAAAGGGTCTGTTCGAGACGGCGGGCCACTTTGGCCAGACGAATGAGTTCGTTGGGGTAGCGGGAAGTGGCCACGATGAGCACCAGTGCATCCGGGCTGGCATTGTTGAGCCGGTCGAAGGCCGTGCTGTCGCTGCCCTTGAGAATATGGACCCCCTTGCGCACCTTGGACAGGGACCAGCCGAGATAATAGGCGAAGGTATAGGACAGCCGGGAACCGGCCACATAGACGGCGGCGGCCTCGCCCAAACGGTCGATAAAGGCGTTCAGCGTCTCCCGGTCGATGGTCTGGTAGAGCTGACGCATATTTTCCATCTCTTCCGCCATGACGCGACCGAGACGGTCGCCTTTAGCCCCCCGTAGCCCGGGCAGGTCGACGCGGTCCTGCAGACGCATCCCGGTGTTGACCAGATCACGCAGGGCCTGGAGAAAGACCCCATAGGTCCCGTATCCCAACTGGCTCACGAAACGCACGACGGTGGCTTCACTGACCTTGCAGGCTTCGGCCAGTTCCTTGGTGGTCATAAAGACCGCCTTGTGCGGATGCTGGACCACATAGTTGCCCAGGATACGTCCTTTGGGCGTCAGGCGGGGCATACGGTCGACAATATGTTGAATCACCGGATTGTTTCCATTGTCCATGGGGGCTACCTTTTATCGGGTCCTATGGTAAAAATGTAAGAAACGTTTCATATTGGTCCGAACGGATTGAAACTGTTTTATATCAATATATACAAACCTTTTTTGCAACAAAAACCGACTCTACAAAAAATATTTCTTGCATTTAAAATTTATATTGACATTATTTATTTCATCAACGATGAAGGCTTTAGTCGTGGTGCGACTCTCGCGCCGCGCGCGAGGCAGCCCGCGACGCAGGCTGTCCGGGCGCAACTCCCAGCACCCTTACCCGGAAAGGTGTCGTCATGTTCGGCAAGCGCAAGCCCTTGTGGGGCCGGAAAAAA
>CAYMAR010000345.1:0-3990 GCA_964388465.1 uncultured Desulfobacteraceae bacterium
CCGAACGCCACGTCGTCCTTGTGGCCCCGGACGTACACTGGAACACGGGCAACATCGGCCGCACCTGCATCGGGGCCGGGGCGTTCCTGCACTTGATCCACCCGCTGGGGTTCTCCCTCGAAAACCGCCACCTCAAGCGCGCCGGGCTGGACTATTGGCCCCACGTCCAGCTGTCCGTCTGGGAGCATTTCGACGCCTTCCTGGACGGCACCCGCCCAGCACCGAAAGAAATTTGCCTGTTTTCTAAATCGGGCGCACGCGGGTTCTGGTCCCTGCCGGTCAAAAGGCGCCTGTTTCTGGTTTTCGGCTCCGAGACCCGCGGTCTACCGGACGACTTGCGGGCACGTTACCCCGAAGCCCTCTACCACGTGCCCATCTCCAATGCCATACGCAGCCTGAACCTGTCCACCACCGTGGGCATCGTGCTTTACGAGAGCCTGCGGCGCAGCCCGCCCGTGCATGGTTGGCCCCCGAATCATTAACTTTATATAATAATTACTTTTAGTAATGTAGTTGACATATCATAAATTGTGGCTAATTTTCAATCTGATTAGGCGATCAATACATGCGTATTATGGAGGAATTTATGCGCTTCGACAAGTTAACCATCAAGTCTCAGGAACTGGTCCAGAACGCCCAGTCCCTGGCCTCGCGTTTCAACAACCCGCAGATCGAAGTGGAACACCTGCTGCTGGCCATGCTGGAGGAGAAAGAGGGCATGGCCCGGGCCGTGCTGCGCAAACTGGGGGCCGCGCCCGATCGGGTGCGTGACGACGTTCGGGCCGTGGTGGAGCGCAAGCCCAAGGTGAGCGGCGGGGCCGAGGTCTATCTGTCCACCGAGGTCCGGGCCGTCCTGGAGGGGGCCTTTGGCGAAGCGGCCCAGATGAAAGACGAGTACGTCAGTATCGAGCACATCCTGCTGGTGATCGCCGACCGCAAGGGCAGCGACGCCGCGGCCGTATTGGCACGTCACGGCATCAACCGCGAGAGCCTGCTCAAGGTGCTCATGGAGATCCGCGGCTCCCAGCGCATCAGCGACCCCAACCCGGAGGAAAAATACCAGGCCCTGGACAAATTTAGCCGCGACCTCACCGAACTGGCCCGCCAGGGCAAGCTCGATCCGGTCATCGGCCGCGATGACGAGATCCGGCGCATCGTCCAGGTGCTTTCCCGACGCACCAAGAACAACCCGGTTCTGATCGGCGAGCCCGGCGTGGGCAAAACCGCCATCGTCGAGGGGCTGGCGCGGCGGATCGTGGAAGGCGACGTTTCCGAGAGTTTGAAAGACCGCCGCCTGGTGGCGCTCGACATGGGGGCCCTGATCGCCGGGGCCAAATACCGCGGGGAGTTCGAAGATCGCCTCAAAGCCGTGCTCAAGGAGATCGAGGCCGCCGAGGGCGAGGTGATCCTGTTCATCGACGAGCTGCACACCCTGGTGGGCGCCGGCGCCAGCGAAGGCGCCATGGACGCCTCCAACATGCTCAAGCCGGCGCTGGCCCGCGGGACCTTGCGCTGCGTGGGCGCCACCACCCTCAACGAATACCGTAAATACATCGAAAAGGACGCCGCACTCGAGCGGCGTTTCCAGCCCGTGCTGGTGGCCGAACCCAGCGTCGAGGACACCATCTCGATCCTGCGCGGCCTGAAAGAGAAATACGAGGTCCATCACGGGGTGCGCATCAAGGATTCGGCCATCGTGGCGGCCGCCGGCCTCTCTCACCGCTACATCGCCGACCGTTTCCTGCCCGATAAGGCCATCGACCTGATCGATGAATGCGCCTCCAAGCTGAGGATCGAAATCGACAGCCTGCCCGTGGAGATCGACGAAATCCAGCGCCGGCTCACCCAGATGGAAATCGAGCGCCAGGCACTGAAAAAGGAGACCGATCCGGCGTCTCAGGAACGCCTCGGCAAACTGGCGTCCGAGATCGAGAACCTCAAGGCCGCCATCCGCGAAATGAAGACCCACTGGCAGCACGAGAAGGAATTGATCCAGCAGATCCGTGCCATCAAGGAACAGCAAGAGCAGCTCGGCGTGGAGGCCGAGCAGGCCCAGCGTGACGGCGACCTCGCCCGGGTGGCCGAGATCCGCTACGGCCAATCCAGCGAACTGGAACAGCGCATGGAAGACGTTCGCCGCAAGCTGGCCGAACTGCAGGGCGAGAAGAAGATGCTCAAAGAAGAGGTGGACGACGAGGACATCGCCGAGGTGGTCTCCCGCTGGACCGGTATACCGGTGAGCAAGATGCTCGAGGGCGAACGCGAGAAGCTGGTCCAGATGGAGGCGCGGCTGGGCCGGCGGGTCATCGGCCAGGAGGCGGCCATTGCCGCGGTCTCCAATGCCGTGCGTCGGGCGCGCTCCGGCCTCCAGGACCCGGAGCGTCCCATCGGCTCCTTCATTTTCATGGGCCCCACCGGCGTGGGCAAGACCGAGCTCGCCAAGGCCCTGGCGGCCTTTATCTTCGACAGCGAACAGGCCATCGTGCGCATCGACATGTCCGAGTACATGGAAAAACACGCCGTGGCCCGCATGATCGGGGCCCCGCCGGGCTACGTGGGCTACGACGAAGGCGGCTACCTGACCGAAGCCGTCCGGCGCAGACCCTATTCGGTGGTGCTTTTCGACGAAATCGAAAAAGCCCACCCGGAGGTCTTCAACGTCCTGCTGCAGATCCTGGACGACGGCCGCATGACCGACGGACAGGGCCGCACGGTGGACTTCAAGAACACGATCATTATCATGACATCCAACGTGGGCAGCCAGATGATCCAGGAACTGGCCGGCCGCGACCAGGCCGAAATGGAGCGCCGCGTGATGGATGCCCTGCGAGCCGGCTTCAAACCCGAATTCTTGAACCGCATCGACGAAACCATCATTTTCCTGGGACTGGCGCCCGATCAAATCGCGGCCATCGTCGACATCCAGATGCAGCAGCTGGCCAAACGCCTGGCCGCGCGCCAGATGACGCTCGAACTCAGCGAAGCGGCACGTGAATTCCTGGCCCGCAAGGGCTATGACCGCGTCTACGGCGCCCGCCCGCTGAAACGGGCCATCCAGCAATATATCGAAAATCCGCTGGCCATGGACATCCTCAAGGGGCGCTTCGGCGACGGTGCAAGAATCCGTGCCGACATCGAAGGGGAAAAGATCGTCTTCGCCCCGGCGTGACGGCGAAAGGACATGCGTTATCGGGGGCGTGATGGTCGACGTGACACCGCGCCCACCGATTGCGGCCGACGACCACACCCTTTTGCCCGCATCATTTGACCCGCACCATCCCGGCGGCGATTACCCCCTGCAACCGCCTGCCCCGGGGCCACCCCGTCAAATGATGACTTGTAACGGTGGCCCATTCCAGATAAACAGATCCTCGAACCCGACGGTCGCCCCGTATTCCGCAATCGCAGGGCGGCCCGCGCTTGGCGGGGATCGACCCTCTGTTCGCCGGGAGGCGCCGCCCGGCTCCGACGGTCTTCTAAAGCCGTTCCGCGGTTCGCCAACCGATCAATATTTTGTGATCCTGCAAAAGAAAGGGAGGTCGCGTTGAAAGACAAAACCCGAGCCAATGTCTACAAGGCCTTCATCGGCGAGGCCAAGGCCTATTTCCGGCTGCTGGCCTACGCCGAAAAAGCGCAGGAAGAAGAACTGCCCCAGGTCGCGCTGCTGTTCCGGGCCATCGCCGAGGCCGAGCGAGTGCATGCCACCCGCCAGCTGGGTCTGGTCCGGGACCTGATCGTCAAGGACACGGATACCAACCTCGAAAAATCCTTCCAGCGGGAAAAATCGGTCAGCGAAAACACCTATCCCGATTTCATCAAGGATGCCGAGGACGATGGCGAGCAGGCCGCCGTCTTGGCCTTCAGCCATGCCCGGGATGCGGAATCCTATCATGCCAAGCTTTATGAACGCGCCATCATGAACCTGATCAAGAATATGGTCAAAGCCTATCATGTCTGCCAGGTTTGCGGTTATGTGACCGACAAGAAAAT
>CAYMAR010000346.1:0-3977 GCA_964388465.1 uncultured Desulfobacteraceae bacterium
CCGCCCCACTCCTGGTTGCTGCCCGGGAGATAACCGGGCACATCGGCAATGGTCAGCATGGGGATGTTGAAGGCGTCGCAGAAGCGGATAAAGCGCGTGGCCTTGTCCGAGGCGTTGATGTCCAGGCAGCCGGCCATGTTCTCGGGCTGGTTGGCGATGATCCCGATGGTGCGGCCGTTGAGCCGCGCGAAGCAGACCAGGATATTGGTAGCGAAAAATTCATGCGGCTCGAAGATCTCGCCGTTGTCCACGATCGCCCGGATGACCGCCTTCATATCGTAGGACTGGTTGGGGTTGTCCGGGATGATCGCGTCCAGTTCGGGGGCATTGCGTCGCGGGTCGTCACCGGTCTCCACGATGGGCGGATCTTCCATATTGTTGGACGGCAGGTAGGAGAGCATCTGGCGGATGCGCGCGATGCAGTCTTCGTCGTTCTCGGCCGCAAAATGCGCCACGCCGCTCTTTTCGTTGTGGGTCATGGCGCCGCCCAGTTCTTCGAAGGTGACCTCCTCGCCGGTGACCGACTTGATGACTTCCGGGCCGGTGATGAACATGTAGCTCGTGTTCTTGACCATGAAGATCCAGTCGGTCATGGCCGGCGAATACACGGCGCCGCCGGCCGTGGGCCCCATGATGGCCGATATCTGCGGGATGGTGCCCGAGGCGGCCGAATTGCGGAAGAAAATCTGACCGTAGCCGGACAGCGCATCCACGCCTTCCTGGATGCGGGCGCCGCCGGAGTCGTTCAGCCCCACGAAGGGCGCTCCGGCCTTCAGGGCCAGATCCATGACCTTGCAGATCTTTTTGGCGTGCATCTCCCCCAGACTTCCGGCCCGCGAGGTAAAGTCCTGGGCAAAGGCGAAGACCGGGCGTCCGTCCACCAGGCCGTGGCCGGTGATGACGCCGTCCGAGGGAATCTCCACCGATTCCATGCCGAAATTGACGCAGCGATGGGTGACGAACATGTCGATTTCACGGAACGTCCCGGGGTCGAACAGGCCATCCAGCCGCTCCCGGGCCGTCAGTTTGCCCTTCTCCTTGTGCCTGGCGACGGCTTTCTTGCCGCCCATCTCGAGGAGACGTTTCTGGCGTTCCTTGAGATCCTTGATCCTGTCTGCGGTAACACCCATTACACCAATCCTTTCCCTCTTGTTATGGTTCCCAATCCCCGAATGAATACAACGCGGTATGCCGGCTTTAGTTTAGTAGGTATTCAAAATTATGACCAAAATATCGGAAATTATTTAGATCCTAGAGCGGTTTCGGGTTGTCAAGCAAAAAAAGGAGCGCTTCCGCCGCAGCGGTGGGCGAGGTGTGGCCGTCGACCACCTCCCGCTGGT
The DNA here is from genome assembly GCA_964388465.1 of uncultured Desulfobacteraceae bacterium. GTDB lineage: Bacteria > Desulfobacterota > Desulfobacteria > Desulfobacterales > UBA5852 > JABZFP01. The sequence continues at coordinate 1,341 of CAYMAR010000346.1, forward strand.
ACCGCGGCAGGTTTTGCCGGATACCCGGATGACGCAGGAAGCGCTCCCGCAGACCATCGTCCAGCAGGTCCTGCAGCCAGGCGAGGGCCTGCTGCCGGCGGTTGGCCGCGAGCGCCCCGCTGGCCGTGAAAATCTGCCGGTGCTTCTGCACGGTTTCCCAGATGCGGTCGATCCCCTCCGGCGCCAGCGCGCTGCAGGTCAAGACCGGTGGATGCCAGTCGGGCGAGGCCGGTGCCAATAGGTGCAGGGCGTATTCGTAGGACTGGCGGGCCTTGCGGGCCTTGTCCACGTTGTCGCCGTCCGCCTTGGTAATGGCGATGGCATCGGCCAGTTCAAGCACGCCCTTTTTGATGCCCTGCAGTTCGTCGCCCGCCCCGGCCAGCATGAGCACCAGAAAGAAGTCCACCATCGAGGCCACGGTGGTCTCGGACTGACCCACGCCCACGGTCTCCACGATCATGACATCAAAGCCGGCCGCCTCGCAGGCGATCATGGTCTCCCGGGTCTTGCGGGCCACGCCCCCCAGGGTGCCGCCCGAGGGGCTGGGCCGAATGTAGGCATCGGCCTGGACGGCCAGCTGCTCCATGCGGGTCTTGTCGGCCATGATGCTGCCCCCGCTGCGCCGCGAACTGGGATCTACCGCCAGCACCGCCACCTTGTGGCCCTGAGCGATGAGATACATCCCCAGGCTCTCGATGAATGTGCTTTTGCCCACACCGGGCACCCCCGTGATCCCCAGGCGCACGGCCTTGCCGCTGCGGGGCAGAAGGCGGCCGACGACCTCGCGGGCTGCCGCCTTGTGATCGTCGCGCCCGCTTTCGATCAGGGTGATCGTCTTGGACAGCAAACGGCGATGGCCCGCCAGGACGCCTTCGATATAGTGATCCGTGTCGATCGGGATCAACGACCGCCCTCCAGGGCGTTGAGCATCCTGTTGGCGGATTCCGGAATGGGTGTTCCGGGACCAAACACCGCGGCCACACCACTTTCCTGCAGAAAGGAGTAGTCTTTGGGCGGAATGACCCCGCCGGCGAACACCAGGACGTCGCCGCCGCCCAGTTTTTTAAGCTCCTCGATCAGGGCCGGCACCAGGGTCTTGTGGCCGGCGGCCAGGCTGGAGGCCCCCACCATGTGGACGTCGTTCTCGATAGCCATCTTGGCGGCCTCTTCGGGTGTCTGGAACATGGGGCTGATATCCACGTCGAAACCCAGATCCGCCAGGGCCGTGGCCACCACCTTGATGCCGCGGTCATGGCCGTCCTGGCCCATCTTGGTCATCAGGATGCGCGGGCGCCGGCCTTCTTTGGCGGCGAAGTCTTCCGTTCGCTTGCGCAGCGAGGCGATGATCTCGCTGTCCCCGAATTCGGCGGCGTAGACCCCGGAGATGCACTGGGTCGTGGCCACGTAGCGGCCGAAGACCTTTTCGATGGCATCGGAGACTTCCCCCACCGTGGCCCGGGCGCGCACGGCCTCGATGCTGGCGGCCATCAGGTTGGCGTCGCCCTCGGCCGCCTGGGTCACGGCTGCCAGGGCCGCTTCCACGGCCGCGCTGTCACGACCAGCTTTAAGCGCTTCCAGACGGGCGACCTGCTCGTCGCGCACCGTGCTGGGCACCTCGAGGACGTCGAGGGGCTCTTCATCGGGCAGCTGGAATTTGTTGACCCCCACGATGACGTCCGCACCCTGGTCGATGCGCGCCTGCCGGCGGGCGGCCGACTCCTCGATGCGCATCTTGGGCATGCCGGTTTCGATGGCCTTGGCCATGCCCCCGAGTTCTTCGACCTCGTTGATGATCTTCTCCGCTTCACGATAGAGGCTGGCCGTAAGCGCCTCCACATAATAGGAGCCGGCCAGCGGGTCGACCACGTGGCAGACCTGGCTTTCATGCTGGACGATCAGCTGGGTGTTGCGCGCGATCCGGGCCGAGGTGTCCGTGGGCAGGCCCACGGCCTCGTCGAACGAATTCGTGTGCAGGCTCTGGGTGCCGCCCAGCACGGCCGACATGCACTCGATCGTCGTGCGGATGATGTTGTTGTAGGGATCCTGTTCGGTCAAACTCCAGCCCGAGGTCTGGCAGTGGGTGCGCAGCATGGTGCTCTTGGGATTCTTGGGATTGTAGCGGCTGATCAGCTTGTGCCACAGGAAGCGCGCCGCCCGCAGCATGGCGATCTCCATGAAGAAGTTCATCCCGATCCCGAAGAAAAACGAGAGCCGCGGGGCAAAGGCATCGATATCCATGCCGGCATCCATGGCCGCCTTGACGTACTCCACGCCGTCGGCCAGGGTGAAGGCCAGCTGCAGGGACGAGTTGGCGCCGGCCTCCATCATGTGGTAGCCGCTGATGCTGACGGTGTTGAACTTGGGCATGTTCTGGGAGCAGTAATTAATGATGTCCGAGACGATGCGCATCGAAGGCACCGGCGGGTAGATATACGTGTTGCGGGTCAGAAATTCTTTGAGAATATCGTTCTGAATCGTGCCGGTGAGCTGTTCCTGCTTGACGCCCTGCTCCTCGGCCGCCACGATGTAGCCCGCCATGATGGGCAGCACCGCCCCGTTCATGGTCATCGACACCGACATCTTGTCCAAGGGAATCTGGTCGAAGAGGACCTTCATGTCCTCCACCGAATCGATGGC
>CAYMAR010000347.1:0-1496 GCA_964388465.1 uncultured Desulfobacteraceae bacterium
GGTGTTTACTATCTTTATCCTATCGTCCAATAGATAAGGTTGCTGGCAACTCGCCTTTGAAGACCAGAGCCTGCAACCCGCTCAACCGGACGCGACGTCCGGGATATCAAGGACAGCGCAGATGAAAATACTTATTACCGGTGGCACAGGATTTGTCGGCAGCTACTTGGTGGACGTGCTGCTCGAAGAGGGGCACCAGATAACGGCCCTGGGGCGCTCGTCCCGCCATCCGCGCGAGGGCGCGCCAGGGTTCACCTTCATCTCGGCCGACACCACCCAACCGGGCGCCTGGCAGGAGGCCGCGGCGGAAAGTCACGCCTGCATCAACCTGGCCGGCGCCAGCATCTTTCAGCGCTGGACGTCGCGCACCAAGGGCATTATCCGCGACAGCCGCGTCTTGACCACCCGCAACCTCGTGGCCGCCCTCGACGGGGAGCGCCGGCCGTTTCTCTTCAGCGCGTCGGGCGTCGGTTATTACGGCGACCAGGGCGACAAGACGCTGACCGAGGCCTCCGGACCCGGCGATGATTTCCTGGCCCGCTTGGGCATCGAGTGGGAGGCCGAGGCCGAAACGGCACGGCAGAAGGGGGCCCGCGTGGCCATCGGCCGTCTGGGGGTCGTTCTTCACCAGGCCGGCGGGGCCATGGCCAAGATGCTGCCGCCCTTCAGGCTGGGCCTGGGAGGCCCGCTGGGGAGCGGAAGCCAGTATTTTCCCTGGATCCATTTGGACGATCTCGTTGCGGCCATCCGGTTTTTGATGGCAAACGAAGCATGCGACGGGGTCTTCAATTTCTGCGCCCCGGAGGCCGTCACCAACCGCACGCTGGCCCGCATGCTGGGACGTGCCCTCAATCGGCCGGCGTTCATGCCGGCCCCGGCCTTTGTCATGAAAGCCGCCCTGGGCGAATTCAGTTCGGTCCTGCTGGGCAGCCAGAAGGCGCCGCCGGAACGACTGCTGGCGTCCGGCTTCGAATTCCGATACGCGACCCTGGAAAAAGCCCTCGGCGCCATAATCAAAGCCTAAACGATTGACAAACGTCAGGAAGACAAATGCCCACCATCGATTTGAGCCCGCCCAGCCGACAGTTTCTTGAAAACCTCTACACCCGGACCGGCGACGATGCCGACGCTCAGATCTCCATGTACGACCTGGGAACGGCCATGGGGCTCGATCGCGAGGAAAGCCGAATCACCGCCGAAGACCTGATGGCCGAAGGTCTCCTCGAAATCCGCACGCTGGCGGGCGGGGTGGCCCTCAGCGAAGCCGGGCGCGCGTTTTGCGGCGGAAATGACGCGGGCGAGGCGGGCTCGCAGGATGACCGCCTGGGTGAGGACTCGCCCATGGACAGTCGACAGCATGAACTCGTCGAACAGACGCTGACCCAGTTCAAGGCGGAAATACCCACCCTGAACCTGTCCTACGATGCAATGGCCGAAATGATTGCCGACGTGCGCACGATCGAAGCCCAGTTGACCTCGCCGCGGGCCAAAACGGC
>CAYMAR010000347.1:1596-3974 GCA_964388465.1 uncultured Desulfobacteraceae bacterium
CCGGCGGACAGACGTGGCAGGCTTTGCTTCCATCCGCAGGGGCGGGTGGGGAACATAGACACGACAACCTTGGTCAAGGTGGTTAAACTATCGATGGACACCCAATCCCTCAATCTGGTCTCATGGAACGTCAACGGACTGCGGGCCGTGATCAAAAAGGATTTCGCCGGGGCGCTCGCGCGGCTGGACGCGGACATCGTGGGCCTCCAGGAAACCAAAATCCAGGCCCATCAGTTGACGCCGGCCATGACCGATCGGCCCGGATACCGCAGCTACTGGTCGCATGCCCGCACCAAAAAAGGCTACAGCGGCGTGGGGGTCTACTCACGGCTCACGCCCCGGGCCGTGCGCCACGGCATCGGCATCCCCGCCTTTGACGACGAGGGGCGGATCCTGGAACTGGATTTCGACGCCTTCGTGTTCTTCAACGTCTACTTCCCCAACGGCCAAATGAGCGAGGCGCGCCTTCAGTACAAGCTCGATTTCTACACCGCATTCTTCAATTACACCGATGAATACGTTAAACAGGGCCGCCGGGTGGTCATCTGCGGCGACTACAACACCGCCCACAATGAAATCGATCTCAAAAACCCCAAGGCCAACGAGAAGACCTCCGGATTTCTGCGCGTCGAACGCGACTGGCTTGACCGCATCAGCGCCAATGGCTACGTTGACACTTTCAGATATTTTTACCCGGACACGGTCAAGTATTCGTGGTGGACCTACCGCTTCCGGGCCCGCGAACGCAACGCGGGGTGGCGCATCGATTATTTCTTCGTCGACCGCGCCATGATCGACGAGGGTTATGTGGAGACGGCCTACATCGATAACGACATCATGGGTTCGGATCACTGTCCGGTCGGTCTGAAGCTGACCATACCGGTATGAGCGCACGCCACGACAGCCGACGCCGCATTGTGGCCATCTACGGCAGCCCCCGCCGGGCGGGCAACACCGCCACCCTGCTGCGCCAGGCGGTGGCGGGCGCCCGCGACCAGGGGGCGGCCGTCGAGGAAATTTATCTGCGCGACCTCAAAATGTCTCCCTGCCTGGAGATCTACGGATGCAAGCGTGACGGCGAATGCGCCATCAAAGACGACTTCCAGGGGGTCCGCGACATCATCCTGGCGGCCGACGGCATCATTCTGGCGTCGCCGATTTTCTTTTACTCCGTCAGCGCCCAGGTCAAAATCCTCATGGACCGCTTTCAGTCTCAGTGGGTGAAGAAGCACTGGATCGAGGGATTGCCGATGGGCCGCTCGCAGGCCGTGCGTAAAGGCCTCCTGCTTGCCGCCGGGGCCACGCGCGGGAAAAAACTTTTCGACGGCGCCCTGTTGAGCGTCAAATACTTTTTCGACGTTTTGGATACCGAACTGTGGGACTACAAGTTTTTCCGCGGACTCGACCATGCCGAAGATATCCAGGCGCATCCCGACTTCCAGTCCGAAGCCCGCCGGGCCGGCGCGGCCCTGGTTCAGGCACTGCCGCCCGCCTGACCGGGGCGTTCACGCCCGAGCGTCGATTCATCCCATACGGAGGAAAACGTGCAATTCGAACCAATCAGTCTGGAGCGCATGGAGGTCTACCAGGCCAAGCTGGCCCGGACCCCGAGCGCGGTATCCGATTACAGTTTCGTCAATATCTGGGGATGGGCGCGGGAATACGACCTGGAATGGGCCTTTGCCCACGACCTGGTGTGGATCCGGCAGCAACGCCCCAAGGCCGCCCTGTGGGCGCCGGTGGGCCCGTGGGACGCGGTCGACTGGCATGCCGTGTGGCCCCAGTTGCCTTCCGGCGCCCTGATTATCCGCGTACCCGAAGCGCTGGCGGATCTGTGGCAGCAGTGTTGTACGACGCAACTCGCGATGGAAGAAGAGCGCGGCGACTGGGACTATGTGTACAATGTGGAAGAGCTGACCCAGCTCAAAGGCAACCGCTTCCACAAGAAGAAAAACCTGCTCAACCAGTTTAAACGCAAATACAATTACCGCTTCGAGCCCTTCTCGGAAACCATGATCGACCAGGCCCTGGCGCTGCAGGACGACTGGTGCACCTGGCGGGACTGCGAGGGCACCGACGTGCTGGCCGCCGAAAACCGGGCCATCCAGCGCACTTTTCTTTCCTGGGACCGCTTCCCGTTCCTGACCGGCGGGGCCCTGCTGATCGACGACATGATCGGGGCCTATACCATTGCCGAGCCGCTCGATCCGGAAACCGTCCTGATCCATTTCGAGAAGGGCTGCCCACGCTACAAAGGCATCTACCAGGCCATCAACCAGATGTTCCTGGAAAGCCTGGGCACACGCTACAGGTTCGTCAACCGGGAGCAGGACCTGGGCGACGAGGGTCTGCGCAAGGCCAAACTCTCCTACCACCCG
>CAYMAR010000348.1:0-3969 GCA_964388465.1 uncultured Desulfobacteraceae bacterium
GGGGAGCCCATGTCCGTGCTGGCCCGTATGGCCGCCGGTACGCACAAGCATATCAAGATCCGTAAGGAGGACACGGTCATCCTCTCCTCGAAGTTCATTCCCGGCAACGAACGCGCCATCGCCGGCATCATCAACCGGCTCTACCGCCAGGGGGCCGATGTGATCTACGAGAAGATCTCGGACATCCACGTCTCGGGCCACGGTTTCCGGGAAGAGCTCAAACTGATGATCAACCTGACCAAACCGCGGTTTTTCATGCCCGTTCACGGCGAGTACCGTCACCTCACCCTGCATTCGCGTCTGGCGCAGGAAATCGGCATTCCGCCGGAGCGGGTGCTGCTGGCCGAAAACGGCCAGGTGGTGGTCTTCAATCGGCAGGGCGGCCGGCTGCAGGAGCGGATCGCCACCGGACGCGTGCTGATCGACGGCAAGGGCATCGGCGACGTCGGCCGCAGTGTGCTCAAGGAGCGGCGCAACCTTTCCGAGCACGGCCTCGTGGTGGTGATCATGGCCCTGGACGAGGATACGGGCACCATCGTGTACGGGCCGGAAATGTTCTCCCGCGGATTTGTCTTTGAACTCGAAACCGGCCATCTTCTGGACGACGCGGTCTGCGTCGTGCTGGAGGTCGTGGAAGACGTCAGCCCGGAAACGTCCAACCGGGCGGACAAGATTCGCGCCAAACTCAAGCGCGTGCTCAAACAGTATTTCTTCTTTACGATTGCACGGCGGCCGGTGATCCTGCCGATCATCATCGAGGTCTGAAGGCGCGGCACTGACAAAGCGATGCGAAAAGAAATCATCGGGATTCTGCTGTTTTTTCTTCTGGTGTTCACGCTGGTCAGCCTGGTGTCCTATCATCCCCAGGATCCCTCCGTGAACAACGCCACCTCGGGTGAGGCCATTCACAACCTCTTCGGTTTGGTGGGTGCGCACCTGGCGGGCATACTGATCGGCCTTTTCGGCCTGGGCGCCTTCTGGGTGCCGATCCTGCTGCTTTTTCTGAGCATCCAGTTTTTCGGCAACCGCGACACCAAAACCCTCGGACTCGCCTTGCTGGGCGGTGTCCTGCTGATCCTGATGACCGGCGCGCTGCTGGCCTTTCGCAGTGCAGACTATGTCCTGTTCGGCCACCGCTTCACCTCCGGCGGGCTAATCGGCATCGCCCTGCAGTCCTTTCTGGCGCGCTATACCAACGCGACCGGCGCCTTTATCATCCTGGCCCTGCTCTGGCTGGTGGGCTTCATTCTCATGACGGGCTTTTCGCTTCTGAGTTTCAGCGACCGCTGCTGGGCACTCGTCAACCGGGTCGGCGACCACATCAAGACCGTCTATCTCAAGCACCGGGAGCGGCGCCTGAAAGTCCAGAAACGCAACACCCGGGTCAAGGCCGCAACCGCCCCCACACCCGAGATCAAGATCAAGGCCCCCAAGAAAAAAGTGATGAAACCGGCGGCCCGCCCCAAGCAGGATGTCTTCGCGTTCGAGAAAAAGGAAGGCGCGTTCCAGCTGCCGCCGATTTCGTTTCTTGACGATCCCGAGCCGTCCAAGGTCTCGGCCGACGACGAGAACCTGCGCATGCTTTCCCGGTTGCTGGAGAAAAAGCTGGAGGATTTCAACGTGCGGGGCAACGTGGTGGCTGTCTCGCCCGGCCCGGTGATCACCACCTTCGAATATGCGCCGGCCCCGGGCGTCAAAATCAACAAGATCACGGGGTTGTCCGACGATCTGGCGCTGACGCTGCGGGCCACCAGCGTGCGTATCGTGGCGCCCATTCCGGGCAAGGCCGTGATCGGTATCGAGATTCCCAACCAGGACCGCGAGACGGTGCGTTTTAAGGAGGTGGCCGTCTCCCCGGCCTTCGAGAACAGCCGCTACCGGCTGACCATCTGCCTGGGCAAAGACATCATCGGCAACCCGGTGGTGGCCGAATTGGAGAAGATGCCGCACCTGCTCATCGCCGGCGCCACCGGGGCGGGCAAGAGCGTGGCCCTGAACACCATGATCTGCAGCTTTCTCTACAAGGCCGCACCGGGAGAGGTCAAACTGATCATGGTGGACCCCAAGCGGATCGAATTGACCATGTACGACGGCATTCCCCATCTGATCACGCCGGTGGTGACCGACGTCAAGAAAGCCACCAACGCGCTCTTCTGGGCGGTGCGCGAAATGGAGCGCCGCTACGAATTGCTCTCGGAGATGAAGGTCCGCAACCTGGCCCAGTACAACCAGAAGGTCGCCAAGGCGGCCAAGAAAAAAGCCAAGCCCGCTGCATCGGAGGATGCGGAAGAAAAACCGCTCGAGCCGCTGCCGTTGATCGTCATCATCATCGACGAGCTGGCCGACCTGATGATGGTGGCCTCCCGCGACGTCGAGGTGGCCCTGACCCGGCTGGCGCAGATGGCCCGTGCGGCCGGCATCCACCTGATCCTGGCCACCCAGCGTCCCTCGGTGGACGTGCTCACCGGCATTATTAAAGCCAACTTCCCCACCCGGCTGAGTTTTCAGGTGTCCTCCAAAACGGACTCGCGCACAATCCTGGACACCAACGGCGCCGAAACCCTGCTCGGCAAGGGTGACATGCTTTTCATGCCACCCGGGGCGGGCAAGCTGCAACGCATTCACGGGGCCTACATCTCCGAGTCCGAACTCAACCGCATCACCGAATTTCTCAAGGCCCAGGGTGCGCCCGATTACAACGAAGCCGTCACTGCGGCGGCGCCCAAGGGTGAGGCCGGCGCCGGCGAGGAGACCGAATACGACGAGCGCTACGACGACGCCGTGGCTCTGGTGACCCAGCAGGGCCAGGCCTCCATCTCCATGGTCCAGCGCCACCTGCGCATCGGCTACAACCGGGCGGCCCGGATCATCGAGACCATGGAGCGCGAGGGGATCATCGGTCCCGCCGACGGGGCCAAACCGCGCGAGGTGCTGGTGCGCAACTATGAGGATATGGGGTAGGGGCCAAGCCGGGTTGATTTTTGGCCGCCGGTTTTTTCGGTTTTATTTCTCTTGTCCAAGTTCACCGGTGCATAAAATCTTCCAACTGTTCATTTTCTTCCGCGTCGAGGAAAACGAACCAAAAGAAGACGCCCGTGTCTCGCGCATTCCTGCGCGTCGGAATTATGGCCGGCGAGCGTCGGAACGCGCTTCGCTCAAACAGGCCGACGCTCTTTTCCCGTCCAACATCCCGATGCTCGGCGCGAGACAATGGGGATTCAGACCGTCGAATCCCAAAAGGGTTTTAAGTTGGTCAAATGGTCGGTTTTACTTTACTTTTATCTGCCCTGACCAAAGACCATCCGCATCGGGTCACAGGCAACATCCATATCACTGCGAATCAAAACCATGATCGATAAGGATTTGATAGACCGGACCAAGGGGTTTCTGGACGAAGCCGAGGGGATGAAGCTCTTCGAGGTCGCGCGGGATGCCGGACGGTTGGGGCCGGGGCTCGAGATCGGCAGCTATTGCGGCAAGTCGGCCCTGTACCTGGGCGCGGGCTTGAAGGCGGCCGGGAGCGTGCTTTTCTCCATCGATCACCACCGGGGCTCGGAAGAGCAGCAGCCCGGGGAGGCTTACTGCGACCCGGACCTGATCGACCCGACCACCGGGAATATCGATACGGTCAATGTCTTCCGGAAGACGATCGAACGGGGCGAATTGGAGGATACGGTGGTCCCCATCGTGAGCCCCTCGGCGGTCGCCGCCCGCCAATGGGGCACCCCCTTGAGCCTCGTATTCATCGACGGGGGACACAGCCTCGAAGCGGCCTTGGGCGACTACGCGGCCTGGTCCGAACACATCATCCCCGGCGGCTATCTTCTGATCCACGATATCTTCAGGGACCCGGCCGAAGGGGGGCAGGCCCCGCGGCAGGTATTTGAAATCGCGGCGGCTTCGGAGATTTTCGAAAAAGTGGGGCTGGAGAAAACGCTCGGGATCTTAAGGCGGCGGGCGGAGTCCGGA
>CAYMAR010000349.1:0-3939 GCA_964388465.1 uncultured Desulfobacteraceae bacterium
TTGGGCCCGGTGGGGACCACCAGCGGCAGGAGCGTGCCCGAGGGCGCGAAGAACAACGGATACAGCGGCACCGGCCGCCGGGTTTCGGGAACCACCTGGCAGGTTTTGCGCCGGATGGCGCTCAGCCAGTCGGCGATCTCCCGGGCGTTGCCGATGGTGGCCGACAACAGCAGCAGCGGAATGCGCGCCGGGAGGTAGATCATGATCTCCTCCCAGACCACGCCCCGGTCGTAGTCGCCCAGGAAATGGGCCTCGTCGAGCACCACGAAATCGGTTTCCAGTTCGACGCCGGAGTGCATGGCGTCGTAGAGCTGGTTGCGCAGGATTTCGGTGGTGCCGATGATGATGGGAGCACCCGGCTGCTCGCGACGGTCGCCCGTGAGAATCCCCACGTTCGCATCGCCGAACGCCTGGGCGAACTCCGCATATTTGGCATTGCTCAAGGCTTTGAGCGGGCAGGCGTACCAGGCCCGCCCGCCATCCGCAAAGACATTCCGGATGGCCTGTTCGGCAATCCAGGTCTTGCCGGCCCCGGTGGGGGCGGTCACGAGACAGTCCGACCGCGCCACCGCGGCCACGGCCTCGCTCTGGAAATCATCGGGCACGAAGGGGCTCGGGTCGGGAACGCCGATCTGGTCGAACACCTTTTTCAGACGCTTGTCGGCCCCGGGACGGACCCGGGCCTCATGGGGCCGGCGCGGCGGGCGCGGCCGTCGCCGGCGGGGGGCATAGCTTCTGCGCATCAGAGCCTTTCGAGAATGGTTTTAACCTTTGCTACGGCCGGGGAAGCGGTTTCATAGGGGGCCTGGTCGTTGAGGTCGGCCTCGATGAGTTGGTCGTCGTAGGGTAAAAATCCGAGGAGGTCGAATTCGGCGAGATGTTTCTCGAGAAAGGCACGGTCCCTGTCGCCGCGAATTTTGTTGCCCACCAGGGCGATCTTGTCCAGGTGGATTTCCGAGGCCAGCCGCTGGATGTTCCGCGCCGTGTCGATGCTGCGCCGCCCGGGTTCGACCACCACGATCAACTTGTCCACGGACTGGGCCGTGGCGCGGCCCAGGTGCTCGATGCCGGCTTCCATGTCCATGACGACCACCTCGTCCCGCGAGAGGACCACGTGTGTGATCAGCGCCCGCAGCAGGGTGCTCTCGGGACAGATGCAGCCGGCCCCGCCCTTCTTGACGCCCCCCAGACGCATGAGCTTGATGTTGCCGAGCCGTGCTGAAAGGGTTTCGGGCAGGTCGTCCACTTTGGGGTTGAGCTTGAAGAAGCCGCCCACCGTTCCGGGCTTGGCTTCGGTGCGCTCGAAAATCAAATCCTTCATTTCGGAGATGGGCGTTATCGCATGGGCCCCATCGATGCCCAGCGCCGCCGCCAGGTTGGCGTCGGGATCTGCATCGATGGCCAGGACATGTTTGCCCGCGTCGTTGAACGCTCGGATAAGGAGAGAAGCGAAAGTGGTTTTGCCGACGCCGCCTTTGCCGCTGACCGCGATTTTCATTCGTGGGGTTCCTTTCAAGCTCCGAATTCGGTTATATTCTTTACCGCGGTATCGTTTGACAAACGAAACCGCCACAATATAACACATGCCCGGCCGGCGGCAAGCCGTAACCCGAATCAGCTCCGCCGCTCAAAGGCCTTGATGGGGGCCGGCCGCCGGGCTTGCCCCCGACACCGGGAACGGGACCCCATGACGCCTACGCACCAACCGCCATCCGCCCCGCCTCCGCCGCGCATCCTGGCGCCGGCCGGCAGCCGGGCGAGCTTTCTGGCCGCCCTGGCCGCCGGGGCCGATGCCGTTTACTGCGGCCTGAAACATCTTTCAGCCCGCATGGCGGCCAAGAATTTTTCGTTGCCCGAACTGGCCGCATTGACCCGGCTGGCCCACGATCGCGGCGTCGGGGTGTATATCGCGCTGAACGCCCTCTTGACCGCCCGCGATCTCGATCGTGCCGCCCGCCTGGTGGACGCCCTGGTGTCTACCGTGCGCCCGGATGCCCTGATCATTCAGGACCTGGGCTTGATTCCGCTGGCCCGCCGGGCGGGTTACGGGGGCGAAATCCATCTCTCCACCCTGGCCCATGCCAGCTTCCCGGCGGCGCTCGCGTGGGTGCGCGCGCAACTGGGGGTGGACCAGGTGGTGCTTCCCAGGGAACTCGATATCGACGAGATGCGGGCGATGGGCGAGGCCTGCCCGCCGGGGCTGGGACTCGAAGTTTTCATCCACGGGGCCCTGTGCTACGGGGTTTCGGGCCGCTGCTACTGGAGCAGTTTTCTGGGCGGCAAGAGCGGGCTCAGGGGGCGCTGCGTCCAGCCCTGCCGGCGCACCTTTACCCAGCAGCGCGTCCGGCGGCGACTTTTCGCGTGCATGGACCTCAGCCTGGACGTGCTGGTCAAGGTACTGCGCACCATCCCCCAGATCCGCACCTGGAAGATCGAAGGGCGCAAAAAAGGTCCGCATTACGTCTACTACACGGTATCCGCCTATCGCATGCTGCGGGACGAGGGGCGCGACCCGCAGGCCAAGAAGGCGGCTCTGGGATTGCTGGAAATGGCGCTGGGTCGTCCGAACACCCACTACCGCTTTCTGCCCCAGCGCCCCCAATCCCCGCTTCAGCCGACCGTGCAGACTGGCTCGGGGCTGTTGGTGGGCGCTGCCAAGGGGGCTGCTCCGCGCACGTGCATATCGCCCCGGATCGCCTTGCTGCCGGGCGATGTGCTGCGGATCGGCTATGAAGACGACAAGGCCCACAATGTGCAGCGAATCGCTCATCCCGTGCCGGCCCGGGGACGGCTGACCCTCAAGCAGACCGGGCGACGCCCGATTCGCAAGGGTACCCCAGTGTTTCTGACCGATCGCCGGGAGCCGGCGCTGCAGAAAATGCTGGCCGGGCTCGAGGCCGAAGCCGCCGCCATACCGCTCCCGCCCGAACCGGCGGTGAAGGGGGGATGGACACCGCCGCGGGCGGCCCGCCCCAGCCGTGCGCCCGTAAAGACCCTGCAGCTTCACCGGACGCCGATTAGCCGCGGCCGCGGATCCGAGGCCGGCCTCTGGGTCTCTCCGCCGGCCGTGGACCAGACTTCGCGGGGCCGCTGGCCCGCTATTTGGTGGTGGCTGACGCCGGTCCTCTGGCCCGAGGGACAAACTGCCCTGGCCGCCCTGGTCGGACGCCTGGTCGGCCGCGGGGCGCGCCGGTTTGTCCTCAACGCGCCCTGGCAGCAGCGCCTTTTCGGAAAGACGCGGGGCCTCGATCTCTGGGCCGGCCCGTTTTGCAATCTGGCCAACCCGCTGGCCTTGGACGTCCTCAAGAAGGCCGGCTTCAACGGGGCCTTCGTCAGCCCCGAAATGGGCCGGGAAGATTTCCTGGCGCTTCCGCGGTCAAGCCCACTGCCGCTGGGAGTCGTGGTGGCGGGCCTGTGGCCTCTGTGCCTCTCGCGGGTGCGGGCCGCGGACCTGCGGGAGGGGCAGCCGTTTACGAGCCCCAAGGGGGAGCAGGCCTGGGTGAGCCGCCGCCACGCGAATTTCTGGGTCTATCCCAACTGGCGTCTGGATTTGAGCCGGCAGCAGGCCGAACTGGCGCGCGCCGGCTACCGCCTGTTCGTTCAGATCGAGGAGACCCTGCCGAAGGGGGTCAAGCTCAAAACGCGGCCGGGGCTTTGGAACTATAAGCTGGGCCTCAAATGAGTGGGCCGGGTGAAGGGGCATCTTGCAGCCCCCGGCGGTGTTCTCGCCTTCCGCCGGTCCTCGACGTAGCTTGTGCTACGCCTGCGGGCGTCGGTCGGCTGCGGCCTTGCCGTGAACCGCAATCTACCCCTTCACCCGGCCCACGGGGCCTTTGGTTGGGGGCATCTTGCAGCCCCCGGCGGTGTTCTCGCCTTCCGCCGGTCCTCGACGTAGCTTGTGCTACGCCTGCGGGCGTCGGTCGGCTGCGGCCTTGCCGT
>CAYMAR010000350.1:0-3905 GCA_964388465.1 uncultured Desulfobacteraceae bacterium
AACCGCAACCCGTGGGCTGCAACTGACAACGCCCGTTTCCGTGCGCTGACAAAAACGGCTTAATATATGAAAAAAGGAGCCGTTGTCAATCGTTTTTTTGGTCAATTTTGCATACAAAAGGTAAATAATAAAATAACCACTGCCATGTTCCAATCAACCCCCGGGGTTTCAGGAAAACGCTGGCTCGGCATGATCAGGCGGTAACCAACAGCTTGTGATATTTTTTCTTGCCGGAACGCAGCATGATCACCCCGTCGTCGGCGTCATCCACCGTCACCGTGTAATCGACGGCTTCAACCCGCTGCCCGTTGACATAGGCGCCGCCCTGGGTAATCAACCGACGGGCCGCGCCGCCGGAATTGGCCAGACCGACGGTGTGAAACAGCTTGAAAAGCGGCAACCCCTGGGCCAATTCAGCCGCCGTAATATCGGAAGAAGGGACCCCATCGTCGCCGGCCGCAGCGCTCCGCCTCGGCACGGCGCTGCTCGGCAGCAAATCCACGGGGATGCGGCGGGCCCCGAAAACGCTGGAAGCCGCCTTGAAGGCGTCGAGGGCCGCCTCGCGCCCGTGGACGATTCGGGTGGTTTCAAAGGCCAGCACGGTTTTGGCCAGATTCAGATCCGCTCCGGACATTGCCGCTACTGCCGCAATCTCGGCCATCGGTAAAAAGGTATAGAGGGCCAGAAAGCGCGCGACATCTTTGTCATCCGTGTTAATCCAGTACTGATAAAAATCATAAGGGGGTGTACGTTCGGCATCCAGCCAGACAGCCCCGGCAGCCGTTTTGCCCATTTTGGCCCCCGCGCTGGTGGTGATCAGGGGGAAAGTGATGCCGAAAGCCGCCCCGTGCTCGACCTTGCGCACCAGATCGATCCCGGCCACGATATTGCCCCACTGGTCGCTGCCACCCATCTGGATCCGGCACTGATGACGGCGGAAAAGCTCCAAAAAGTCATAGGCCTGAAGCAGCATGTAGTTGAACTCGATAAAGCTCAAGCCCTCTTCGGACTCCAGGCGCATGCGGTAGCTTTCGGCCTTGATCATACGGTTGACACTGAAATGGCGGCCGTAATCCCGGAGAAAGGGGATGTACTCGATGCGGGTCAGCCAATCGGCGTTGTTAACCAGCAGCGCTTGGTCCGCTTCGAAATCGATAAAGCGGCTGAGCTGCTCCTTGAGCGCCTCGGCGTTGCGGTTGACATCATCGATGGTGAGAATCTGGCGCATTTCCGTCTTACCGCTGGGATCACCCACCAATCCGGTCCCGCCCCCGACCAGCGCAATCGGCCGATGACCGTTACGCTGCATATGCGCCAGGGCCATGATGGGGACCAAGCTGCCGATATGGAGGCTGGAGGCCGTAGGGTCGAATCCGATGTAGCAAGTCACCGGCCCACTGTCGACGTGATCCCGCAATTCCTGATCGTGCGTCTTGGCATCGATAAAACCACGCTCCTCAAGGACGTCAATGACATTCTTCATAATGGTCTTGTTCACGCTTATCTTGTCGTTTTCGGTAATTTGAATCCATCGCTGGCCGGACAGCCTCAATGGCCTATTTGTTGGCGTACTCGACGGCCCGGGTTTCGCGGATAACGGTGACCTTGATCTGCCCCGGGAATGTCAGGGCCTCCTCGATTTTTTTGACGATATCACGGCTCAACATCACGGCCTGTTCATCGGAAACGATGTTGCTCTCGACGATGACCCGCAGTTCGCGGCCTGCTTGAATCGCATAAGTGTTGCCGACCCCCTCGAATGACTTGGCGATACCCTCCAGGTCTTCAAGCCGCTTGATATAGTTTTCGAGCAACTCCTTGCGCGCGCCGGGCCGGGCGCCTGAAAGGCTGTCGGCGGCCTGGACCAGAAGGGCGTAAACGCTGCTGGGCGGCACATCCTCATGATGGGCGGCGATGGCATGCACGACTTTTGATGATTCACCCATTTTTTTGGCCAATTTCGAACCGATCAAGGCGTGGGGCCCTTCGACTTCGTGGTCGATGGCTTTGCCGATATCGTGGAGCAGGCCCATACGTCGGGCCAGTTTCTGGTTCAAGTTAAGTTCCGCCGCCATGACGCCGGACAGGAAGCCGACTTCGACGCTGTGCTGCAGAACGTTTTGTGCATAGGACGTCCGAAACTTTAATTTGCCCAGGTGCCGGACCAGATCGTTGTTGAGGTTGTGCACCCCCAGTTCGAAGGCCGCCTGCTCACCGGCCTCCTTGATGGTTTTCTCCACCTCCTGGGTGACTTTTTTGACCACATCCTCGATACGGGCCGGGTGGATGCGACCGTCAGCGATCAACCGCATGAGCGACAACCGGGCAACTTCGCGCCGTACCGGGTTGAAACCCGATAAAATCACCGCCTCCGGGGTATCGTCGATAATCAGATCGATACCCGTCGCCGCCTCCAGCGCACGGATATTGCGCCCTTCGCGGCCGATGATTCGTCCCTTCATCTCATCGCTGGGAAGCTGCACCACAGATACGGTCCGCTCGGCCACAAAATCCCCCGCATAGCGCTGAATGGCGGTGGCCATAATCTTCTTGGCCCGCTTTTCGGCGTCCTCCTTGGCCTCGTTCTCGATTCGTTTGATCAGTTTGGCACCCTCGTAGCGCGCTTCGTTTTCCATCGCCCGCAGAAGAAGGTCCTTGGCCTGGTCAGCGGTGAGTCCGGAAATTTTTTCAAGTTGCTGTTTCTGCTCCTCGATGAGATTGTCGTATTTGTGCTCCTTATCCTGAATGCGGTTTTCGCGTTTGGCCAGTTTGCGCTCCTTGTGACCGAGTTCGGATTCGCGGTTATCCATCTGCTCGGTCTTGCGATCAATGACCTCCTCCTTCTGCATCAACCGCGCCTCCCGGTCTTTGAGTTCACGGCGTGTCTCTTTGGTCTCGCTGTCGAAATCGCTTTTCATCCGGAACAGCTTATCCTTGGCCTCGATCTTGGCTTCCTTGAGAAGCGTCTCGGCCGATCGCTCGGCATCCTTGATCACTTTGGCGGCCTCCGCCTCGGCGGCCTTCATGCTTTGCACCGACATTTTGCCTTTCACCCAGAAGGCGATGACAAAACCAACGGTGAACAACACCAAACCCACGATCATATTTTCAATCATCAACTTTCTCCCATGTATCATTATGTCTGCGATGTCCCCGCGTCAGCCTGCGGGTCCATCGGTAAAAAGATCGGATCGGCACCGGGACGATAGGGACGACGGCCGCCCATGAACCCCGATGACGTCTGGCAAACCAAAAACATTTCCATTTCGTCGCGCATGGGCGTTATGGGCTCCGAAGTGCCATCGCCGGCGTTCGGGCACCTGGCGATGCGCAAACGACCTCATGCGCCGTGCGGCCGCGTCGCGCCGCGCATCGCCGCCGCTGGAATTCATACAATGCAAAAACTTATCGAATTAAGCGTTGATTCGAGGAGGGTCATGCATGCGAGCGCGGCCCGCTAGCCGAGGCAGGTCATGACATGGTAAGGAGCGGGGGAAAGGAACCCCCTGCACTGTGCCGTGTTGGCAGATCTTTGAACCAAGGGCTCAAAGGGGGGGCCATGTGGAATCTTTAGGCTTTTCTGTACGTGCAGAACCTGCTCACCGAAACCAGGGACAGCTCCCATGTAATGAAGTGTTGGGACAAAGAGTCTCTTTCAATCACGAACACGGCAGGGGGAATTGGTCGTCGCCAACAGCCCAAACGCCATTTGCCGGATGTCGAACATCGATGGGCGCCTGCAACCCGCGAATTTTCCCAATCAAAACAACCGAAAGCAGTCCCTCAATGCGCCGGCCGGGCCGCAAATCATGAGGGCGCAGACGTACACCCGTTTGCGGGTGGTCCTGTATTTTCCATCAGACTGTGTAGCCTTTCGGTTTGTTTCGATATACGCTGGGACATTT
>CAYMAR010000351.1:0-3891 GCA_964388465.1 uncultured Desulfobacteraceae bacterium
TCGTCGATGAGCATGCCGGTACCGAGTCCGCGCAGCTCCCGCTTGAACTTGCGGGGTATCTGGGGACCGTTGAAAAAGAAATGGAAAAAGGGATCGTTGGTAAAGGGCCGCATGGGGTTGGAGACTTCCCGGCGCTGGGTCACATCGATATGGACCACAGCGGGGGTATTCTGCTGGGCGACCTTGGCGATGGCGCTCTTCCAGTCCATGAGCGAAGGCATCGCCGGCTCCGCGACCTTGGTCTCCTTAGGGGGTGCTGTCTCTATGCTGGCGCTACTGGACTGGGATTGACACTGGTTCAGCCCCATGAACGCCAACACGGTCAGCACCGTGAACACGACATTCCAATAGGTATGACGACGATTTTTCATAGCCTTCCTCCTCGCGACCGTTTATGGCCCGGCGGGATAGCAGCCGTCTGCTTGCCGTTGCGGCCATTCTTTGCTTTTGTCTTGAATATAAGCGCGTGGAGCGGCTACGGGTATAAGCCCAAGTCTGATAGAGCTGTAGGCGCAGGCACGAATTTCGCGTCGGGATATGTCCTACGAAAAAGGGTCGACAACCCTGTCCGCCTTGCCGACCCAATGCAAGCGTTTTGTACCCTTAATGATGTGGTCATGAAGCGATAATGCGTTTTGTTATATAGCGTGGGCACTCACAGCGATGTTGACTTCGAAGGTGAAGAAAGCATCCGCGTGCATACCCACCAAGGTGCAAATTCCGTGGTGAAGATGGCGCCCCGCCTGTGGACCTGGCTGAAAAGGCGCCCGGCCGCGTCGCTAAGATCATGCCGTCTCAGCTGCTGCCGGTTTTGGAGCGGCAATCCATTCCGCTCATTGTGCAAGTTCAAATCGACCGCTACCCCGTGTCTTCTTCCCCCCCATGGGAAGCGGTCCCTCGACCCGTCGCCAGGCCAGCTCAAAAGTCATCGACCTGAGGCCCCCGCCCGTCGGCCGATCTGACGACGTGGAGTGACATCTCTGTAAGTTGTCGGGGATGCCCGGTAAGAAAATTGGATGGCAAATAAGCCTGGAAAAGAATGTCTGTTTTCAGCTCATGCAAACCGACAACGCGGCATTGTTTCCTGTATGGTTCAGGCGGTGGGATGATTTGATAGAATTCACGGTTTATCCGATCAATCGAAGGGAAAGCCCATGAAAGTCATCGGCATCAATGCCAGTCCAAGGAAAAAGGCCAATACGCAGACACTGGTGGAGGCCATCCTGAACGCAGCCGCCGAAAAGGGCGCGGAAACCCGCCTGGTCAATCTGCGCGAACTCACCATCAACGGATGCCTGGGATGCGAAGGCTGTAAAAGACAACTCGGAAAATGCGTCCAGAAAGATGACCTGACCCCGCTTCTGCAGGCGATGGCGACCTTTGACGCCATCGTCCTCGGAACGCCGGTGTACTGGTTTCATGTTAGCGCGCAGTTCAAAATGCTGGTGGACCGGCTCTACAGCTTTATTGAAATTTCCGAAAACCCCGAAACCGGGGAGGCAACTTTCGCGTCCCATTTCCCGGCCGGGCGCAAGATGGTCATCGTAATCTCGCGGGGCGATCCCGAACCGCCCCTGCTTTTTCCGCAGTTCTACGACTACCTGGACGAATGGCTGAACGTGATTCCCCTGTCCCTGGGGTCCGAACAATACGAAATTTTCCACCCGTACGAAGCCCATCTCGACCGCAAGGCGGCGCTGAACAATTTCGAATTGCTGAAACAGGCGCATCGCCTGGGGGCGGAACTGGTGGCGGGATAGTGGTCAAGACCGCCTTCTGACGCGGCCAATCCTGTGCGATGGCGAGCCCGGTCGATTTGAAACCATCGCCGATCCAAGACCTTTTTCGGTGAAGGATGGCCGACAACCCGCCGGGAAAAACGGGGCACTGACAGCACAGGAAGTCGGACGCCGGCCCATTACCGGACCACGCGCCGGGAAAGCGCATCTGATCGTCAGAGATCTCCGGGGGGCGCCAAATTGACAGGTGGCCATTCCGTCCGTAAGAATAAAAAATGCCGATCAGCTATCAATTTCGGCGCCGAGCGTCGACTCAACAAAGAGTTCATAAAGCGGCGCGCAAGGCGTTCCGAAACCGATTCACCGGCGGCACCCAAGCCGGCCGATGCCGGTCGATCCACAAGACGCGGAGCCATGGCCCATGAAAGCATCCGACCTTTTTGTAAAAGCACTTGAAAACGAGGGCGTTAAATATGTCTTCGGCATACCCGGCGAAGAGAATCTGGACTTTCTCGATTCGCTTACCCGCAGTTCGATTCAGCTGGTGCTCACACGCCACGAGCAGACGGCCGGCTTTATGGCCGCCACCTACGGCCGCCTGACCGGCCGGGCGGGGGTCTGCCTCTCCACCCTGGGCCCCGGCGCCACCAATCTGGTGACGGCCGCGGCTTACGCCAACCTGGGCGCGATGCCCATGGTCATGATCACCGGCCAGAAACCCATCAAGTCCAGCAAACAGGGCCAATTCCAGATCGTCGACGTGGTCGACATGATGCAGCCGCTGACCAAGTTCACCAAACAAATCGGCAGCGGCGATATGATTCCATCGAGCGTGAGAGAGGCTTTCCGTCGGGCCCAGGAGGAGCGGCCCGGCGCCGCGCACCTGGAACTGCCCGAGGATATCGCTCAGGAGGAGACCGCCGTCCCGGTTATCCCGCCAAGCTACGCCCGGCGGCCGGTGGCCGAAGACAAGGCCATTCAGCGGGCCGTCGATCTGATCGCCGGCGCCCGCCACCCGCTGCTGCTGATCGGTGCCGGCGCCAACCGCAAACGGACCAGCAAAATGCTCCAGCGTTTCGTCGACCGCGCCTGCATCCCGTTTGTCACCACCCAGATGGGCAAGGGGGTCGTCGACGAGACGGACCGGCGCTTCATCGGCAACACGGCCCTTTCGACCGGCGATTTCGTGCATCGCGCCATCGATGCCGCCGATGTCATCATCAACGTCGGCCACGATGTGGTCGAAAAGCCGCCCTTTTTCATGGCTATCGGTGGCCGCACGGTTATCCACGTCAATTTTACCTCGGCCATCGTCGATCCGGTCTATTTTCCGCAGGTGGAGGTCGTCGGCGACATCGCCCACAGCATCTGGCGCATCGGTGAGGCCCTGCCCGCCCAGTGCCATCGCGATTACGCCTTCTTCGAAAAAGTCCGGACGGCCCTCGCCGACCATGTCGGGGAAGGCCGCGGGGACGACCGTTTTCCAATCTATCCGCAACGGCTCGTGGCCGATATCCGCGAAGTCATGCCCTCGGACGGGATCATCGCCCTGGACAACGGTATCTACAAGATCTGGTTCGCCCGCAACTACCCGGCCCATATCCCCAACACCGTGCTGCTCGACAACGCCCTGGCCACCATGGGGGCCGGTCTGCCCTCGGCCATGGCCGCCAAGATGGTCTATCCCGAACGCCGTGTCATGGCGATCTGCGGCGACGGCGGGTTCATGATGAACTCCCAGGAACTGCAGACGGCCGTGCACCTCGGCCTCGATCTGGTGGTGGTGATCCTGCGCGACGATGCCTACGGGATGATCAAGTGGAAGCAGACCAACATGGGTTTCGACGACTTCGGGCTGGATTTCAAGAACCCCGACTTCATCCGCTATGCGGAAACCTACGGCGCCCGTGGACACCGGGTCGAAGCGGCCGGACAGCTCACGACCGTGCTGCGCCAGGCCTTCGAGGCCGGCGGCGTTCACCTGGTCGATGTCGCCGTGGACTATACCGAAAACGACCGCATTCTCAACCATGACATCAGGGAGCGCAGCGACCGGCTGTGAGCGTCCATGCTTGATCCCAGCTATCCTTACTACCTCGCCATCGAAGACATGACCGAACCGCGGCTGCTGGTCATCCGTGAGCGCCGGCCT
>CAYMAR010000352.1:0-3881 GCA_964388465.1 uncultured Desulfobacteraceae bacterium
CTCCATCCATATACCCCCCCACGGCGCCGACACCATCATTCTCGAGCCGCAAACGGCCGCGCAGACCGGGAGAGAATGAACAACTACGGGGCCAGACCATAGACGGCAAGCCGCTCTATCCTGAGGGGTTCTATCTGGGGTCAACGCAGGTTGAAAAAAATGAATGTAAACCACATTCATAACAGAAATACACTACCGTCCCACATCTGAATTGAGGAATTTGTAATGGCTGACTGACCGAGCGCGGCATCTTCTGGGTCAGTCGAGTGAAGGCCAGCATGAAGCTGCGCCCCGAAGGAGGCTTATGGGATGCTACTGAAACAGAATCTATTCGTCAGCGGCGAGGGCGGCTACCACAGCTATCGCATTCCGGCACTGGTTCTCGCGGCCAACGGGGACCTGCTGGCCTTCTGTGAAGGCCGGCGCGATGCCAGGGGCGACGCGGGGAAGATTGACCTGCTGCTTCGGCGGTCCGCGGACGACGGTGCGACCTGGAGCGAACCGGCGGTCGTCTGGGCCGACGGTGAAAACACCTGCGGCAATCCATGCCCCGTAATCGATCCGGCGTCCGGTGACGTGCTGCTGTTCTCCACCTGGAACCTGGGTACGGACCGGGAAAAAGCCATTGTCGCCCGGGAAAGCCAGGACACCCGGCGAGTCTTCCTGTTGCGGTCGCGCAACCACGGAAAAACCTGGGGCCGGGCAAAGGAAATCACGGCGGACGTGAAGCCGCCCGAATGGACGTGGTACGCCACCGGCCCCGGCGCGGGTCTGGCCATCGAGCGCGGGCCGCGCAAGGGGCGCCTGGTCATTCCCTGCGACCATATCGAGGCCGAAGACCGTTATTCCCATGCGATTATATCGGACGACGGAGGCCGCACGTGGCGCGTGGGCGGGCGCATCGGCCCCGGCGTGAACGAATGCGAAGCCGTGGAATTGACCGCCGGCCGGTTGCTCATGAACATGCGCAACCATCAGCGCACCGAAACGCATCGCAAGGTGGCCTTCAGCGCGGACGGCGGCGAGACCTGGACCGAACCGCAATCCGACCCCGTGCTCATCGAGCCCGTCTGCCAGGCGTCCATCCGGCGCACCCGGTGGCCGAGGGGCAAGCGGCCCGGCGTGATCCTGTTCAGCAACCCGGCCTGCACGTTTTCCGGCCCCGACAAGGGCCGGCGCAACATGGTCTTGCGGGCCAGCTTCGACGAAGCGCGGACCTGGCCGGTGGCCCTGGTGTTGCATCCCGGTCTCGCCGCGTACTCCGATCTCGCCGTCGCGGCCGACGGCGCGATATGCTGTCTGTACGAGGCCGGCGAACAACACTACTGGGAGCGCATCGTGCTCGCGCGGGTCGGTCCGGAGGAACTGGGGATGAGGCAACGGCTAGAGGCGAATGGCGCTTAGTTAAGCGCGTTTGGGACAAACTGAATGGGATGCATGCGCGCCATAAATGACGAATGACGAAACACCCAAATACCCAAGGAATGACGAAGCTCGAATGACGAATAGCGCGAAACAGGACCGTGCATATGCTGTTTCGAGCTTGGGTACTTCGGATTTCGGGTTTCTTTGGGTATTTGGGTATTTGGGTGTTTCGTCATTGAATGGCACGTATCACAGACGCGATTGATGTAAAACAGGCCTTATCTAAGTGCCATTCACGGCTAGAGGCGTCACCTCTTAACATCTGATTGCGCTGAAAAACCCCCGGTTTGCGGAAACAGCATAGGGCAAACGCCCCACCGTTCCCCGTAATCGCAGTCATCGTTCTCATGGTGTTTCTGCTGTTGCAGGTTTGTCCAAACGTGTGACCGTCGGGAAGCCGCTGATGCGCAGCGTGGTGCAGCCATAGGGGATGAGCGTGAGCCGTTTGCCCAGGGCATTCGCCGGCCTCGGCGACGGGCTTTCCGGAGGCTCCGCGGCCATGTTGCCGTTTACCAGTCCCCATTGCGGGAGCGGGACGCCCTCCGTTTCGAGCCGGATCGGAGCGTTGTCCTCAGTCCACGGATAGGCGGCAACCGCCTGCGCACGAAGAACGCGGAATCGCTCTTCCGGCTTCCCGAGAGCCTCTCCTTCGAGCGCGTAGTTCCATGGTTCGGTCGGCCGGGCCTCGCGGCAACCTTTCGTTTCCGACCACTCGGCTTTGATGGGCAGCGCATACAACAGGGGGCCGTGATAGACGGCGGCCGTATTCCGATGCCAGCGCTTCACGCGAATCGTCGCCGGCAAGCGCAGGACCACCGTGTCGCCGTCCTGCCAGGAACGCTTGAGAACGGTGAGGTGGCCCTTCGGCTCGACTGCAACCTTTTTGCCGTTGATCGTCAGGGCCGGCCTTTGACACCACGCGGGAACGCGCAGGTGCAGCGGAAACGCCACAGCCGCATCCGTCCTGATCGTAAAGGTGATCGTCTCGTCGAACGGATAGTCGGTCTTCTCATCGATGGTGACCGTCCTGCCGTCGGCGACGGTGGCCGTCACGCGGCTGGGCGCATAGACCAGCGCCGCCAATCCCTTGTCGGCCGACGCCATCCAGAGGTGCTGGGTGAACTTCGGCCAGCCCTGGTGCATGTTGCAGGTACAGCAGGGAAAGCCGGAGAGCAGGCCGTAGACCACGCGGGTGCCGCCGTCGTTGAAAAACCCGCGCGCGCCGAAGGTGCACATCACCTGGTTGGCCTGCTGGAAGTACTGCCGCGTCATGAAGTCGTCGGAGATCTGCGTAGGTAGCGCGTTGTAAGCCACCGTTTCGAGCCGGTCGGCAAAGGCGGGGATGCCGGTGATCTCGAGCATCTTCTCGAGCGAGAACATCATCTCCACGGCCGTGCACAATTCGCTGCCGCGGGTCAATTCGGGACCGTGTGTCATCTCGTCCGCGCCATAGAGTCCGTAGGGCTGGCCGTACAGCTTCTCGATGTCCTCGAAGGCAACGCCTACCGCCTCAAGGTGCCGCGGATCGGAATCGAACTGGTAGCGAATGATGGGCGTCTTCATACCCTGGGCGAGATTGACGCAGTGGAAGGCTTCCCTGCTTCTGGTGACCCGGCGAATCTTCTCGCGCTTGAGGAATTCCTCGGTGTAGGGGAACGTCTGCTGGTAGACCAGGTCGGCCACATCCAGCAGGAACTTGTCGCCGGTGATGTTGTAGAGCCAGTAGATGGCCATCAGGTTGTCGCCGCCCCGCCGGTTCCCCCAGAAGGTCCAGTGGTAAAGGGGCGTCTTGGGAAGTTCCTGCTGCTGGAAGCGGAAATACCGGGTAAGGCACTCGATCACGCGGGCGTCGCCGGTGGCCGAGTAGTACTGCATGAGGATCTTGAGCATTACCATTTTGGGCCACCAGTCGCGGCGGTCGGTTCTTCCCCCCGGTCTCTCGAACACGGGGCCGATGTAGCCGTCCTCTCGCTGATGCGTCAACGTCCACTCGACCCACCGTCCAGCCTTGGCGATCAGCTTCTCATTGCCAAGTTGCCAGGCCAGCGGCAGCAGGCCGTCGATCCAATAGGGGCCGCGCTCCCAGCCGTCGCCATTGCCGCCCAGCCAGCCGTTGCTCGGGCCGAGCACCGGCGCGTACAACTCGTCGAGCCTGCCCGTCATGCCGTCGGCCATGCGTTGAAGCTGGTCCTTCAACCACCCCTCGGGCTGGATCGCACCCAGGGGCAGCTCGGCATACGGCTTTGCCCGCAGCGGCGTGCGGTTGAACACGGGGAGCGCCGCGGTTGAGTCACCGGCCCCCTCGCGAATCCCTGTGCTTTCGGCGCACCGTTCGGCCGCGGGCTTGCCGGGCTCCGCCCCTCGCGCGGGCGAAAGGCCGAACGCCATCATTCCACCGGCCAGCATCAGCGATGCCAGGCTGCGGCCGATCCTCATTTGCCAAGTCGTCCTGTTCA
>CAYMAR010000353.1:0-3877 GCA_964388465.1 uncultured Desulfobacteraceae bacterium
GCCGTCATGCCGGGGTGTTGTTTTACAGCAGGCCCTGGGATTTGAGAAAGGCCTGCGCCACCTCGTTGACGGACTTCTTGTCGACGTCGACCTCGGCGTTGAGGGCGGACATGGTGGCGTCATCGAAGAGCGCGGACAGCTTGTTCAGGTGGTCGGCCAGTTCCGGGTTCGCGTCCAACGTCTCCTTGCGAACGGTCGGGGTAATCGCATAGGCCGGGAAGTAGTTTTTGGTATCCTTGAGCACACTGAAGTTAAAGGCCGGAATGCGTCCGTCGGTCGCAAACACCAGCCCCACGTCGACATCGCCGTCCTTCAAGGCCTTGTAGACCAAACCGGTCTCCATGCGCTTGACATCCGAGCGCGGGAACTTGAAGCCGTAGGCTTTCTGGAGCGGTTTCAAGCCGTCGTCGCGTTTGTAGAACTCGATGTTGCACCCGAAGGTCAATTGTTCGCCGCTATTGAGTTTGGCGGCCAGATCCTCCAGGGACTTGAGTCCCTTGGATTCGGCATCCGCCTGACGAACGGCCAGGGCATAGGTGTTGTTCGCGGCCGAGGGATTCAGCCAGACGATGCCGATGCCCGCGTCCTTGGCCTTGACGGCGTCATAGATTTCGTCCCCGGGCTGATTGGCGAACTTGTTTTTGTGGAAGTTCAGAAACGCCGTGCCCGTGTATTCCCAGTACAGGTCGACCTGTTTGTTCTCCAGCGCCTCACGCACCAGCGACGTGCCCATGCCGGTTTTGAGTTCGACGTCGTAGCCTTTGGCGGTCAGATACTGGCCCGTGATCTCCGCCAGAAGAAGCTGTTCGGTGAACCCCTTGCCGCCAACGACCACGGAAGCCGCCGATGCCGTTTGGACGGTAAAGACGGTGATGAGCAGAATTACCACGACAGTCAAAAGTTTGCATGCGTTTTTCAAGATCATCTCCTCCTCCTTAGCGTTATTCTTGCGCAAACCGCTGCGGGTTTACACCTTTGGGTAAAAACCAGTACTGCAGCTTCTGCAGGACAAAATCCGTCACAATGGCCAGGGCGGCCACCGACAGGGAGCCGATCAACAGCGAATTGAACTCGTTGAGTTGAATCCCGGTGAAGATGTACTCCCCCAGGCTGTCGGCGGCGATCAGGGTGATCAGGGGGCTCGTGCCGACATTCAGGGCAAAACCGGTCCGGATACCGGCGGTGATCACGTAGCTGGCATTGGGAATCTGCACTTTCCACAAGATCTGCTTGTCGGTCATCCCCTGGCCGCGGGCCGCTTCGATCATGTGTTCGGGAACTTCGCGAATACCCTGGAACGTATTGCGCACCACCGGCAGAATCGTAACGGTAACCAGACCGATAAAGGCCGATTTGAATCCCAGCCCGGTGAGGGTCATGATGATCGCCAGAATCGCCAGGGTGGGAACGGCCGAGAGAATGTTGAAGCTCTGGGAGAACATTTCCGCATAACGCTGAAACCAGGGGCGCGTCATCAGGATGCCGGCCGCAATGCCCAGCAGCGACGCCGTGATCCCAGAGGAAATGACGATCACCACCGTCTGCCGGAGCAGATAGATCCAATCCTCGAAGGTGTCGACAAACTCCCGAATCAGACCGGTCGATTCCGAGAAAACCCCAAACAGGTAAATCAGCGCCAGCAGGACATACAGGGCGAACATCTTGCTTCTTTTGATGAGCTCGATGACGTAGTTCATACGTCGATCTTTCATGGGGCCATATTTCATGAGGCCATCCTATGTAATTTGGTCGCCGCGCTTGCGGGGCGCTTCACCGAGAAGGCTGGCAATGAGGTGTTGGGTGGTATAGCCTTTGTAGGCTCCGTCGTCGTCCACCACCGGCAGCCAGTCGCAGGCGTGGGCATACATTTGGGACACGGCGTCGTGCAGGCTGTCGTTTTCATGGATCGTTCCGGGGATCGGGTCGAGGTATTCGCTGATCGAACTGCTGGCATCCCCCTTGAGCTCTTCCTTGGTGATGTATCCCCGGGCCCGGCCCCGCGGACCGACCACCACGGCGATGTGGGCGTTGCTTTCGCGCATTTTTTCCGCCGCCTTGGCCACGGAGTCGTCGAGCTGGACCGCCATCCGAAACGGCATGATCGCATCGCTGACGCTGATGAGTTTGAGGCGCTTCAGGGCGCGGTCGGTGCCCACGAATTCCCTGATAAACTGGTTGGACGGGTTGGCCAGGATTTCGTCGGGCGTGTCGCACTGCTCGAGGACGCCCTCGCGGAAGATGGCAATTTTATCGCCCATTTTGATGGCTTCATCGATGTCATGGCTGACAAACAGGACGGTTTTGCCCAGCTCCGCGTTCATCTTCAGGAATTCGTCCTGAATCACTTCGCGGTTGATGGGATCGATGGCGCCGAAGGGCTCGTCCATCAGCATCACGGGCGGATCGGCGGCCAGGGCCCGGATCACGCCGATCCGTTGTTGCTGGCCGCCGGAAAGCTCGCGCGGATAGCGCTTGAGAAAGATGTTGGAGTCGAGGTTGACCATCTCCATCAATTCGCGGGCCTTCTGGCGGCTTTTTTGCTTGTCCCATTTCAGCAGGTCCGGCACGACGCAGATATTGTCTTCGATGGTCATATTGGGGAACAGGCCGATCTGCTGAATGACGTATCCGATTTCACGCCGCAGGGCGATGGGGTCCAGATCATCGATATCCTTGTCGTTGATATAGATCTTGCCCGAGGTCTTGGGGATCAGTTTGTTGATCATCTTCAGGGCCGTGGTTTTGCCGCACCCCGACGGTCCCAGGAAGATGCAGATTTCCCCCTTGCCGACCTCCATGGAAACGTTGTTGGCGGCAATGACCGGCTCTTTGCCCGGGACTTCAAAATGTTTGGTCAAATTCTCAAGTCGAATCATGACGTCGCTCCACGCAGCCCCTTGGGGGTCAGCATTTTCTGGATAAATAAAAAGAGATAATCCGCGATGATGGCCAGGAGGGAAACCGCCACCGCGCCGACGATCAGTTTGACGCTGTTGGTCCCGGTGATGCCCTCGTTGATGATGGTGCCCAGTCCGCCGGCACCGATGTACACCGCAATCGTGGCCACGGCGATGTTCATGACCACCGCCATGCGGACCCCGGCCATGATGACGGGAACGGCCAGGGGAATTTCGACTTGCGACAGACGCTGCCAGTCGCTCATGCCCATCCCTTTGGCCGCTTCACGCAGGGCCGGGTCGATATTGTTGATGGCGGTATAGGTGTTGCGGATAATCGGCAGCTGGGAATACAGGAAGATGGCGATGGCGGCCGGCCAGAACCCTATCCCGCGGTCGATCAGCGACAACAGGGGGATCATCAGACCGAACATGGCCACCGAAGGAATGGTAATGATCACCGAGGCGACATATAAAACGGCATCCGCAAGATTTTTATCCTTGGTGATCAGGATCCCGATCGGCACGCCGGTCAGGATCGCCACGCCCACCGAGATGCTCACCAGATAAAGGTGCTCGATCGTCAGCCGGATGATGGTCGGGTAATTGCCTGCAACGTAGTTGATGAATTCTTCCATGGGTCACCTGCGATTCTTTGCACTGCGGTGTTGCCAAGGGATGGGGTCGAACAGGTGCGGTCTCACCCCTGGCGCAGGGGGCCTGAAGCCGTCCGATTTTTTCTATCGCGGGGGGTCGTGTGCGCGCGGGCACATCATCTGCGTATCGCAACACGGTCCCGGAATCAATATTGAAATCCGCACCACCCCGCGATGAACATCCCTGCGTTGGTTGCACCCGCCGCCGGGGCTGTGAACGAACGCGGCCGCGGGTGGCCGCGCCATTGCTCAAAAAAACCTTACCCGCGGGCATCGCTTACAAAGGCCTCGGGTTGAAAAGACCGGGCCATGCGACTCAGGGTA
>CAYMAR010000354.1:0-3864 GCA_964388465.1 uncultured Desulfobacteraceae bacterium
GTCCAGTGGTACGGCTTCCTCTATGCTGCTGAACGACGGCGGCATTCGATGCCGGGGTATCGACCGTTGCCGGAATAGCGGCGTCGGTCGCTTGTGGTGCGGCGCGCTGTCCGCTTTTGCGGGGGACGGCGGCTACCCGGGCGCCAAATGATCAGGGGCTTGCGAGCCAATCGTCCTGGAAAGGGGCTTGAAGACGAGGGCATTGTCTGGCAAGAAAAGCTAATCGTCTGATATTGACCCTTGAAGCACACCGTCCCGGTCGTGCTCAAATCGTTCCGGGTGGCGACCCTTCAGGCCGTCCCTCCGATTTGCCGTGATTATTGGTCACCGGAAGCGAAGGGTTTACCACCGCCAGTACCAGGGCACCGTGTGATAGCGGCGTGTGCCGATTTATCACGTCTCGACCGATCACCGGGATAGCGAAAACCAAGAGGCACCGGGCAGCGGCATCCTCCACCAAGATCGTTTGACATCAGGTGTTGCCGTGATTCTACCGAACGTTCGGCGGCGGGCGGTTTCCGGCATAGAGACCGGCCGAAACGCCAGGAAAGGAGCAAGAATGGATCGCAAGGCGATGATCGACATGCTGGCCGGATACGACGGCTACTGGGATATCGTCGTGGTCGGCGGGGGGGCCACCGGTTTGGGGGTGGGGGTGGACGCGGCCTCGCGGGGGTACAAGACCCTGTTGCTGGAGCAGCACGATTTTTCCAAAGGCACCTCGAGCCGGTCCACCAAGCTGGTTCACGGCGGGGTGCGCTATCTGCGCCAGGGCAACGTGTCCCTGGTGCTGGAGGCCCTGCACGAGCGCGGGCTTTTGATCCGCAACGCCCCGCACCTGGTCAGCCACCAGGCGTTCATCGTCCCCATCTACGACTGGTGGGACGGACCGTTTTACGGGGCGGGCATGAAAGTCTACGATCTGCTGGCCGGCAAGCTGGGCTTGGGGCCCTCCCGGAACCTTTCCAAGGAGGAGACGCTGAAGCGCATTCCCACGCTGGAATCCGACGGGCTTCGGGGCGGCGTCATCTATTACGACGGCCAGTTCGACGATTCCCGCCTGGCCATCAACCTGGCCCAGACGATGGCCGAGCACGGCGGCGTGCCCATCAACTACATGCAGGTGACCGGTCTGACCAAGGCCGGTGAGATGGTCGACGGCGTGGCCGCCCGCGACATGGAAAGCGGTGAGGACTACGCGATCCACGCCCGCGCGGTGATCAACGCCACCGGCGTGTTCACCGACAGCGTGCTGGCCATGGACCGGCCCGGGGCCGAACCGATTGTCGCGCCCAGCCAGGGCGTCCACCTGATTTTGGACCAGAGCTTCCTTCCGGGGGATTCCGCCATCATGGTGCCCCAGACCGCCGACGGACGCGTCCTGTTCGCCGTGCCCTGGCACGAGAAGGTCGTGGTGGGCACGACCGACACCCCGGTGGCGGAAGTCAGCCTGGAGCCCCGACCGCTGGAGGAGGAGATCAAGTTCATTCTCGATCATGCCGCCATCTACCTGACCAAAGACCCTTCCCGCGAAGACGTCCTGAGCGCCTTCGCCGGCCTGCGTCCCCTGGTCAAGGCGGGCGAGAGCAAGAGCACGGCCGCCATGTCCCGGGACCACTACCTGGTGATTTCCGAATCCGGTCTGGTGACGATCACGGGCGGCAAGTGGACCACCTACCGCAAGATGGCCGAGGACACCGTCAACCAGGCCCTGCTCGTGGCCGGCCTGAAAGAGCGGCCCTGCGTGACCAAGGATCTGCGCATCCACGGCTGGTTGAAGCAGTTCGACAAGAACGATCCGCTTCACTACTATGGCTCCGACGCCATCTACATCAAGAAAATCGTCAATGCCGAGCCGGCCTTGGGCGAGAAATTGCACGCGGCGCTGCCGTATATCCGGGCCGAGGTCGTCTGGTCCGTGCGCACGGAAATGGCGCGCACGGTGGAAGACTTTCTGGCGCGGCGGAGCCGGGCGCTGCTCCTGGACACCCGGGCCAGCATCGACATGGCGCCCGAAGTGGCCCGCATCATGGCGGCGGAACTGGGCCATGACGACGCCTGGCAAGCCGACCAGGTGGCGGTTTACACCGGCCTGGCCCGAGAATACCTGCTGGTTTAGACACGCGGCCGTCCGTTTCGGGATGGACGCCAACAATCGCCTTTGGGGGGAGGTCAATCATGCCTGAAATCATCATGGCCCTGGACCAGGGTACCACCAGTTCGCGGACGATTCTCTACAACGCCAAGGGCGAGCCCATCGCCATGGCCAGCGAAGCGTTTCCCTGCCACTACCCGCAGGCGGGCTGGGTCGAGCAGGAGGCCGAAGACATCTGGCGCACCCAGAAGAACACCATGGACGCCGCCCTCAAGCAGGCGGGCCTGGGCCTGGAAGACGTGGCCGCCATCGGCATCACCAACCAGCGGGAGACGGTCATCGCCTGGCACGCCGAAACGGGCCAGGCGGTGGGCCGGGCCATCGTCTGGCAGTGCCGCCGCACGGCCGACTATTGCGACCAGTTGAAAGCCGAGGGCTTCGACGCGGTGATCAAGGCCAAAACCGGCCTGGTCACGGATGCCTATTTTTCCGGCTCCAAAATCCGCTGGATCCTCCGGAACAACATCGAGGCGCGGGAACTGGCCCGCCAGGGCAAGCTCAAAGTGGGCACGGTGGACAGCTGGCTCATCTGGCAATTGACGGGCGGCCGCGTCCACGCCACCGACGCCAGCAACGCCAGCCGCACGATGATCTACGACATCCACGCATTGCGATGGGAGCCGGAGATATTGGAGAAGATGGGGATCCCCGCGGACATTCTGCCCGAGGTCAAACCTTCCAGCGGTGTCTTCGGAACGACCGACAAGGGGATATTCGGCCACGCGGTGCCCATCGCCGGCGTGGCCGGCGACCAGCAGGCCGCCCTTTTCGGCCAGGCCTGCTACGCCCGGGGGATGACCAAGATCACCTACGGCACCGGTCTGTTCATGGTCATGAACACCGGCCCGGAGGCCATCGCTTCCGCCTCGGGGCTTCTCACGACCATCGGTTGGCAGATCGGCGACGAGGTGACTTACGCCCTGGAGGGCTCGGTATTCATCGCCGGCGCCCTGATGCAGTGGATGCGCGACGACCTCGATTTCTTCACGGACGTGGCCGCCACCGAGGCCATGGCCACCGCCATCCCGTCCACCGAAGGGCTCTACATCGTCCCGGCCTTCGTGGGGCTGGGCGCCCCCTACTGGGACCCTTACGCCCGGGGCCTGATGGTGGGTATCACCCGCGGCACGACCAAGAACCACATCGTGCGCGCCGGTCTCCAGTCCATCGCCTACCAGGCCAACGATTTGATCGGCGCCATGGCCAAAGATTCGGGCATTCGGATCAAGACCGTGCGCGTGGACGGCGGGGCCAGTGCCAACGACTACCTCTGCCAGTTCCAGGCCGACATCCTGGGGGTCACGTTGAGCCGCCCGCGGAACGTCGAGACCACCGCCATGGGGGCCGCCTTTCTGGCCGGTCTCGCCGTGGGGGTCTGGGCGGACCTGGATCAGATCGAGGCCTACTGGCAGGAGGACCGTGCCTTCCACCTGAACCAGTCCCAGGAGAAAGTGGATGCGTGCCTGCGCGGGTGGAAAAAGGCGGTCGCGCGGGCCGAGGGCTGGGCCCGGGAAGAATAGTTACCGTTGGTCCGAACGCTCAATTCCTGGGCGGAGGAATCGAGGCGGTTGGACCGATCCGTCGATTTTGCTGATACTTTTCCTGGTCGCCCAAGAAAAGGCAACCAAAAGAGGGCGCCTGCACCCCGCCAAACCAGCCAATGACGCGACGTTTCGTGCCGCCATGCGGCGTTGCCCAACGCGCTCGGG
>CAYMAR010000355.1:0-3856 GCA_964388465.1 uncultured Desulfobacteraceae bacterium
GATGCTGACACGCCATCTGACCACGCCGATGATTGCCTTGTTCCTGCTGCTGCTGTCCCTGCCGGCAACGGGGTTGGGCGGGCCCGTCGCCCCGCCGCAGGCCTCGACCGTAACAATCCTCTGCTACATGAACGGCGACAACGACCTGGGCCAGGAGGTCCTGCACGCCCTGGACATGATGGAAACCGCAGGCTCCACGGCGGCGGTCAACGTGATCGCCCTGGTGGACAGCCATCCCCGCTGGTTGGGGCCCTACGATGCGGCCTGGTCCCGAACACGCCTGCTTCACCTCCGGGCCGACCCGCTGATCGGCCGGATCACCTCCCCGGTGCTGGAGGAGTGGGGCGAGGCCGATCTGGGCGCCCCCCAGACCCTGGTGCGCTTCGTGCGCACCGCTTTGGCGCGGTTTCCGGCGCAACGCTACCTCTTTTACACCTTTGCCCACGGCCAGGGGGTCATCGACACCCGCTGTTATGATCCGCCGTCGCCGCCGGCCAAAAGTGTTTCTTTCTCCCGGGATGACACCAGCGGGCAAAAAATGAGTCTGGACCAATTTCACAAGGCGCTGCAAATAAGTCTCGAAGGGCGGCGCTTCGACCTGATGGTCCTCTTCTCCTGTCTGGCCAACATGGTGGAGGTCGGCTACACCCTGAGTGATGTGACCCACCTGCTGGTGAGCAGCCAGGACGAAATCCGTCTCGTCAACGAGCCGCCCGGGCAATACCAGATCCGGGGCCTGCGCTTCGAGGAATTCATCGCCGGTCTGCAATCCCGGCCCAACGCCGATATCACCACGCTGAGCCGCGCCCTGGTGGACGGCCATGTCGACAACTACAACCAGGATGTGCGCCTGCAAACCGGCATCGCCGATGCGCGGACCTGCCGCTATGCCGGCAGCATGGCGCTGGTGGATGCGGCGGCCTTGCCGGAACTGGGTGCGGCTTTGGACCATCTGGCCCGTACGCTCATTCGTCACGCGGATGACCCTGCGACCGTGCGGGCCATGCATGCCGCCCTGTCCGCGGCCCAGCCGTTCGCCAGTTTTCTGAATCTGGAATACTATGACTTGCAGGGGTTTATTCGAAACCTGCGCGCCGGTCCGAACCCGCCCGGGCTGGAGGCCGCCTGCGACCGGGTTCTGGAGGTCCTGCGCGCACGGGTCCTCGTCTACGCCCGCCAAACGCCGGATCGCCAGGCCAACGGGATGTCGATCTATCTCTCCCATCCCCTGGTGCCCGAAAACATCTTCCAGGCCCACCAGCAGCTTTACCGCGCCAATGCCTTCAGCCGAACGACCCAATGGGACGAGATGATCCGTGCCTTCCGGCCGCGTCTCAGGACGCTCATGGGCACCGCGGTTGCCGCAACGCAAAAAAGCAGGCCCTGAAAACAGGGCCCGCTTCCTTGCGTGATTTCCTTGAAGGGACGTTGACCGTAAAAGGTCGACCGAATCTTACTTGGGCATAATGACCTCGTCGATCACATGAATGACCCCGTTACTGGTCATGATATCGGCCTGGGTGACGTGGGCGTTGTCCACCATCAGACTATCCCCATCTTTGCTGATCTGAAAGCTCTGTCCGTTGACGGTCTTGGCCGAGGTCAGCATGGCGGCATCCGCGGCCATCACCTTGCCGGGCACCACGTGGTAGGTCAGAATGGCCTGCAGCTTGCCCTTGTTTTCGGGCTTGAGCAGGTCCTCGACCGTACCCGCGGGCAGTTTCGCAAAGGCGTCGTCCGTGGGTGCAAAAACGGTGAAGGGTCCCGGTCCCTTGAGGGTGTCGACCAGGTCGGCGGCCTGCAGGGCGGCGACCAGCGTGCTGAAGGATTTGGCCGATACGGCGGTGTCTACAATGTCCATCTTGGCCATGTCACCGGTTGTACTGGCTTTACTGCCATAACTGCCAGCCATTACCGCAACCGGCATTGTCACCATCACCAGTCCAATTATCGCTAAGCGCATAAGTTTCATGACTGCTACCTCTCTTTGGGGTTAAGTTGGTGACCTGCATTTACCACCAAACCGGTTAGCCGGTCATGTCTCACAAGCCACCGACAACTTTAAAAGGTAACGATCTCGACGGGATGCGCAAGGGGTAAATAGACGGGGGGGAATGAGGGAAAAATCCCCCCATATTTTCGTGTTCGCCACGACCGCCGCGGCTCTCCCGCGCGGCTCAGCCGCAAAGATTGCTCAGTTGATCGAGACCCTCAGAAGGGTGAAATCATCCTCGAAGACGTCCGAACGGTTCAATTGTTTGATGGCGTCGATCAGCTTTTCAAAATCGTTGTCGCTGTCCGAATGGTAATCGTCCAGATAGCGGATGAACTCGTCATAGCGCCACCGCCTGCCGTTCGAATGGACGAACTCGTAGACGCCGTCCGAAAAAACGTAGAGGTACGACGCGTTTTCGATGAGCAGGGTCTTTTGGCGATAGGCGCTGTTGGGAAGCCCCCCGACAATATGGTTCCGGGTGCCGAGTCGATGCGATTGGCCCTCCCGGCGTGCGGACTGTTCCAGGAGCAGCGCCGGCGGGTGCCCGCCGCTGGCGTAGGCCAGATGGCGCGTACGCTGGTTGTAGACCCCGTACCAGATGGTGAAGAACATGTCGTTGTTCGCTTCGGAGGGAAACGCACGGTTGAGGGCCGCCAACACCTGGTCCGGTTCGCGAAAGTCGACCCCCGGAAGGGATGTGGCGCGCAGCACGTTCATGATGGTCGCCGAGAGCAGGGCCGCGCTGACACCGTGCCCACTGACATCCAGCAGGTAGATGGCGAAATGATCGTCATCCAGCCAGTTGTAGCCAAAGGCGTCGCCCCCCAGGGATTCGGACGGAATAAAGCCCCACTGGGAGCGCAGGGGGCCTTCCCGAATCGGCTCGGGCAGAATGGTTTGCACATAGACGGCGGCGTCGGACAGGTTTTGATTAAGCCGGACCAGGGCCCGGGTCGTGCGTTGATGTTCGATTTCCAGCTTTTCCTCGGCGGCCAGGACGGCGCGCCGGTAATAGAAAGCGAGAATGGCGGTGCAGAAGAAGATCGCGAATATATTGAAATAGTTGAAAGCGGAGATATAGGCGGCCAACCTGCCGGTCGCGGCGGGGAACGGGGCCGCCCAATAGTACATCAGGGCATAGGCCCCGCAGTTGAACAGGCATAGACCGATTTTGCGCCCGAGTTTCCAGGGCGATAGAAAGATAATCAGCGGAACGGTCAGGACATAATAGTGAAAGCCCGAATGCCAGCCCAAAACGGCGATGCACAGCGCCGCATGCGCCAGGACTTCGGCGTTGGCCAACAGGATGTGGACCACTCGCCGGCCCTGCAGATTGAGGACGATGCAGGCCCCCCACAACACGCTGCTGAAAACGTTGTAAACGGCCAAAAGGTGCAAATCGAGCAGGGCAAACACCCAGATAAACGCAAAATGAAACAAACCCGCGATCAGGCAGGAATAGTTGATAAGCACGAAAAAGCGGACCTGCTTGCCGGGCACGTGGTTGGGCAGCTCGTGAAATTTCTCGAAAATCTTCAAAAGGGGGGGCATCGGATCTACTCCTGGACCGAGGGGTCTCGATCGGGCCGCAACGTCAGGCGTCATCCCGCGTTCTGAATGCAATGCTTTGGAAACGCCTTGCGTGTTGTGTGCGGAATCGGTCCGGCGCCGGCAAGCGTGCGGGGCGCGTCCGAGAGGGCCAATAAGGCGGTCGAGGAACAGCCGATTTCGCCAAGGATGATGAAAATTGGCGCGATCTTAGCTGAATTTTTTTCGAATTGTCAAAGTTTTTGGTTTGTTATGCAAATTCCGGAGGGAGTCGGAGCAAAGCACGGGCGGTCAACCAGGACGGACGGACGT
>CAYMAR010000356.1:0-3853 GCA_964388465.1 uncultured Desulfobacteraceae bacterium
TCAAAACTACCCGATGTGGGTCTGACCATTTTTACGGTCATGTCCCAGCTGGCCCAGGAGGCCGGCGCCATCAATCTCTCCCAGGGGTTTCCCGATTTCGACGTCAGTCCCGCGCTGATCGATCGGGTGACCCACTACATGCAGGCAGGCCACAACCAGTACGCCCCGATGCAGGGGGTTTTAGCCCTGCGTGCGGCGATTGCCGCCAAAGTCGAGGCGCTCCACGGCGCCCGCTGCAACCCGGAGACGGAGATCACGGTGACCTCGGGGGCCACCGAAGCGCTGTATGCCGCGGTGACCGCGCTGGTGCGCCCCGGCGACGAGGTGCTCATCATCGAGCCGGCGTATGACGCCTACGAACCGGTGGTGCGTCTCAACGGCGGAAGACCTGTATTCGTGCCCCTGTCCTTTCCCGGCTACCGCATCGATTGGGATGCCGTCGCCCGGTGCATTACGGCCCGGACGCGGTGCCTGATGCTGAACGCGCCCCACAATCCGACCGGCATGGTTCTGGCAGCCGAGGACGTGGCCGCGCTGGGGGCGATCGCCGAGCGGCATGGGCTTTATGTGGTCAGCGACGAGGTGTACGAGCACATCGTCTTCGACGGCCGGCCCCACCTCAGCATGGTCGCCTCGCCGACTCTCAGGGACCGCAGTTTCGTGATCAGCTCCTTTGGCAAGACCTACCACGCCACCGGATGGAAGGTCGGCTACTGCCTGGCCCCGACGGCCCTGACGGCCGAATTCCGCAAGATCCACCAGTATCTGACCTTCGCCACCAGCACGCCGGTGCAGATGGCCCTGGCCGACCATTTGAGCGCGAGCGACGATCACCTGACCCTGGCCGGTTTCTACCAGGCCAAACGCGACCGGTTCCGGGAGCTGCTGGCGGCGACGCGCTTCAGGCCGCT
This sequence comes from uncultured Desulfobacteraceae bacterium, assembly GCA_964388465.1. Lineage (GTDB taxonomy): Bacteria > Desulfobacterota > Desulfobacteria > Desulfobacterales > UBA5852 > JABZFP01. The sequence goes on from CAYMAR010000356.1 coordinate 912, forward strand.
GGCCTGTGAAGGCACCTATTTCCAGATGGTCGACTATTCGGCCGTCACCACCGAGGCGGACGTGGATTTTGCGCGCCGTCTGACCACCGAATACGGTGTGGCCGCGATCCCCCCGTCGGTCTTTTACCACGACCGCCGGGACGATCGGGTCCTGCGTTTCTGCTTTGCCAAGCACGACCACACCCTTGAAGAGGCCGTTGCCAAGCTATGTCGGATCTGACCCTGACCCTCGTCCAGAGCGAACTCGTCTGGGAGCAGCGCCAGGCCAATCGCGAGCGGTTCGAAGCGCGTCTGCGGCCGCTGGCGCACCGCACCGATCTGGTCATTCTGCCCGAGATGTTCTCCACCGGGTTCACCATGAACGCCCCCCCGTTGGCGGAAACCATGCAGGGGCCGACCCTCCAATGGATGCGGGCCCTGGCGCGCGAGCTGGCGGCCGACCTCGTCGGCAGCGTCATCATCCGCGAGGGCGGCGCGCTTTACAATCGTTTGCTGTGGGTCCGGCCGGACGGGCGGGTATTGACCTATGACAAGAAGCACCTCTTTCGCATGAGCGGCGAACACAAGGTCTACGCGGCCGGCCGCGAACGGCTGACCGTGACCGTCAAGGGATGGGCGCTGCGCCCTTTCATCTGCTATGATTTGCGTTTTCCGGCCTGGTGCCGCAACCGCGGCCGCGCCTACGACGTGGCGCTCTTCGTGGCGAACTGGCCTGCGGCGCGGGCCGGGCACTGGCGCGCGCTGCTCCAGGCCCGTGCCATCGAGAACCAGTCCTATGTCGTGGGCGTCAACCGCGTGGGCACCGACGGCAACGGCCTGGCCTACCGGGGGGACTCCAGTGTCATCGACGCCCAGGGGGGTGTACGCTATCACTGCGAGGACCGCGAAGATGTCTTCACCACGACCCTTTCGCGCGAAGATCTCGAAGTCTACCGGGAGGCCTTTCCGGCCTGGAAGGATGCCGGCGGCTGATGCGCGTCGCGGCCGCCGGTGTGTTTTCCGCCATCCCGTCGAGAGTTGGGCTTGACAGATCTGAACGCGATTCAGTATTTAAAGAGCGTATCTCCCCCCGTCATCTGTTGCCGAGTGCGTCGCCGACACCTTAATCTTCAATCCACAGGAGGAGTTAAGATGACCGACCACGTCTGGCCCACGCCCCACTGGCCCGAAGGTGTACCGCACGATCTGAGCGATTACGACCAACCGTTGTTCACGATTCTGGATGATGCGGCTGCCAACTATCCCAACCAAACCTACACCATTTTCAACGATGCCGCCCGCACGTATGCCCAGGTCAAGGACACGGCCGACCGCGTCGCCAACTTCCTGCATGCCCAGGGAATCGTCAAGGGCGACCGGGTGGCCATTTTCCTGCCCAACCTGCCGCACTACCCGGAGATTTATTTCGGCATCCTCAAGGCCGGGGCGGTGTGCGTCACCTGCAACCCGCTCTACACCCCCTCGGAGCTCAACTACCAGTTAAACGATGCCGGGGCCAAGGCGCTGTTCTGCATGGATCACCCCCAGTTCTACCCCACCACGGTCGAGGCCGTGAAGGGCACCACCGTGGAAACCGTGGTGATCTGCAGCGTCAAGTCTTATCTTCCCTGGATCAAGGGTTTTCTGGGGGGGCTCCTGGGCAAGATCCCCAAGGCGGCAAGTTACGAACCGGGTCATCTGTTCTTCGACAACGTGGTGGCCGGCGCCAGACCCGCGCCCCCCGAGATGACGATCGATCCGGCCGAGGACCTGGCCCTGATCATCTATACCGGCGGCACCACGGGCGTCCCCAAGGGCGCGGCCCTGACCCATTCCAATTTTGTCTACGACGTCAAAGCTTTGAATGTCTGGGCCCGCTTTGCCCACGAAGAAGGGGGTCCATCGGAAAATCTGCGCACCGGCGGTTTTCACTGCTACCTGGGGGTGCTGCCGTTTTACCACAGTTTCGGGATGACGGTGGCCATGCTTTCGGCCTGTGCCTCCGGTAGCCGACTGATCTGCGTGCCGGACCCCCGGGCCGGCGACCCGCCCTTCACCGAGGTGCTAAAAATTGTCCAGAAGCACCGCCCGACCCTCATGCCGGCGGTGCCCACGGTTTTCGTGGCCTTTGCCAACCACGCGCTTATCGACCAATTCGATTTAACCTCGCTGATGGGTTGCTTCTCCGGGGGGGCCCCCCTGCCGCCCGAAGTCTGCAAACGCTTCGAGGAAGCGACCGGCGCCATCATCTTCGAAGGCTACGGTTTGAGTGAAACCGCCCCGGTGGCGACGGCCAATCCATCCCGGGCGGATACGCGCAAGATCGGCTCCATCGGGTTCCCGGTGCCGGGTACCGACATCAAGATCCTGGATGTCGAAACCAGTCAAACCGAGATGCCGCGCGGCGAGGACGGCGAAGTGGCCATCAGCGGCCCCCAGGTCATGCAGGGCTACTGGAACCGGCCGGCCGAAACCGCCGAGGTTTTCCGGGAAATCGAGGGTCAACGCTACTTCCTGACCGGCGATATCGGCCACATCGACGAAGACGGCTATATCGTCATCACCGACCGCAAGAAGGACATGATCCTGGTGGGCGGCTTCAACGTCTATCCCCGGGAGGTGGAGGACATTCTCTTCACCCATCCCAAGGTGGAGCTGGCGGCGGTGGTCGGGGTGCCGGACGAGAAGAGCGGGGAGACGGTCAAGGCCTTCATCAAGGTCATCGCGGGCCAGACCTGTACGGAGGAAGAGATCCGGGCCTTCTGCAAGGAGAACATGGCCGGCTACAAGCGCCCCAAGCTGATCGAGTTCCGCGACGAGATTCCCACCTCCAACGTGGGCAAGGTGCTGCGGCGGGTGCTGCGGGACGAGGCGATGGGCACGACGGCGTAGTGTCGAATAAATAGCACAAGCGCATTTTTAGGGCGGCCTGCGGGCCGCCCGCTGTGTTTGCGGGAACGCGC
>CAYMAR010000357.1:0-3851 GCA_964388465.1 uncultured Desulfobacteraceae bacterium
GGTGTTCGATGCGGTAGGGGGTCCAGGCATAGCCAAAGCCGTCAGTTTCAGGGCGTTGCATGATGGGTCTCCTGTTGTCTCTGCGCGTCCAACCTGGAGTTGCGATTCTGGGTCTTCGGATCAAGGCTACACCGGCGCGGGCGCGCGCCAGTGCTGCGGAGATGGATATCCGATGTTGTCGTCAACCAGTCTTTAGAGGTGATGCTCAGATACGCGGCGGTCACGCCATTGGGCAGGACGGCCGAGACCTGACGTGATTGGGGATCGGTGCTTGCCGACAAAACATGCCATTCGCGCTCAGGCCAGCGGCACGTGTCAGGCGTGACGACCAGGGCGGCGCTGCGCAGGGGGCGCTCGTCGCCGTAGGTGGCGGTGATGGTGTTGCCGTCGACGGCGGGGGCGCCAATGGTGAGAAGCGGGGTCGCGCCGGTCAGTTGAGCGGCAAAGAAGGCCTCGATCTCACGCGATTCCTCGGTCACCAGAATACTCATGTTCTGTATCGCTCCAAGAGTTACAGCTCGCCGGCCTTTCACCTGGCGGCATCGTTTGTGGGTGTGGCAACCACCGGCTCGCCGTTTTTGAACGAGACGCTCAGGGCGTCTGCCGGTTTTTCCTGCTCCCACAGGACGGTGTCGTGCCACTGAATGGACTTAACATGTGTCGCATGGATCAGCCGCGGGTTCTGTTCGCGATCCAGTCGCACCAGCATGAGTTTCGCGTCCACGCTCAAGGCCGGCACTTCTTCCACGGTCAGAGCTTGCCCTTTCGATGGGGCGATGGCCACGAGGTCGCAGCCGCGGGCGTGCTCGATGCGGATGCGGCCGGAAGCGCGGCTGCTCAGGGACGAGGCCGTGATGCGAGGGCTCGCCGTGCCGGGATCCTCGACCGCCAGCACTGTGGCGAAGCAGAGCGGAAGCGGCCCTTTTCGCGTTATGATGGCCTCGGGAGCCGGTAGGGTTTCGTACCGGCGCGCTTGGGTCCCCGGTGACCACCAGCCAACGTACGGCTTTTCCTCCCCTTCGGCGATACGTACCTCCAGGGCTTCCGGATCGGCCGACGAGATAAGCAGCCTCTTGCCCTGCTGCTCTGTCCACACCCGCTTGCTTTGCGGGTCGAAGCCAGCTTGGCTCGGCGGGAAGGTCCAGCGTATGTTCGCGGCGGTGTCACCGTCCACGTCGCCGTCCAGGCTGTCAACGACCAGCCAGTACTCGCCTCTCAGATAGAGGACCCGCCGCGTATGGCGGACGCCTGTAATCGGTTTTCCCGTCTCCTGGTGATCGTTGGTCATGCGTATGTATCCGCCCTTGTACCAGCCGACGGCGTAGTCGAATGCGCCCGCCGGATCGCTGACCATGTAGCCGTCCGCATCCTTGTTGTATTGTTGTGAGGCGCCGGCGATGTTGAGCGTGGAATGCGAGCGGGAGTCCTGCGCCCGCCACCGGTACAAGGGACTGCTGTTTCGCCGACCGTATCCGGGGTTTTCAATCCAGTGAATACCGCGCGCGCAAAGTTCGACCGCCAACTGGTTTCTGTTCCGGTGATTCGAACCGGCCGGTCCACAGTCCATGATCAGGAAATCGGCATCCTCCTCCCATCCGCTCCGCATGATGGCGTAGCGTGCATCGGGAAAGAAGTAGGAGGTGACGGACGGTTTCCTGCCGCGTTGCCCGCGCGATCCCACCCAAAGCATCTCCTGGTCACCGAGCGCGTCGCCATATTCCAGGACCTCGTCGCGTTTGTCGCGTCCGACCGAGTCGCCATAGCGCGGGATCGTCCCGTCCGGTTTCAGCATCAGCATCTGGGCGCGCGCCGCCCGGCGCACGACATCGAAGTACTCGGCCGGGAAATCCACCTCGACCCCGTTGAACCGGGCAAACTCGATGGGCCGCACCAGCAGGCCGTACGACGAGTGATAACTGCATGACATTTCCTTGATGAAGCCGTCCGGATAGTGTTCCCGGCCGGCCTGGCGCTGCAGCCATTCCAGGCCGTATTCGCGCCAGTGCTCCGACCGGGCGAATTCCGGCCAGAGCACGCCGGCCATAAAGAGGCAGCCGACTTCGAATGTGCAATGGTTGCCCCCTCGTACGTGATGTTTCCGCACGAACTCGATGTTCTGATGTAACGCCTTCATGAACTTGACAAACGTCTCCGGGGTCAATGCCCGGGAATCCAGCAGCGCCAGCATCGCGTTGGACCAGGTGTACATGAACCGGTACGACGCGCTGATCTGGGACCATCCGTATTGCTTCGGGTAGGCGTAGTTCTTGAGTTTGGGAAGCGGGTTCCCGTCGATGAACTCGTCGAGCAGCTCGATCATGCCTCTGGCGTATCTTTCCTCACCGCTTTCGCGAAAGGCCGCAGCCAGATCCGACAGGAAATACATGCGGTTGAGCTGGTGCACGTAATTCAGCAGATCGTGCGGGCTGTCGACCGGGGGCTTTCGCCAGGCAATGGGGTGTCCGAACGTTATCCAGCGGTCACGAACCCAGAACTCGCGATTCAGCGCGCGCTCGGCCGCCTCGATTGCGCCGATACCGGCTGGGGGATGGTGGCGGAACTGCAGGATGTTTGGCGTCAGGCGCGGCGCCTTGCGGGCCCGGAAGTACGCGAGCAGCGCCTGTCGGGCGCCGGCCCAGTCCTCGGTACGCGCCGCGTCCTTGACGGCATCCAACCCCGGCGCATCGAGGTTCAGCAGAGCGCCGAAGAAGAACGCATCGTCGTAGGCGTTGTGCTTCCACGTCTCCTCAATCCGGGCGGCGGTGCTCTCGGGGGACTTTTGTGACAACGATACCTCGCCTTGCTGCTTCTTTGGACTCACTGGTTCTTCTCCTTTCGCGACGCCCAACGTTGCGGCGTCCGCAGCCAGGATCGCCATCATCACGACCATCAGCTTCTTCATGCGGATTCTGTAGTCAGGCTTTGCGCCTTGGATGTTGTTCCTGTCCATCGTCAGTCCTTTGCTGATGAGTCTGCGGTCTGGGAAGAGGGGGGGGGCGGGCGGACGGCTGATGAACTTGAATGGATCGTATGTACTCGCCTCCATCTTCTGGGAAGAGGGGCCGTCGGGCGGGCGGCTGATGACCTGCCGGAGGCGAACCGACGGCGCCTCGCGCCGCGCGGTCAGAATGTCCTCCTCGCGGAATGCTGCCATCAGGATTTCGCGCGCCTCGGTGCGCTCGAAATCGTAGGTAATGAAGATCGTGCCGTCCTCCGCCTGGTCACCGTCCGGGTAGGAGACGCGCGTGCGCTCATCGAGCAGCAACCCCCCGTTCCATGTGACGCCGTCGTCCTCAGAGAGATAAGCGGTCAAGTGGGAACGTGTGCCCTTGGACTCGCCGTCGGCGAAGTCGCCGTTGGCCGGATTGTGGCGCACCAGTAGCAGGCGCCCCGAGGCGAGCCGCCGGAGAAAGAACCGGCTCCTGGCATGCGGCACCGCAGACTGGACCAGGGCGCTCCACGTGGCGCCGCCGTCGGTCGACTCGCTTTCCCCGAGGCCGTAGTTCGTGCGCACCCACATCCACAGTGAGCCGTCTCGGCGCTCGACAAGCATGTGCTCGTCGGCGCAGCGCATGTCGGGCGGCACGTCCGCCGCGCCGCGCTCGTTCCAGGTGGCGCCGTGATCGCTGGAGACGACCATTCCCGCGCTGCCGGCCTCGCGGCGGTGCCAGAACGACACCGGCAGGGCCCACTCGCCGCTCGACAGCACGATCGGCTTGCACATCATCACCCCGTCGCACAGCCGCCTCGGGGCCGACCAGTCGGCCTCGGGGCCGTCGGCTTCCGTCGCCGTTATGGCCCAGACCCCGCAGGTCGACATGCGGTTCTCGACCGAGTGCTGGGCCCAGAAC
>CAYMAR010000358.1:0-1106 GCA_964388465.1 uncultured Desulfobacteraceae bacterium
TTTCAATACAGGCACAAGAATGCCAATGTGGCAGGTATAAACCATCAAAAACAGGGGGTTGCACGACCGGTGCTGTAACGTAGCCGCGGCCGGGACCGGATGTGCGGGTTCGGGCTAGGCCGGGGGCGTTTCGATCCGGTTTTTTCCGTTTTGCTTGGCGTGATAGAGCATGGCGTCGGCTTGCTGGATCAGGGTGCGCGCGTCCCGGGCGTTGTCGGGGCAGGCGGCGATGCCGATACTGGCGGTGATCGCACCCAGTCGGGCGCCCGATGCATTCTCCAAATCAAGCGCGCACAGCGCATCTAAAATACGCCGCGCCACCACCCGGGCGCCCTGCGCGTCGGAATAGGGCAGCACCACCGCGAACTCCTCCCCGCCGTAGCGGGCGGCCAGGTCGACTTCCCGGATCGCCTCCCGGATCAGGCGCGCGCTTTCCTGCAGAACCAGGTCCCCGGCCGGATGGCCGAAGCGGTCGTTGAGACCCTTGAAGTCGTCCAGGTCGAGCATGATCAGGCTCGTGGGATAATTCTGCCGCAGGCTGCGCTTGAGTTCCAGTTCGAGATACTTCTTGAAATAGGTCTGGTTGTAGAGCCCGGTGAGGCCGTCGCTGATGGCCGAGGACAAGGCCTGTTCGTAGTGGGCGTGCAGTTGGTCGAGATAGGACTTCTTGGCCAGCAGGGCCTTGATGCGGACGCTCAATTCACGTCCGTCCACGGGCTTGACCAGGTAATCGTCGGCCCCCAGCTCCATGCCCTTGATCTTGCCCTCGAGGTCCTTCAGACAGGTGATCAGCGCCACCTGGATATCGCGGGTGGCAGCGCTTTCCTTGAGGCGCTGGCAGACTTCGAAACCGTCCATCCCGGGCAGGAAGATGTCCAGGAGCACCAGATCGACGCCGCCGGCCAGGATCATCTGCAGGGCCGCCTCGCCGTCATGGGCCACGCTGAGGTCATACTCGCCGTTTTCGATCTGGCCGCTGAGCAGGCGCAGGTCCTTGTCGTTGTCTTCCACCAACAGGACGTGCTGGCGGTGTGGCGTGCCGGGCGCGGGGGCCAGCGGGCCATGGCCTTTACCGAAAGCCGTTTCCGATCGGGTGCGCAGCATGA
>CAYMAR010000358.1:1206-3847 GCA_964388465.1 uncultured Desulfobacteraceae bacterium
GAGCAGCCCGCGCATGAGTTTCATGTTGAGGGGGTCGTCTTCTATGACCAATACGGTGTGTGCCATATCTATGCTGTTCCTGTCATCTGATCCGGCTCAACGGGGGTGTCGACCGGGAGGGTAAAGACGAAGCGGCTGCCCTGATCGGGGCCTTCGCTTTCGGCCCAGATCCGGCCGCCGTGCATTTCGACCAGCCGCCGCGAGAGCGCCAGCCCCAGGCCGGTGCCGTCGAACTGCCGGGCGGCCGAGCTCTCCACCTGCTCGAAGGTGTTGAAAATGCGTTCCAGATCATCGGGCGCGATGCCGATGCCGCTGTCCTGCACGCTGAACGCCACCGCAGCGCCGTCGCCGTTATGGCCCGGGTGCGCGGCCGCGGCCAGTGACACCCTGCCGCCGTCGGGGGTGAATTTAACCGCAATGGAGAGCAGGTTGTAGAGGATTTGCTTGAATTTGCGTTTGTCGGCCCGCAGCGTCGCCGGGGCCTGCTGGGTATCCAGCTCCAATTGAATGCCGTGCTTGAGGCTTTTTTCCTTGACCATGGTCAGGCTGCCCTCCAGCACTTCCAGCAGTTGGAACTCGCTCGGGTCGACGGCCATCTTGCCGGCCTCCACCTTGGAGAGATCCAGGATGTCGTTGATCAGCTCGAGCAGGTGCTGACTGCTGTTCAGCACGTCCTGAAGATAGTCGGCCTGGGTTTCGTTGAGCGGTCCGAAATGCCGGTCCGCCACCAGTTCGGTGAAGCCGATGATGTGGTTGAGCGGCGTGCGCAGCTCGTGGCTCATGTTGGCCAGAAATTCGCTCTTGGCCTGGTTGGCCTTGTCCGCCGCCATTTTAGCCTGCTGCAGGGCCTGGTTGCGGCGGCGCTCGGTCACGTCGCGGCAAACGCCCAGGATGGCGGTATAGGCGATGTCCTTTTCCCGCAGCGGTCCGGCGCTGACTTCGGTCCAGACCGTAGCGCCGTCCTTGCGCACGAGCTCGATTTCGGTATTGAGCAGCCAAGAGGTGCCTTCGCCTGGCCGTTGACCGCCGGTGCCGGCGGAAAGCACCTGGGGGCGGATCTGGGCCCGGGCCTCGTCGAGCGAGGCGGGGGTCAGGAGACGCGTCAGCGGCATTGTGAGCGCCTCCCGGGGTGTGTATCCGGTCAGTCGTTCAATCGAGGGGCTGATGTAGGTGAATTGTCCCTCGTCCGCGTTGATGATCCAGATGACATCCATCACGTTTTCGGCCAGCAGACGGTATTGGCGCTCCCGTATGGCCAGTGAACGCTGGGCCTTTTCCCGGTCGCGGATCTCCTGGGTCAGGATGGCCTTGCGTGTCTGCAGTCGATCGCGCAGATCGCTCACGCTCTGGTAGAGCATTGAATTGAACAGGGCGATGGTGCCCGCGGCCATGACTTCGCGAATGAAACGGGATTCGTCGCTGTTCAGCGGGAGGCGGTCGGTCTTCTCGGGGAGCATGATCACGGCCAGCAGGCGGTGTTCCTGGATCATGGGAACCAGGTAGGCGCTCCGGGTGTCTTCGAACAAGGCCAGCAGCGCCTGCTGTTCCGATCCGGCCGGGAGGCGAAAGCGTTCGATCAGGCGGCCGTATCGCACCACGAAACGCTCCAGCGTGCGCTGCAGCGCGACGATTTCACCGTCGGCGCACCGATAAACCCCTCGCCGGCCCTCGACGCGCACATGGACGGCCGCGTGCGGAAACCCGATTTGGCTGACCAGAGCGTGGGCCAGTGCGGCCGAGAGGTCGTCCAGGTTTTTGAGCAGGGCCACTTCCTCCAGAAAATGCCCCCGGGCCTCGACGAGATCGGTCTGGTGGCGGTTGAACGCCCGGTTGATCCGCGGCTGGATCATGAAAAAATAGAGCAGGTTGAAACCGAACCACACCAGGATGAACAGAAAATGGCCCAGCGGCGACCAGTTCCCCAGCTGTTGCCGCAGCCACACGAAAAGGACCAGGTTGGGCAGCAGGACCAGCGAGGACACCCCCAGCCACAGCAGCGTATTTCGCAGCATGCGGCGCATGTCCAGCAGGCGGTGGCGCAGCAGACCGTAGGCCATGACCGCCAGCGGGATGAACGTGAGGTTGCCCAGGGGATAGAAATCGATGCCGTTCATGGCCGGGATGTTCAGGAACGTCAAGAACCCGCTCAACCCGAATGAGAGCAGCAGGTATTTGAACTTGAGGATCTTGACCGGGTTGCGTTCGTGCTGCAGCCGCTGCAAGAGCTGTTGGATGCAGTAGCCCACCAGCATCAAGCTATAGAGGCCGAACACCTGGAACGCCGGCCCGCCCTTGGCGATGTAACCCCAGCTGTAGGTGTTAAGGCCGCTGATGTAGATGTCCGAAAAAGTGGTCAGGGAAAGGATGAAGCTCGCGGCCAGGCAGGCGATGCCCAGGCCGCGGCGGCGAATGCCCAGCACCCGGTGGAAAAACAGCAGCAAAATAAAGGGAATGTAGACGTAGAAAAAGTGGATCAACCGCTCGAGGGCGATGATGGCCGCTTTGTCGGTCATCAGGTGATGGCTGATAAAGGCCGGGCAGAGCAGCGACATCCACAGGCAGATGAGGGCGAACAGCCGGGCCTCGGAGCGGTCGCGCCCCTTCACAAGGGCCCAGAACGCCAGGAAAAGCCCGACCAGCA
>CAYMAR010000359.1:0-1442 GCA_964388465.1 uncultured Desulfobacteraceae bacterium
GCCATTGCCTCGCGTGATCGGGATCGGGCCCGGGAGGCGGCCAGGCGCCTCGGTATCCCCCATGCGTTCGGTTCCTACGAGGAGCTGCTGGCCGATGCGGGCATCGAGGCCGTCTATGTGCCGCTTCCCAATCACCTGCACGTGGAGTGGTCGATCAAGGCGCTGGCGGCCGGGAAACACGTGCTGTGCGAAAAGCCCCTGGCGCTGAATGCCGCCGATGCCCGCCGGCTTTTGGCGGCCGCCGACGCGTCGCCCCACCTGAAAGTCATGGAAGGGTTCATGTACCGGCACCATCCCCAGTGGCAGCGGGCCAAACTGCTCGTCGACCGTGGGAAAATCGGTGAATTGCGCGCGATTCAGAGTTTTTTCGCCTACTATAATGTGGCCCCCGACAATATTCGCAATCGGGCCGACGCGGGGGGCGGCGGACTGATGGATATCGGCTGCTACCCGATTTCGCTGGCCCGCCTTCTCTTCGAGGCCGAGCCGCTGCGGGTCTGCGGCGTCATGGAGATGGACCCCGTCTTCCAGACCGACCGCCAGGTCTCGGGGATCATGGTTTTTGGCGCCGGCACGGCCACTTTTACCTGTGGCACCCAGCTGGCCTCCTACCAGCGGGTCAATATCCTGGGTACCGACGGAAGGATTGAGATCGAGATTCCCTTCAACGCCCCGCCCGACCGTCCCTGTCGCCTGTGGTACCAGTCCGGCACCGGAACGGAGGAAATCCGGCTCGAAGTCTGTGACCACTATACCCTCCAGGGCGATCTGTTTTCCAAGGCCATCCTCGACGACACGCCCGCGCCGATTCCGCTTGCGGATGCGGTCGCCAACATGCAGGTCCTCGACGCCCTTCTGCTCTCGGCCCGCAGCGGCACCTGGGTATCGATTTAATCAGGCCGACGGGGCCTGGGCGCCTTCGATGGAGACATCGATCGGGCCTTTGGGCAGCGGCACGATAAAAACCGGCCGGCGGGATCGGCGCATGACCCGCTGGGCCACGCTGCCCACAAATGTGTTTTCGAGCATGCCCTTGCCGTGCGTTCCCATGACAATCAGGTTGGCGTTGGCGGTGTCGGCCTCCTTGAGGATCTCGTCCGCCGGGTAGCCTTCGCGGACTTCGATCCGAGCCACCCGTTTCACCAGATCCGGATCAAAGCGGCACTCCTTTTCGCACAGCAGATCGAGACGTTTGCGGATCTGCCCGACCTGGTGGTCGATCCCTTCCCGCACGCGAGCTTTCATCTGGTCTTCATCCAGATAGGAGGAAAGCAGGGCGTACGCGGTGGCGGAAACCTTTTCGATAACGTGCAAAATAATGATGCGCGCTTCGTTCTGCCGGGCAATTTTGCTGGCAAAACGCATGGCATAGACCGAGTTGGACGAAAGGTCGGTGGCATACAAAATCCGCTTGATTTCGGGTTCCATGGGCATATCTCCCT
>CAYMAR010000359.1:1542-3831 GCA_964388465.1 uncultured Desulfobacteraceae bacterium
GTGCCGCCGCCCAGCGCCCGCGTTCAGAAACAATCTTTCTCCCCGTGGTCGGGGCGGATCATCTGAGGAGAGCCATCTATCGCTATCCAGGCAAACAATGCGTCTGCGGTCGCTGGGCCGGACCGGATCGAGGACCTCGAGCGGCAGATTCTGGATCTGCAAACCGACAAGCGCGCCCTGGAAAGCCGCGTCCGCCGTCTCCAGGCCAAGAACGTCGAGCTTGAAGCCGTCTACCGCGATTATGAAGCCGCCCTGGGGACGGCCAACGCAATGACCGTGAAAGCTGAGGTTCTGGAACTCGAGATTCGCCAGATTTTCGACACCTCGCCCGATGCCATGTGGATCGTCGACAAACGCCACAGGGTCAAGCGTGTCAATGACGCCATGCTTAAACTGCTGGATACGACGGCTGAAGAGACCGTCGGGCGGCGATGCCACGAGGTGATGCCGGTTTCGCTGTGTAGCGGGCCCGGATGCCCCCTGGTAAAATTTCGTGAGGGGGCTGCCCGGGTGGAAGCGGATACGGAGTTATGCCATCCGGCCGGCCGGACGGTACCGTTCATCCTGACGGCGTCCCCCTTTTTCGGGCTGGATGGCGAGCTCATCGGTGTGGTGGGGAGTTTCAAGGATATCACCGAACGCAAAGAGGCGGAGGCGGCGCTGCAGGATGCCAACCGGGAGCTCGCCCGCGTGGCCGCGATCGACGGGTTGACCCAGATTGCCAACCGTCGGCACTTCGATGCTTGCCTGGAGCAGGAATGGCGGCGCCTGCAGCGGGAACGCAAACCCCTGGCCCTGATCCTGAGCGATATTGATTTTTTTAAAAATTACAATGACTATTACGGCCATCAGCTGGGGGATGACTGCCTCTGGTCGGTCGCGCAGGCCATCGAAGCCAACGTGCGTCGTCCGGCTGATCTCGCCGCCCGATACGGCGGGGAGGAATTCGCCGTGATCCTGCCCAACACCCCTTTAGAAGGTGGGCTGCACGTGGCGGAAAGCATCCGGCGTGCGGTCAGCGGCCTGCAGATCGACCACTCGCGCTCGGCCGTGGCCGCCCATGTGACCATGAGCATCGGGATATCGGCGGCGGTGCCCGGTCAGGGCGGATCGATGGAAAGGCTCCTGCAGACCGCCGACGCGGCGCTCTATCAGGCCAAGTCGGAGGGCCGCAATTGCGTCCGGTCGCGCCCGATGCCGTCCATCCTTTCCCCTTGAGCACGAGCCGCGCCTGCCCGGCACCGGAGCCTTTGTGACGCCGGCCCGATGGACGCGGGCCGCCCCGGAAAGATAATTGCTGTCCATATCGCCTCTGAAGTGCTAAGCAATCTTCCAAACGTCCGCCATTCGCATCAGCTGGTTTGTCCAACCAAGGGATCGCCGCATGGAGCGGGTCACCCAGGCCATTATATCCGTGTGCCTTTCCATTGCTCTGCTGGCAGTGGGTTCGTTGGGCTATATGCTGATCGAAGGCTGGAGTTTTATGGATTCGCTCTATATGACCGTGATCACCCTGGCTACGGTGGGCTACGGTGAAGTTCAGGCCCTGAGTGTCCCCGGGAGGATATTCACCCTGGTGCTCATCATCCTGGGGGTCGGCTACTTCCTTTACGTGGTGGGTGCGATCATCCAATTTCTGGTGGAGGGGCGCATCCGCCTTGTTCTGGGGAGAAGAAAATTGGATAGACAGATCGATAAGTTGCAGGGACATTACATCGTTTGCGGCTATGGCCGCATGGGCCGGGCGCTGACGCACTTTCTGATCCAGAGATACCTGGACGTGGTCGTCATCGAGCAAAGCGAATCCCGTGTTCCGGTGATGAACGAGGACGGTGTTCTCTATCTGCTGGGAGCGGCCACCGATGAGAACATGCTCATGCGCGCCGGCATCACCCGGGCCCGGGGTATCATGACCGTGGTCGGCGCCGATGCCGACAATGTGTTCATGGTCCTGCTGGCCCGCGAACTCAATCCGGATATCTTCATCGTCTCCCGGGCCATTCTGAATTCCGCCAAACGCACGCTGCGGGCGGCCGGGGCCGACAAGATCGTCTCGCCCTATGATCTCGGGGCCCGCCGTATGGCCCATGCCATTCTGCGTCCCACGGTGATCGAGTTTCTGGAGCTGGCGTTTGCCGACGAGTCGGCCGATATCGAAGTGGAGGAACTCCGGGTCAAGCCCAATTCGCCCCTGCGGGACTTCTGCCTGCTCGATTCCAATATTCGCCGCGACTTCAACGTGATTATCATTACGATCAAGAAGCATGACGGCCGGATGGTGTTCAATCC
>CAYMAR010000360.1:0-3809 GCA_964388465.1 uncultured Desulfobacteraceae bacterium
CGCCAAACTGGCCGCCAAGAGCCCGGTGGCCGTGCAGATGGGCAAACAGGCCATTGACCGCATGGCCGATATGCCGCTGCCTGAGGCCCTGGTCTATTCCAACGAAATGTTCGCGTCCTTGTGTGTGACCGAAGATGCGCGCGAGGGCGTGGACGCCTTTCTCAACAAGCGCCAGGCGGTCTGGAAAGGCTGCTAGATATCAGGCGGCGACCAACGCGGGCAACAGGCGCACGGCCTCGACGACGCCGTCGCGCGCCCTGAGCGGCACGGACAGCGCCGCGGCCCGGCGCCGATAACCGGTGTCGTCGACCACCTCCCGCAGGGCGGCCGCCAGGGCCCGGGGGTCAAGGTTGCGGCGTGCCAGCGGCCGGGGCCCCAACCCCAGGCGGTGAACCTGGCGTCCCCAGTAATACTGGTCTAGCAGATGCGGCACCAGCACCTGGGGCACCCCGGCGCGTGCCGCCGTCAACACCGTCCCGGCCCCGCCGTGGTGCACCACGGCGGCCACGTGCGGAAACAGCCGGTCGTGCGGCAGATGCCCGGAAAACGCCAGCACCTGCGGGCTTTCCCGGACCTGCAGACCGGCCCAGCCGGCCTGCACCACGGCGCGCACACCCGCCCACCGAATGGCCTGCTCCACCGCCCGGGCCGTTCGTCGGCCGTGCGGATCCCCCATGCTGCCGAAGCCGATATGGACCGGCGGCGGGCCCCGGTCCAAAAAACGCTCAACCCGGGGCGGCAGCCCGGCATCGGAAACCAGATGCCAATAGCCGGTCCGGGCAAAGGGCGGCGCGACATCCGCGGGCAGCGGCGCCAGTTCGGGATCGACGGCCAGCAGCACACGAGCGGCCAGATGTCCGTTGACACTGGTCACGGGCGCCAGGCCCAGACGGCGGCGACTGCGATTCAGCACCCCCCGCAGACTTAAATTCAGGCCGGCGTCGGCCAGACACCACAGCAGGCGATTCAGCAACGGGGTGCCGCGCTGGAAAGGAAAAACCACCGGGCCGTGGGCCCGGGAGCGCAGGGCGACCGGGGCGAACATGGCGTGGCAGTAGGGCCGCCCGATAGCCTCGGCCACCGAGGATCCCGCAAGCATGAGGCCGGAGCCGATCACCAGATCCGGCCGGCCGATCAGGCCGGGCAGTTCGCGGAACTGTCGGCGAAGGTCGGTTTTGAGGGCCCGGGTCATGGGACCCGTCGCCCGCACCGGCCGGTCAATGTAATATCGGGCGTTGGCCGTCATCAGGGCCCGGACGTCGCTGCCCACGGGCTGAAAGGCCAATCCGGCCGCGGCGGCCAGGCTCCGGCTGTCGGGTGAGGCGAGCACCCGGACAACGTGGCCCCGGTTTTGGAGCGCGCGTCCCAGGGCCAGATTGGGCCGCACATCGCCTTCACTCCCGAATATGGCCAGCACGATCTCCATGGGGCCTGATCCGGTTGGGGGGCAGCTCACTTCGTTGGCCACTTCAGCGCTGGGCGCACGGCATGTCGCCGCCGTACGAAACTGCCCACGAAGGCATTTCTTGGCCCCGCTGTCAGATGCGCTGCGTGCGCCCGTTGATCAACGTCAACTGCTCGTTCAGTGTCCAGTAGTCGTAGACAATGCCTACCAGGAAAAGCCCACCGGTCAGCAGATAGATGACGCCGCTCAGCCATTTGCCCATATAGAAGCGGTGAATCCCCAGCACCCCCAGAAAGGTCAGCAGGATCCAAGCCACGTTGTAGTCCAGGGGCCCGGGCGTGAACCGCTGATCCGCCTTCGCATCCATGGCGGGGATCAGAAAAAGATCGATGATCCAGCCCACGAAAAGCAGCCCCAGCGTAAAAAAATAGATCGTCCCCGTAATTGCCCGGCCATAGTAAAAGCGGTGGGCCCCCATGAAGCCGAAGATCCAGAGGATATAGCCGATCGTCTTGCGGTGGGTGTCGGTATCAGTGGCCATGCGTTTTCCTTTCATTTGGCTGGGTTCGTTTCGATCCGTTGCCCGACGGCTTCCAATTCTTCCCAACGCTGGTAGGCGGCCTGCAGCTCGGTTTCGACGGCGCTCAGACGCCCGCGGACATCTGCCACCGCCTCGCCCTCCCCCTGGTAAAATTGCGGATCGGCCAGCGTCTCGCAAAGGGCGGTCTGCTCGAATTCCAGATCCTCGATCCTGCCGGGCAGCGTTTCCAGCTCTTCTTTCTCGCGGTAGGTCAGCTTACGCGGCCGCTCGCGCCGGGACGGCACCGCTGGTCTGGACGGCATGGCCGCAGTCGCCCGAGGCGCCGGCCGCTGCCTGACCCAGTCGTCATAGCCGCCCACGTACTCAGCCACCCGGCCGCCACCCTCGAACGCCAGGGTACTCGTGACCACGTTGTTGATAAAGGCCCGGTCATGGCTCACCAGGAGCAGGGTGCCCTCAAAGGCGACCAGCAAATTCTCGAGCAGTTCGAGGGTTTGCAGGTCCAGGTCGTTGGTGGGCTCGTCCAGGACCAGCAGGTTGGCCGGTTTGGCGAACAGCCTGGCCAGCAACAGCCGGTTGCGCTCCCCGCCGGATAGCACTTTCACCGGGCTGCGGGCGCGTTCGGGCGTAAAAAGAAAATCCTTGAGATAGCCCAACACATGCCGGCGACGCCCGTTGATCACCAGGTTGTCGTTGCCATCGGCCACGTTGTCCCGCACGCTGCGCGTCTCGTCAAGCTGCGCCCGCAGCTGGTCGAAATAGGCGATCGCGAGGCGGGTGCCGTGACGCACAATTCCGTCTTGCGGCGCCAGCCGGCCCAGCAGAATCTTTAGCAGGGTCGATTTGCCGCAGCCGTTGGGGCCGATGATGCCGACCTTGTCCCCGCGCATGACCACAGTTGAAAACGAACGGATGAGGGCCTGCCCGTCGTACCGGTAGACAACGTCTTCGGCCACCAGGACGAGTTTGCCGCTGCGCTCGGCCTGTTGGGCCAGCATCTTGGGATTGCCGGCCGCCTCGCGCCGGGCCTGCCGCTCGGCCCGCAGCGCCTTCAGTGCCCGCACACGACCTTCGTTGCGCCGCCGGCGGGCCTTGAGTCCTTTGCGTTTCCAGGTTTCCTCCGCCGCCAGTTTGCGGTCCTGGCGTCTGTTGGCCTGGGCCTCGGCCGCAAGGGACGCCTCCCGGCGCTGAAGATAGGTGGGATAGTCGCAACGCCAGGTGGTCAGACGGCCGCGGTCGAGTTCGACGATACGTCCGGCCAGGCGCTCCAGCAACGCGCGGTCGTGGGTGATGAAAAGGAGCGATCCCGGCCATTTGAGCATCAGAGCCTCGACCCGGTCGATGCTGGCGATATCGAGATGGTTGGTGGGCTCGTCCAACAGCAGCAGGTCGGGCTGGGCCACCAGCGCACGTGCCAGGAGCGTGCTGCGTTTCATCCCCGCAGACAGGCGGTCGTAACGGGCATCGGCATCGAGCCCCATCTCGCTTAGAATCCGGTCGACGTCCCGCTCCGCATCCCAGCCCGCCGCGGCATCCAGTTCCTGGTGAAGGCGTTCCAACCGCCGGGCGACGCGGGGATCGTTTCCCGCCGCCATCTGTCGGGAGACCTTACGGTATTCGGCCGTTAGGCTGCCCCGCCGTCCCAGCCCCTGCGCGACGACAGCGAAAACCGAGGACGTTTCATTCGGGGGCAGGTCCTGGGGCAGCAGCGCCGTGCGCAGCCCGGGCCGGGGTTCGATGCCGCCGCTGTCCGGAGCGAGCTCCCGGTGAAGAATCCGCAGCAGCGTCGACTTGCCCGCACCGTTGGGGCCCAAAAGTCCGATGCGCTCCCCGGCATCGATCTGCAGATCGACCCCGTCCAAC